>NZ_QRMC01000004.1:145105-236946 GCF_003472525.1 Collinsella sp. AM10-26
GGCGGCTTTGCTTTGTTCGCTACAAGTTCCGCACGCAAAGAAGAGCACTTAATGTGCTCTTCGTCTTGCGCAGGACTGTCCGCAGTAGCGAATAAAGCCAAGCCGCCCGACCCCAGCTAAGATTAAAGGAGCTGATATGTGCGATTGCACAGATCATAAGGACGAGATCCCTGCTTACGACGCGCAGGCCATTGAGTCCAAGTGGATGAAGGCCTGGGAGGACTCCAACCTCTTTGCTGTCGACACCGACGACAGCAAGCCCAAGAAGTATGTGCTCGAGATGTTCCCGTATCCGTCGGGTGACCTGCACATGGGCCACGCGCGCAACTATACCATCGGCGATGCCATGGCCCGTCAGGCCCGCATGCGCGGCTACGACGTGCTGCACCCCATCGGCTTTGACGCCTTTGGCCTGCCTGCCGAGAACGCCGCCATCAAGCACAACACGCAGGCTGCCGCCTGGACGTATAAGAACATGGACCAGGCGCTCGCCACGATGAAGCGCATGGGCTTCTCCTATGATCTGGATCGCATGGTCAAGACCTGCAGCCCCGACTACTACCGCTGGGGTCAGTGGATCTTTGAGAAGCTGTGGGAAAAGGGTCTGGTCTACCGCAAAAAGAACCCGGTCAACTGGTGCCCCACCTGCAAGACCGTTCTGGCCAACGAGCAGGTCACCGAGGGTAAGTGCTGGCGCTGCGGTACCGAGCCCGAGAAGCGCGACCTGGAGCAGTGGTACTACAAGATCACCGAGTACTCCCAGGAGCTGCTCGACGACCTGGAGAAGCTCCCCGGCTGGCCCGAGCGCGTCAAGCAGATGCAGGCCAACTGGATTGGCCGCTCCGAGGGCGCCGAGGTCGACTTTACCCTGTGCGACCAGGATGGCGAGCCCATCGAGGGCGACGAGGGCAAGATCACCGTCTTCACCACGCGTGCCGATACCCTGTTTGGCGTCTCTTTCTTTGTCCTGGCTCCCGAGTACGCTCGTCTGCACGAGCTCGTCGAGGGCACGGAGTACGAGGAGGCCGTCACCAAGATCGTCGAGGACTCCAAGCATATCTCTGCCGTCGAGCGTGCCCAGGGCACCCTCGAGAAGCACGGTGCCTTTACCGGCCGCTACGTGGTGAACCCCGTCAACGGCGAGAAGGTCCCCGTTTGGGTTGCCGATTATGTCGTTGCCGACTATGGCACCGGCGCCGTCATGGCCGTTCCCTGTGGCGATCAGCGCGACTTTGAGTTTGCCCGCAAGTACGACCTGCCGATCGTGCCGATCATCCTGGACGATGACGATCGCGCTGCCGTCGAGGCCAGCGGCGAGACCATCGACACCTTCCATGCCGAGACCGTCGACTGGGACTGCGCCCACGCTGCCGAGGGCACGCTCGTCCAGTCCGGCAAGTACACCGGCATGCGCGGCGGTAAGCACTCCGAGGGCGAGGCTGCCATCGTGGCCGACCTTGAGGCCATGGGCTGCGGCCGTCGCAAGGTCGAGTTCCGCCTGCGTGACTGGCTTATCAGTCGCCAGCGCTATTGGGGCAACCCCATCCCGGCCATCCACTGCGAGCACTGCGGCATCGTGCCCGTGCCCGAGGATCAGCTGCCTGTGACGCTGCCTGAGAACCTGGACCTGGGCGCCGGCGAGACCCTCGCCGAGTGCAAGGACTTCTACGAGACCACCTGCCCAGTCTGCGGTCGCCCGGCCAAGCGCGAGACCGATACCATGGACACCTTCACCTGCTCCAGCTGGTATTACCTGCGCTACACCGACCCGCACAACACCGAGCTGCCCTTCTCCAAGGAAGCTGCCGACCGTTGGATGCCCGTCGATAACTACATCGGCGGCATCGAGCACGCCATTTTGCACCTGCTCTACAGCCGCTTCTTTACCAAGGCG
Source organism: Collinsella sp. AM10-26 (assembly GCF_003472525.1). Taxonomy (NCBI): domain Bacteria; kingdom Bacillati; phylum Actinomycetota; class Coriobacteriia; order Coriobacteriales; family Coriobacteriaceae; genus Collinsella; species Collinsella sp. AM10-26. Next base: position 147,000 of record NZ_QRMC01000004.1, read on the forward strand.
CTGCGCGACCTGGGTCTGCTGAGCGTGGACGAGCCCTTCACCAACCTGCTGTGCCAGGGCATGGTCAAGGACGAAAACGGCGACACCATGTCCAAGTCCAAGGGCAATGTGGTGCCCCCGAGCTCGGTTATCGAGCCCTACGGCGCCGATACCATGCGTCTGGCGATCCTGTTTATCGCCCCGCCCGAGAAGGACTTCGACTGGGATCCCAAGGCCGTCGAGGGTGCCAACCGCTTTATCAAGCGCGCCTGGCGTATCGTTTGGCAGCTCGTCCAGTCTGGCGATGCCAACGTGGCCTTCGACAAGTCCGTGCTCGACGAGGCTGCACTCAAGCTCTATCGCGAGCGTCACCGCACCATCGCCAAGTGCACCGAGGACTTTGACCGCGGCCAGTTCAACACTGCCATCTCGGCCGTCATGGAGCTCGTCAACGCGGCGAGCGCCTACCTCAACGCCACCGAGGGTACCGCCCGCGACAAGGCGCTGTGCTACGGCGTGGCTAAGGATATCGTGAGCGTCCTTGCCCCCATCTGCCCGTTCTGGGCCGATGAGCTGTGGCATGAGGCGCTCGGCTGCGAGGGCAACGCCTACACCGCCGCCTGGCCCGAGTTTGACCTGGCCGAGTCCATTGAGGACACGGTGCAGATCGTCGTCCAGGTGCTCGGCAAGGTCCGCGGCCGCATCGACGTGGCCCGCGATGCCTCCAACGAGGAGATGCAGACTGCCGCCGAGGAAGCCGTTGCCAAGTGGCTTGAGGGCAAGACGGTCGTCAAGGCCATCTGCGTGCCCGGCAAGCTGGTCAACCTGGTGGTCAAGTAAACGCCGCATGCGCAGCTGACGTGTAAAAGACGAGGGACGATCCGGTTGGGTCGTCCCTCGTCTTATTGTCGTTCACTCGAGACCGCGGTCAATTGTCTTATTCTTGTGGAGATGCTGTGGGCACGCTGACCTGCGGGTTTCTGTGGCACTTGCGTGTTTCCGCAGGTATTGGTATAGTTTGCTTGCAAATGAAGTTGTAATTGAAAGAAGTGGGGTTTCGACCCCGCTTCTTTTTTGTATGGATGGAGGTGCCGCAATGGTCAAGACCAAGACCGAGCAGGCGATCATCGACGCGCTCGAGGCCGTCGCTCCCCAGCACGATGTCGACATCGTCGACGTCGAGCTCGTGGGTGCCACCAAGGCCCCCTGCGTGCGTGTGCGTATCGAGGGTGCCGAGGGTCAGAGCCTGTCCCTCAACGACGTCACGGCCAACACCAAGTGGGTCGGCGATGTGATTGAGGAGCTCGACCCCATCTCTTCGAGCTATACGCTCGAGGTGTCGAGTCCAGGCATGGCGCGCCCGTTGCGCCGCCCGTGCGACTTTGCCCGCTTTATGGGCGAGGACTGCGAGCTCACCTCCACCGCCACCGAGGGCCGTCGCAAGTACGCCGGCAAGATTGCCGCCGCCACCGAGACGAACGTGACCCTCGAGCTCGAGGACGGCGAGTCCGTCACCCTCGATTTCACTGATGTTAAAAAGTGCAAGTTGAAGCCCACCTACGACTTCAAGCCCGCGAAGGAAGGAAAGTAAGATGGCAGCATCCGACATGATGTCCGCCCTGATGGAGCTTTGCCAGGAGAAGCACATCGACCAGCTCTACCTGATCGACCGCCTGGAGCAGTCGCTCGCCAAGAGCTACGCCGAGATCCTGCATCTTGAGTGGGGCGCCAAGGTGACCATCGACCGCACCACCGGCAAGATCTATGTCTACCGCCTGGAGCCGATCGACGATTCCATGGACGAGGAGGGCAACTTCACCGAGTTCGAGGAGATCGACGTCACTCCCAAGAACACGAGCCGCATCGCCGCCCAGCACGCCAAGGCCGAGATCAACGCCATCGTTCGCAACTCCGCCCGCGAGCAGATCTACGAGGAGTTCTCCGGCCGCATCGGCGACCTCATCAGCGGTACCGTGCTGCAGTCCACCCCCGACTTCACGATCGTCAAGATCCGCGAGGGCGTCGAGGCCGAGCTGCCGCACTTTGACCAGCGTCGTTACGAGAACGAGCGCAACGAGCGTCCGATGGGCGAGCGCTACCTGCACAACCAGCACATCAAGGCCGTGATCATCGACGTTCGCGACCCCAACTCCAACCTGCAGCCTGTTCGCGGCGAACACAGCCGTCCGCCGATTGTCATCTCTCGTACCCATCCCGAGCTCATGCGTCGTCTGTTTGAGCAGGAGGTGCCCGAGATCTATGAGGGCACCGTCCAGATCAAGTCGATCGCCCGCGAGCCCGGCCAGCGCTCCAAGGTCGCCGTCCACTCGCTCGACGATCGTCTGGATCCCGTGGGCGCCTGCGTCGGCCCCAAGGGCAGCCGTGTTCGCGCTGTCGTGGGCGAGCTCCGTGGCGAGCGCGTCGACGTCATCCTGTGGGATGCCGATCCTGCCGTTTACGTCGCCAACGCCCTTTCGCCCGCTAAGGTCACCCGCGTCCTCATCGACGAGGAGAAGGCCTACGCCGGCGTCATCGTGCCCGACGACCAGCTGTCCCTCGCCATCGGCAAGGAGGGCCAGAACGCCCGCCTCGCCGCGCGCCTGACCGGCTGGCACATCGACATCAAGTCCGAGACGCTTGCCGCCGACATCCTCAAGAACGTTCCCGTTCACGAGGAGCCCGCCGCCGACCTGATCGGTGACGAGGAGGACGAGGACGTCCGCCGCTGCGAGTACGTGTCCGAGGACGGCATCCAGTGCCGCAACCAGGCTCGTCCCGGCTCCCGTTTCTGCGGTGTCCACGACACCGACGCCTTCGATGATGCGGAGGACCTGATCTAGCGCGCGGTCGCGCCGGGCGGGTCCCGGCGCATCTCCCACGCTCGTTCAGTCTCTAGGCACCCAAGGTGCCAGAAAGGGTAGGTGAAGTCATATGGCAAAAGTCCGTGTGTCCACCCTGGCCAAAGAGTTCGGCATGACCTCTAAGGAACTGATGGGTCATCTCGCCGATATGAAGATTCCCGCTAAGTCCGCTTCCTCCACTCTGGAGGACGCCTACGTTGCCATGGTCCGTAAGCAGCTCGCCTCGGTGATCGAGGCCCGCGCCCAGGAAGTCGAGGCCGCCAAGCAGGCCGAGGAGGAGGCTGCCGCCGCCGAGGAGGCCGCTCGCGCCGCCGAGGCCGAGCGCGAGCGCATCGCCGCCGAGAAGGCCCGCGAGGAGGAGCGCCGCCAGTTTGCCGCAGCCCAGGCTGCCGAGGAGGCTGCCCGCGCCGAGGCCGAGGCCAAGAAGAAGGCCGAGCAGGAGCGCCTTGCCCGCGAGAAGGAGGAGGCTGCCCGCGAGGCCCAGCGCCGCGCCGTTCCCGCTTCGGACTCCGGTTCGCGCTTCCGCTCGCTGCTCGATCAGATCGCCGCACAGGAGACCGTGCTCAAGGAGAAGAAGGACGCCGAGGACAAGGCCAAGGCCGAGCGCGCCGCCGAGCGCGGTAACCGTCGTGGCGGTAACAACGACCGCCGCGGTGGCCGTCGCAACGACCGCAACGCCTCCGACAACAACTCCGAGCGCAACGTCTCCGAGAGCCGCCCGCACAGCCATCGCACCAACGCCAGCAACAACGTCGCTGCCGGCATGGACTTCCCCAACCCCGACAAGCAGGGCAAGGGCAAGAAGCGCAAGGGCGGTCACAACAACGAAGAGGACCACTACAGCCGCATGGCTCGCGAGGCCGAGGAGTACAGCCGCGAGAAGGTGCTCGAGGAGGCCCGTGCCGCCGTCGAGGAGGCCTCTCGCGAGTCCACCGGTCGCCGCAAGAAGCGAAAGGAGAAGCGCGAGCGCGAGGCTGCAAAGGCTCAGGAGGAGCGCAAGATAGAGGAGGCATTGGCCCAGGGCGTGAACCCCGAGGAGCTCGATGCCATCAAGGTCTCCCAGGGCGTTACGGTCCAGGAGCTCGCCGAGGCGCTTGACGTTCCGGCCAACGATATCATCAAGCGCCTGTTCCTGCTGGGTACGCCGCTCACCATGACGCAGTCCATGTCCGACGACCTCGTCGAGCTCGTTGCCGACGACCTGGGTCGTCAGATCAAGATCATCACCCCCGAGGAGGAGAACACCTTCTCGTTCTACGACGATCCCGCCGACCTTAAGCCGCGCGCACCGGTCGTCACCGTCATGGGCCACGTCGACCACGGTAAGACGTCGCTGCTCGACGCTATCCGTCACACCGGTGTCGCTGCCGGCGAGGCGGGCGGCATTACCCAGGCCATCGGCGCTTCGCAGGTCATGATTAACGACCGCAAGATCACCTTCATCGATACCCCGGGCCACGCCACCTTTACGGCCATGCGTGCCCGTGGTGCCAAGGTGACCGACATCGTCATTCTGATCGTGGCTGCCGACGACGGCGTCATGCCCCAGACCATCGAGTCGATCAACCACGCCAAGGCCGCCGGCGTACCCATCGTCGTCGCCGTCAACAAGATCGATAAGCCGGGTGCCAACCCCGACCGCGTGCGCCAAGAGCTCACCGAGTACGGCATCATCCCCGAGGAGTGGGGCGGACAGAACATGTTCGTCAACATCTCGGCCAAGCAGAAGATCGGTATCGACGACCTGCTCGAGACCGTGCTGCTCCAGGCCGACGTGCTCGAGCTCAAGGCCAACCCCGACACTTTTGCCTCCGGTAACGTCCTCGAGGCTAAGCTCGACAAGGGCCGCGGTTCGGTTGCCACGGTGCTCGTGACCCGCGGTACCCTGCACGTGGGCGATACGCTGGTCGCCGGCCTTACCTACGGTCGCGTCCGCGCCATGCTCGATCCCAAGGGCAACGCCGTCACCGAGGCCGGTCCTTCCGACGCCGTCGAGATCCTGGGCTTGCAGTCCGTGCCCAACGCCGGTGACGAGTTCCGCGTGTTCGAGGACGAGCGCGAGGCTCGCGCCCTTGCCGACGAGCGTTCGCTCAAGGCCCGTATCGAGGAGCAGAGCCGCGTCAAGCACGTCACGCTCGAGAACCTCTTCGAGACCATCGCCGACGCCGAGGTCAAGGAGCTCAACCTGATCATCAAGGCCGACGTCCAGGGTTCCATCGAGGCCCTTCAGGACTCGCTCGACAAGATGGATCAGTCCGAGGTCCGCATCAACACGATCCACTCCGCCGTTGGCGCCATCAACGAGACCGACGTCGTCCTGGCCGACGCCTCCAACGCCATCATCATCGGCTTTGGCGTCCGTCCCGACGGTAAGGCCCGCTCCGCCGCCGAGCGCGAGGGCGTCGAGATCCGTTGCTACGACGTCATCTACAAGTGCCTCGAGGAGCTCGACGCCGCCCGTATCGGCATGCTCAAGCCCACCGAGGTCGAGGTCGCCACGGGTACCGCGACCGTCCTGGACACCTTCAAGGTGCCCAAAGTCGGTATCGCCGCCGGTGTCCGCGTCGAAGAGGGCGAGATCGCCGCGACCGATTCCGTGCGCCTGGTGCGCGACGGTATCGTGGTCTTCAACGGCAAGATCGCCTCGATGCGCCACTACAAGGACGAGGCCAAGAGCCTCAAGAGCGGTTCCGAGGGCGGCATTGGCCTGGAGAACTTCCAGGACATCAAGCCCGGCGACCAGATCGAGGGTTACCGTATCGACCAGGTTGCCCGTACCGAGTAGGGGGTAGCGCTATGAAGCAAACGCTGGCAACCCGCCGTCTGGGCGAGCAGCTTCGCGAGAAGCTCGGTTATATCCTGCTCTTTGAAGTTTCCGATCCGCGTCTCGACCTGGTTACTTTGACCGCGGTCGAGGTCGCGGTGGACCGTTCGTTCGCGCGTGTGTACGTGTCGTGCGATGCGAGCCGCTACGACGAGGTCATGGAGGCGCTCGCCAGCGCTAAGGGCCGTATTCGCAGCCTGTTGGCTCGCTCGCTCGATTGGCGTGTTACGCCCGAGCTCGATTTTCGCATCGATCGCTCGACCGATGAGGCCGAGCGCATCACGCGTGCGCTGGAAAACGTTCCCGCCACGCTTGCGATCGAAAAGGACGAGGACGGCTATCCGATAGCGGATGCCGCCCAGGAGGCAGCTTTAGATGACTAATTCCGCCGACCTCGCCTCGTGCGAGTCTGCAGATATTCAGCGACGCATCCTCGAGCTCATCGAGGGTGCGTCCTCCATTGCGATTTCGGGACATACTTCCCCCGATGGCGACGCCTTGGGCTCCGTGTTGGGTCTGGGTCTCTCGCTTATGAAGTTTTTCCCCAACAAGGACATTGCGCTGCTGCTGGCAGACGATGACCCGGTTCCGCGTATCTACCGCTTTATGGAAGGCTCCGATCGCCTGGTTCCGGCATCTGCGTACACCGGCAATCCGGACCTGTTCATCTCGGTGGACGTACCGGTCGTCGAGCGTCTCAATAATTCCGCCGAGGTGCTTCGTCGCTCCAAGCATGTGGTGTGCTTCGATCACCATCCGGCGCGCGAGGAGTTTGCCGAGCTGAGCCTGAGGCGCGTCGAAGCCGCAGCCTGCGCTATGATCATCGACCGCTTCTTGGACAATTGTGGCATTGTCGCACGTGATGGCGTTGCGACCTGCCTGCTGTGCGGCTTGGTTACCGATACCGGCCGTTTTCAGTACCAAAACGCCGATGCCGCTGCGTTCCATGCGGCCTCGCGTCTGGTTGCCCACGGTGCCGATCCGGCGCGTGTGGCACTCGAGGTATATCAGAGCATGCGCGTTGAGTTTTTGCACCTCAAGTCCATCGTTATGGGCCGCATCAAGACGGTGGCCCACGGGCGCGTCGCGTATAGCTACGCGTACCAGAGCGACCTTGAGGCTTGCGGTGTCACCTCGGATGAGTGCGACGGCCTGGTTGACGTGGTGCGCTCGGTGATGGGCGTCGAGGTCTGCCTGTTCCTGAAGGGCATTGAGGGCGATACCAAGGTGCGCGGCAACCTGCGCTCCAAGGGCGACCTCAACGTGTCCGAGATCGCTGCTTCTTTTGGCGGAGGCGGACATCCCGCTGCCGCCGGTTTCTCCAACAACGGAACGATTCTCGAGACGCTCACCGTGGCACTTCCCATGCTCGCCGAGCTGGTAGGGGAGGATCCCGCTTCGGTGACCGTCGAGCTTTAACTTTTTGGATGGTACATGGCTCGTCGTACGCCTTCTCAATTGAATATGCTGCTCGCCGTCGATAAGCCGGTGGGCTGCACGTCCCACGATGTGGTCTCGCAATGCCGGCGCGCCCTCCATGAGCGGCGCGTCGGCCATGCCGGCACGCTCGACCCCATGGCTTCGGGTGTCATGGTGGTGGGTGTAGGCCAAGCCACCCGTCTGCTGGGCATGCTCACGCTCGATACCAAAAGCTACGTCGCCGACATCTCGTTTGGTGCCGAGACCAATACCGATGATGCGGAGGGCGAGGCGGTCCGCACGGTGCCCGTTGCACCCGAGCTGCGCGATCCGGCTTATGCCCGCGAGCGCTTGGTCGCCATGTTGGGCCCGCAGATGCAGGTGCCGCCGGCTTTTTCGGCTATCTCGGTAAATGGCGTTCGCGCCTACAAGTCTGCTCGAGAGGGCAATGCGGTGGACCTACCTCCGCGCCCTGTCGAGGTCTATGCCGCCGACCTGATCGCCGTGGGCGGTGAAGGTGATACATGTGTGTGGACCGTGGCGTTCTCGGTGAGCAAGGGCACCTATATCCGTGCGCTAGCTCGCGACTTGGGCCGCGCCTGTGAGAGCGCCGCGCACATTTCCGCGTTGCGCCGCACGGCCTCCGGTGTTGTTTCCATTGGCGCTTGTCATGCGGTCGAGGAGCTTTCTCCCGAGTCCGCGGCTGGCTTTGCCCTGGATCCCATTGCGGCCCTGGGCGCCACGCGTGTTGACTTGCCGGGCAATCTTGCCGACGACCTGCTCTGCGGCCGACGCATTCCCGTTGAGCGTGCGCTTGCCGATTTCGATTCCTCGAAGGCGCCGTTCGCGCTGGTGCTCGATGGCGGGCTCAAGGCGCTCGCCCGCATTGAGAGTGGCCGCTTTGTCATGGATCACGTGTTTCCGCAGGCAATCGGCGGTGTTCGATGATGTTTTCCGCTCGCGAGCTCGCGCGTATCTTTTTCGCGGGCGAGTCGGACGAGGCTCGCATCGTTACTGCCGATGTGTTTGATGAGTGCGAGCACTTGGGTGCTGCCTCCATCGCCATCGGCGTGTTCGATGGTGTGCACCGTGGACACCAGGAGCTTATTGCGGCGCTCGTCCGTGATGCCCGTGCCCATGGCTGCAAGGCGGTCGTAGTTACCTTCGATCCCGACCCGGACGTTGTCGTGAGCCCTTCACCCGCTCAAAAATTGATGACGACGGCCGACCGTCTGCATGCCCTGGCTCAAATCGGGGTCGATGCAGTGGTGGCCGTTCCCTTTACGCCTGAGGTTGCGGCACTCGACCATGTCGGTTTTCTCGCACTGTTGTCACGCGTGGTCGACATTCGTTCGATTCGCGTTGGCAGCGACTTTAGGCTGGGTCGCGGCGGTGCTTCTGGTGTTGCCGAGATGCGCGTTTGGGGTTCCGAGCGCGGCGTTGACGTGTATGGTCACGACCTGCTTTGCGAGGGCGGTGAGGCCATTTGCGCCACCCGCATTCGTCACGAGCTGGGACAGGGCCATGTGGGGCTTGCTGCTGGGTTACTCGGCCGCCCGTATATGGTGCGTGGCGGTGTTATTCGCGGTCGTCACGAGGGTTCTGGCATGGGCTTTCCCACGGCAAACCTGCAGGTTCCCAGCGGCATTCAGGTGCCTGCCGATGGCGTGTATGAGGGTCTGGTGCTGGTCGATGACACCGTGTGGCCCGCTGCTGTCAACGTCGGCCTGCCGCCAACGTATGCCGACGATGCGGCATCTGCGCATCTCGAAGCCAACTTAATTGGGTATACGGGCGACCTGTACGGCGCTTCCGTTTCGCTGGCGTTTACGCGCTGGCTGCGTCCGTCACGCGTGTTCGATTCCCTGGACGAGTTGATCGCGACCGTCGAGGGTAATATCGATGATATCCGTCATAACTTGGGTGAGCAGGGGGTGAGTATCCGTGATTAGCGATGAGGAGAAAGACCAGGTCCGCGCTGCGTCCGATCTGGTAGCCATCGTGCAGGAAACGGTTGAGCTCAAGCCCCGCGGCCATGAGTTTTGGGGCTGCTGCCCCTTCCATGGCGAAAAGACCCCGTCGTTTCACATTATCCCTGCCACGCAGGTGTGGCACTGCTTTGGATGTGGCGAGGGCGGCGACGTCTTCACCTATATCATGAAGCGCGAGAACCTGAGCTTTCCCGAGTCAATCCGTTATTTAGCCGATCGCGCGGGTATTGAGCTGCACGACACCGGAGACCGCCGCGAGCGCGGTACTAAGCGTGCCCGAATCTACGATCTGTGCGCCGAGACCGCCCAGTTCTACCACACCATGCTTATGCGCGGTAAGGACGGCCGTCCACGTGAGTACTTCGCCAGCCGCGGCATGGGTGGTGACGTCTGCCGCCGCTACTGCCTGGGCTTTGCACCGGGTCGTAACATGCTGGTGGCTCATCTGTCGCAGGCGGGCTTTACTCCGCAGGAGATGATCGACGCCAACGTGGCTGTGAGTCGCGGGCGCGGGCAGCTTGCCGACCGCTTCTACGACCGCGTGATGTTTCCCATTTTTGATGAGCAGGGGCATAACATCGCCTTTGGCGGTCGCATCATGGGAGACGGCCAACCTAAGTACCTCAACACCGCCGAGACGAGCGTGTTTCATAAAAAGCTAAACCTCTACGGCTTTAATTGGGCCAAGGAGTTTATCGTCGCGCAGGATACCGCTATCGTGGTAGAGGGCTATACCGACTGCATCGCCTGTTGGGAGGCGGGGATTAAAAACGTCGTCGCCACGCTGGGCACTGCGCTCACGGAGCATCACGTCAAGACGCTCACCCGCTTTGCCAAGCGCATCGTGTATATGTTTGACGGCGATGCCGCGGGCCAGAAGGCCGCCCGTCGCGCGATACAGTTTATCGAGCAGGATTCGATGGACCTGCGCTGCGTGGTGCTGCCCGACGGCAACGATCCCATGGAGTTCATCACGGCGCACGGCGGAAAGGAGCTGCAGGCGCGCATCGACGCCGCCGAGCCGCTCATGGACTTCGTGTACCGTTCGCTGCAGGAAGCGAGCGACATCACCACGCCGGGCGGTCGCGCCAAGGCGCTGGAAGATGCGCTGACGCTTATCTATCCGCTGCGCGATAGCTATATGATCGACACGTACTTTATCCAGATTGCCGATCTGCTGGGTTTGGATTTGGAGACGGTGCGCGCGAGTTCGGGTCGCGTGTTTCGCGATGTCGCCAAGCGCGAAGATGCGGAACGACGTCGTGAGCAGAATTATGAACGCCAGCGGGCGCAAGCCGAGCGATCTGGTAGCGCGGGCGGTCGGTCGTCTGGTTTGCAAGGGACATCTCGTGGTGCTTGGGCGTCGGGCGCGACGCCGGCAGTAGCGGCGCCGGTCGAGGAAGAGCCGTACGACTATGTCCCGCTCGATGCTTACGGTGCCGCTCCTGTGGAGGTCGTCGACGACCTGCCGCCGATCGACGTGCCTGATGGTATGGGCTCTGCGCCCGCCGGTGCTCCGGTAGACGCCTCGTTCCCTATGGTTTTGACCGATCTAGAGCGCAAGTCCTTGGCAGGGGAGCGCGAGCTGCTGACCATGCTCACGAGCTACCCCGACCTGTTCCGCACGTATGCTGACCGCATCTGCTCCATCGAGTGGGTCGACCCGCGCCACGAGTCCATCGCGTGGGCCGTGCTGGCAACGCCGCCGGGTACCGATCCTGCGACCTGCATGGATGCGGCGCGCTCGGTGTGTCCCGAGGCGGCAACGCTTGTGAGTGCCGGGCGCATCTCCGCCACGAGCAAACACCCTACCGAGACGAACATCGTGTTCATGCTCGATACGCTCGAGCTCTACACCATCAAGCGCCGCATGCGTGCCGCACAGGCCAAGCTGCGCCAGGATCGATCGCTCGATGATGAGGCCCGCCGCGCGCTGACCGTGCAGGCCGCGCAGGATTCGCAGCGTCAACGCGAGCTGCAAAAGTCTATCGGCGGCGTGGCGGACCCGTTCCGTTTGATCGGTTTGGAGACCGCGGGCACCGAACAGGCCTAGATGTTGTGGTCAACCAGCGTATTCTCGCCTATATCCAGTTCTCTTTTTGGGTATAGACGTCTATGTGTGTGCTAAAGTATTGAGTCCTGTGGACTATGAAGGGAGAATCTGTGCCAAAAAAGACTGAGAGCACGGGTACTGGGCTGGAATCCTGCGTTGCAAAGCTCATGGGCAACGGCTCAAACAGGACTTCGGTAACCGAGGACGAGATTCAGGTCGCCCTGAAGGATATCGATGTTTCTGACGAGCAGCTCACCGCGGTGTATTCCGCGCTGCGCAACAGCGGCATCCAGATTATCTCCGCGAGCGGTAACGACGACGCCCCCATGGACGTCGACGATGACGATAACGATACCGATACCGACGATTTCGATGACGACGACGAGCACGATTCCGGCTCGCTCGACGATCATGAGCTCAAGATGGCCCGTCAGGCCGACGCCGAGATGGGTTCTTCCAAGAGCAAGAAGAAGCGCACCGTGCGCACGTCCCGCTCACGCTCCCGCGTGCGTGGCATCGATGCCTCCACGGTGATGCTGACCGGCGATCCGGTTCGTATGTACCTCAAGGAGATCGGCAAGGTCGACCTGCTGACCGCCTCCGAAGAGGTCGATCTGGCCATGAAGATCGAGGCCGGTCTCGAGGCCACCGAGAAGCTCGAGGCTGCCGAGGCAGGCGAGCTCGAGCTCACGCGTGCCGAGATGCGTCGTCTTACGCGCATTGAGAACGTGGGCCTCGAAGCTAAGCAGGCACTCATCAGCGCAAACCTGCGTTTGGTCGTCTCCATCGCCAAGCGCTATGTCGGTCGCGGTATGCTGTTCCTGGACCTGATCCAGGAGGGCAACCTCGGTCTGATCCGCGCCGTCGAGAAGTTCGACTACCAGAAGGGTTTTAAGTTCTCCACGTACGCCACGTGGTGGATCCGTCAGGCCATCACGCGCGCTATCGCCGACCAAGCCCGTACCATCCGTATTCCCGTGCACATGGTCGAGACCATCAACAAGCTCGTCCGCGTGCAGCGCCAACTTCTCCAGGACCTGGGTCGCGACCCGACCCCCGAGGAGATCGGTGCCGAGATGGACATGAGTGCCGACCGCGTCCGCGAGATCCAGAAGATTTCGCAGGAGCCCGTGTCGCTCGAGACTCCCATCGGCGAGGAAGAGGATTCCCAGCTGGGCGACTTCATCGAGGACTCCCAGGCCATCGTTCCGCCCGATGCGGCCAGCTTCTCCATGCTGCAGGAGCAGCTCACCCAGGTGCTCGATTCGCTTGCCGATCGTGAGCGCAAGGTTATCGAGCTGCGCTTTGGCCTTGTCGACGGACATCCCCGCACGCTCGAGGAAGTCGGCCGCGAGTTTGGTGTCACGCGCGAGCGTATCCGCCAGATCGAGTCCAAGACCCTGGCCAAGCTCCGCCACCCGAGCCGCTCGAGCAAGCTCAAGGACTACATTGAGTCTTAGTAGTCACGGCGTTTCCGTTTCGGCAGTTAGGGACGTTCCTTTTTTGCCGGCACTTTGGGACACTCCTTGCCGCAACGGTTGGGTCGGAAAATTTCTTAAAAAAGTTCTTGCCCTGAGCTGATTCGTCCGTATAATAAACTTCGTTGCTTGAGAGCACGCTCCTATTCCTCGGTAGCTCAATGGTAGAGCACGCGGCTGTTAACCGCGCTGTTGTAGGTTCGAGTCCTACCCGGGGAGCCAGAATTTTTCAGCCCATTCCGCTGGGCTTTTAAATTCCTCGGTAGCTCAATGGTAGAGCACGCGGCTGTTAACCGCGCTGTTGTAGGTTCGAGTCCTACCCGGGGAGCCAGGTTGTAAAACCCGTCGCTTATGCGGCGGGTTTTTTCATACCGCGATCGCCTGGCGCGAACGTTACCATATCAACATTTCGTGTCGAGGATGTAATCCCGCGACCCACCACCTCAACATGGCGCGCTCGTTGTAGAATATTGCAATGATTGCTCCCACGAGATGGTGCCGCGAGCACCAGATAAGGAGATTCTTGTGTCTGAGACCATTAACGGCAGCCTGAGCGTCTCGAACGACGTCATTGCCGATATTGCCGGTTATGCCGCGATGACGTGCTATGGCGTTGTCGGTATGGCCGAGCAGCTCCAGGGCGCCGAGAGCGTGCGCCTGCTTGCCGGTCAGCGCCTCCGCAAGGGCGTGCTTGTCTCCGCCGACGAGAACGGCCTCACGGTCGACCTTCACGTCGTGCTCGAGAACGGCGTCAACATGAAGTCCGTCTGCCACAATCTTTCGAGCTCCGTTGCCTTCACTCTGCAGGAGGTCGCCCAGATCGATCCCGCCAGCCTTAAGATCGGCATTCACATCGACGCGCTCAAGAGCCGTCTGAACTAGCATCCGAAAACGGAGATTCAAATACCCATGATTGCAAAGACCATTCGCACCTGTTTTCCGATCGCTGCGGCTGCTGTTTCCGACAAGGCCGAGGAGATCAACAAGCTCAACGTCTTCCCCGTACCCGACGGCGACACCGGTACCAACATGTCGCTCACACTCGCCTCGGTGACCAAGGAGCTTTCCGCCCTTCCTGCTGACGCCGACATGGAGGCCATCGCCGGCGCCATCACTCACGGCTCCCTGATGGGTGCCCGTGGCAACTCCGGCGTCATCACCTCGCAGATTCTGCGTGGTGTGGCCGAGGGCCTTGTCTCTGCCGATGAGCCCATCGCGTCCGCCAACATCGCCTATGCCTTCCGCCGAGCCGTCAAGGTTGCCTTCCAGGCAGTGCGTAAGCCCATCGAGGGTACGATCCTCACGGTGTTGCGCGACGTCTCGACCAAGGCAGACGAGTGCGAGAAGAAGAAGTTCTCGGCCGAGGAAGCGCTCGACGCCATCGTCGTCGAGGCCTATCAGTCCGTCGCCCGTACGCCCGACCTGCTGCCTGTTCTGAAGGAGAACGGCGTGGTCGACTCCGGCGCCTTTGGATTTGCCATTTTCCTTGAGAACTTTGTTGCCGCCGCGCTTGGTCGCAGCACCGTTGTCGAGGATTTCTCCGCCATGTTTGACTCCGCTGGCTCTGCCCGCGACGCGGCCCTCGACCGCGTTGAGATCGAGGCCAACGACGACTGGGAGGGCTCGGAGTTTCGTTACTGCAACGAGTTCCTCTTTAAGGCCGATGCCCCGTTTGATGAGGACGAATGCCTTAAGTTCCTGGGCTCCATGGGCGACTGCGAGCTGCTCGTGGGTGCTTACCCCGATTACAAGATTCACGTGCACTCCAACACCCCCAACCTGGTGCTCGAGCACATGCTGCAGCTTGGTCAGATCTATGAGGTCTTTATCCACAACATGGAGATGGAGGCCCACGACCGTACCGCCAAGATCCATGAGGACCAGGAGAAGGCCGCCGAGCCCGCCAAGGCGCTGGGCTTTGTCGCTGTTGCCGCCGGTTCCGGCGAGGCCGATATCCTCAAGTCCCTCGGCGTCGACGTGATCGTGTCGGGTGGTCAGACCATGAACCCCTCGACTGCAGACCTGCTGGGCGCCGTCGACCAGGTCAACGCGACCTCGGTCATCATCCTGCCCAATAACGGTAACATCCGCATGGCCGCTGAGGCTGCCGCTTCTGCCTGCACCGACAAGAAGGTTGCCGTCGTTCCCACCAAGACCGTTCCGCAGGCCTTCTCCGCGCTGTTCGCGGTCCTGCCCGATTCCGAGCTCGAGGAAGCCGTCGCCGCTATGGTCGACGCCATCAGCGAAGTCCGCGATGGCGAGGTCACCCGCGCTGTGCGCGACTCCAGCGCCTCCGACGGCTCGCCGATTCACTCCGGTGACGTCATGGGTATCATTGCCGGTTCCATTGACGTGGTCGGCTCCGATGTGAAGCAGGTCACGCTCGATTGCATCAACCGCATGCAGGAGGAAGAGGAGGGTGACGCGCTGACGATTCTGGCCGGCGAGGAGCTGTCCGATGAAGCCTTCCAGGAGATCGTCGACGCCATTGAGGAGGCTCAGCCCGATCTGGAGATTGACGCCCATCGTGGCGAGCAGCCGCTCTATCCCGTGATCTTCTCGATCGAGTAGGCAACTGCCCATGTCCGAGCTGTGCTCCGTGCCGCGCGTCTCGGAGCGCTTTGCCCAGAGCAATGCGCTCGACGAGGATATCGCGCGACTCAAATATGTTTCGGGTAAACGTGAGGAGGCCCTTCGCCGTCTGGGAATTCGGACGGTGGGGGACCTCCTTCTCCATATCCCTCATCGATACCTCGACTTTACCCGCTCGTGGTCCATCGAGATGGCGCCCATCGGTATCGTGTGCACCATCATCGCCACGGTTGACCGTATCGTCCAAAAGCAGCCGCGTCCGCGCATGCAGGTGACCGAGGTCTCGCTCGTTGACGAGACGGGCGTGCTGCAGGTCGCCTTTTTCCGCCAGCCCTGGATTGCCCAGCAGCTTAAGCAGGGCGACCGCCTGGCCGTGATGGGCAAGGTCGAGTTTGCCTATGGTTTTAAGCAGATGGCCTCTCCGCATTTCGAAAAGCTCGAGGACGGGCGTGCCGCGGGCACGATCCTGCCGGTCCATTATGTGAGCGATGGGGTGAGCCAGGCATGGATGCGCCGCATTGTAAGCGGCGCGCTCGAGGTTGTCGGCAATCCCTTTGATCCCATTCCGGCACCGCTGCGCGCAAAGCGGAAGCTCATGAGCAATGCCCGTGCTTTGCACTCGATCCACTTTCCCTCGAGCATGGCTGAGCGCGATATCGCGCGCGCACGGCTTGCCTACGAGGAGTGCCTCTACCTGCAGCTGGCGCTGCGCCTGCGCAACGACGGCGGCCTGGTCGATGTGGTGCCCTATGCCCATACCGCGGGCGATCACCTGGCCGCGCTCAAGCAGGCCTTGCCGTTTTCGCTGAGCGACGAGCAGGAAGCCGCGTTCCAGGATATCCTGCGCGATATGTGCGATGGCGGGCGCGTGATGAACCGCCTGCTGCTGGGTGATGTCGGTACCGGTAAGACCGCCGTCGCCGCCTGCGCACTGGCTGTCGCGGCCGATTCGGGCACCCAGGCCTGCGTTATGGCGCCCACGGGCGTGCTGGCGCGCCAATATGCCGATAAGACTGGCCCTCTGCTCTCGCAGGCCGGCATGTCCTGGGCGCTTCTGACGGGTGCTACGCCGACCGCAGAGCGCGAGCGCATCCATGCACAGCTGGAATCGGGCGAGCTTGACGTGCTCTTTGGCACCCACGCGGTGCTTTCGGATGACGTTGCGTTCAAGCACCTGTCGCTCGTGGTCATCGATGAGCAGCACCGGTTTGGCGTCGGCCAACGCAACGCCCTGCGCGCGAAGGGCCCCGGTGCCGATCTGCTCGTAATGACGGCAACGCCCATCCCGCGTACGCTGGCGCTTTCGGTCTACGGCGATCTGGACACGAGCATCATCCGCCATCGGCCCGTCCCTGGCGCTGGCGTGACGACACGCGTGCTGACCGAGTCGAGCCGTGACCTCGCCTATGGCGCCATCCGTGAGGCGCACGAAAAGGGCCAGCAGGCTTACGTGATCTGCCCGCTCGTGGAGCCGAGTGACTCGGCCGATGAGCTGGAGGACGTGCCCGGTATCGCCCGCGACGACGAGGGCCGCGTGACGGTCCCCGTGCCGCTGCACGATACGGCAACCGAGCTCGACCGACTGCGTCTTGCGTTGCCTGGGCTTACCGTCGAGCGCCTTCACGGCCGCATGCCGGCGGGGGAGAAGGATCGGGTCATCGATGCCTTCAAGCGTGGCGAGATCAACGTGCTCGTCTCGACTACGGTGGTCGAGGTGGGCGTCGACGTGCCCAATGCCACCGTCATGGTCATCGAGAACGGCGAGCGCTTTGGTTTGGCTGCCCTGCACCAGCTGCGCGGTCGCGTGGGCCGTGGCAGCGTGTCGGGCACGTGCCTGGTCATGACGCACTCCAAGGGCAACGGCGGCGCGTCGGCAGCACAAGATCGCCTACAATCGCTCGAGAAGACCTCGGATGGCTTTACGCTCGCCCAGATGGACCTGCGTCTGCGCCACGAGGGCGAGATCCTGGGGTACCGCCAACATGGCGGTGTGACCCTGCGCTTTGTCGACCTGGATGCCGACGAGGAGCTGATTGAGTGGGCACATTTGGACGCGGTCGAGCTCTTGCGGTATGCTTGCACCCTTGACTCCGTGGCGACGCGCCCCCTGCGCGATGCGGTCGCCATGCGATATCGACACATTTTTAAGGAGGTCAGCGGAGGATGAGAATCATCGGCGGCGAATGGCGCGGTCGTAAGATCGAGGAGCCCCGTGGTCGCGATGTCACCCGCCCCACGACTGATCGCGTACGCGAGGCGTGCGCATCTATGGTCATGTCGGCATTCGACTTCGATTTGGACGAGGTCCGTGTGCTGGACGCCTTTGGCGGCTCCGGTGCCTTAGGGTTAGAGATGCTCTCTCGTGGGGCCCGCTCGCTCACGACGTTTGAGATCGATCGCAACGCCGCGCGGCTCATTACCAAGAATATCGAGTCGCTCTGCTGTGACCGTGCGCGTTGGCGCGTGGTAGCGGGCGACATGCTGGCGAGTGCCTCGCGCGGTCGTGTGCCGGGCGGCCCCTTTGATCTGGTCCTGCTCGACCCACCATATGCTTTTGGTGCCGAGCCGGTCGAGGAGCTGCTGCAGAACCTGGCTCAGCAGGGTCTGCTTGCATCTGGCGCTTATGCCCTGTTTGAGCATGCCGCTGCCGATGCGGGCGCGCATCCGGCAGGTTTTGAGACCGTGCGTGAGAAGCGTTATGGCATCACCTCGGTCGATCTGCTTCGTTGGGTCGGCGATGACGATGGTGAGGGTGATAACGCCGGCACCGATGCTGACAACAACGATGCCACGACGTTTCAGGAGGACGCCCATGAGTGACACCATTAACCGCGTCATCGTTCCGGGCACCTTCGACCCCATTACGTTTGGCCATATCGATGTAATCCGCCGCGCCCGCCGCATCTTTCCCAGCGTGATCGTCGCTGTTGCCGAGTCGCAGGGTAAAAACGGTGTGGGCACGACGTTTATGCTCGATGAGCGCGTGGCGCTGGCCCGCGAGGCCCTCGGTGATTTGGACGGCGTTGAGGTACTGCCCTTCACCGGCCTCTTGGTCGACTTTGCACGTGAGCAGGGGGCGGGGGCCGTGGTCAAGGGCCTGCGCGCCATGACCGACTTTGAGTACGAGCTGCAGCAGGCAGATCTCAACTATCGCTTGGATAACGAGCTGGAGTCCATCTTTGTCATGAGTGCGCCGCAGTACGGCTACATCTCGAGCTCGGTCGTTCGCCAGATCGCCTCACTCGGCAGCGATGTATCGACGTTTGTCCCGCCCAACGTGGTCGAAGCGCTCAGACTTCGCTTTTCGTGACGTTTCTTATTGCCTGGTGGCATGTGGTAAACTAGCACGATGATATGTTACCTATGAAAGGAGACCGGATGCCGGGCGAGAATTTTCCTGGCGATAGGATCGTCAGCTTGGTCGATGAGCTCGAAGGGCTGATCGAGGAAGCCAAGCCGCCTTTCGGCAAGAACGCTCAGTTCAAGGTCATCGACGCCGACGTGTTCTTCAACATCCTCGACGAGATCCGCATGAGCTATCCCGAGGAGTGGCAGAAGTCCCGCCGTATCCTTAAGGAGCGCGAGGAGCTTATGGCTTCCGCTGCCGCTCAGGCCGATTCCATCATCGCCGACGCTCAGCAGCAGGCCCTTACCATTGCCGGTGAGCAGGAGATCGTCCGCTTAGCGCAGCAGCAGGCCGACGACATCCGTGATCGTGCCCAGCAGTACGAGCGCGAGACGCGTTATGCTGCCGAGGACTACGCAGAGCAGGTCTTTACGCACCTGGAGGAGAACCTCAAGAGCCTGACCGGCACCGTTACTCGTTGCCGTCAGCAGCTTAACGAGGGTGCCGCCCAACAGAATGGTCAGTGGTAATGGCTGAGTTCCCGAGCGTTACCGTCGATCTATCTGAGCAGCTCGAGTTTCCTGGAGATTCGTATCCGCTGACCGGTAAGGTCGATGTCGCCACCTACACGGTGGGCGAGAAGGAGTACCAGCTACAGGACGGCATCGACTACGACGTTGTCTTTACCAACGCCGGTACCGGTGTCTTGCTCACGGGTATGGTCCGCGCGCACGCCACCGGCGAGTGCGACCGTTGCCTGGAGCCCGCTTCGTTTGATATCGCCGGCGAGATCGAGGAGTTCTACCTCTTTGAGGAGCCCGAGGACCCCGAGGCCTACGAGGACGGCTACGAGCTCCTGGGTGAGGACCGCATCGTCGATCTGGGTGAGCCCATCAATGACGCGGTCGTCATGGACACGCCGTTTGTGGTGCTCTGCAAGCCCGATTGCCACGGTCTGTGCTCCACTTGCGGTTGCAATCTCAACGTCGAGCAATGCGATTGCGCCGCCCAGGCGGAGGCCGAATGGGCCGCTGCCACGGAAAATCCATTTGCAGCATTGAAGAATCTCAAGCTTGACGAGTAAAACTGTGGTAGTATCGCTACTTGCGCGTAATCGCCACACTGGATAGTTCATAAGGAAGGTCACTATGCCCGTACCTAAACAAAAGCAGGGTCGTATCCGCACTCACACCCGTCGTTCCGCCAACATGAAGATCTCGGCTGCGGCTCAGTCCACGTGCCCCCGTTGCGGCGCTGTCAAGCTCCCGCACCACGTGTGCCCCAGCTGCGGTTTCTACAAGGACCGCGAGGTTATCGTTACCGAGTAACGGTATACTCTGGATGCGATGCCGTTCCAAATGGAACCACAATGGCCGGCTCAATGAGTCGGCCATTTTTGTATAAGGAGCATGTATATGAGTAACGTTCGCGTTTGTGTAGACGTTGTGGGCGGAGACGAGAAACCTCAGGTTGTTCTCGATGGTATCGAGGCTGCGCTTGCCGCCGATCCCGATATCGAGGTCTTGGCAGCTGGCCCCGCCGAAATCGTCAATCCCTTTGCAGCTTCCCATGCACGTGTTGAGGCCCTTGAGGCACCCGACGTTATCGCCATGGATGACGATCCCATTCGCGCCGTGATGACCAAACGCAAGTCTTCGATCGTGCTGTCTTGCCGCGCCATCAAGAAGGGCAATGCGGACGCGTTCTTCTCTGCCGGCTCGACCGGTGCCATGACCGCCGCCGCCACCGCCTATGTGACGCCGTTTAGGTATCAGGCCGAAGGCAAGAAGCAGCCGGTGCGCCCCTGTCTGACCAATGCGCTGCCCAATCGCGCCGGCGGTCTGACGGTGCTGTGCGATATGGGCGCCAACCCCGATGTCGAGGTCGATGACATGGTGCGTTTTGCTCAGATGGGTAGCGCCTATGCCCGCGTCGTCCTGGGCATTGAGCATCCCCGCGTGGGCCTGCTTGCTAACGGCACCGAGGACGAGAAGGGCTCCAACTTTACCAAGGCGTGCTTCCCGGCCATGAAAGCCGTCGTTCCCGGCTTTGTTGGTAACTGCGAGGGCACCGATCTTACGTCGGGCAATTTTGACGTCGTGGTCGCCGACGGCATGTCGGGCAACATCGCGCTCAAGGCCACTGAGGGCGCTGCTAAGTTTTTGCTGCAGGAACTCAAGGGCGTCTTTATGTCTTCACTTGGAACCAAGATCGCCGCGCTGCTTATTAAAAAGCAGATGCGCGAGATCAAGGCCAATCTCTCTGGCGACGCCAAGGGCGGCGCGATTCTTTTGGGCCTGCGCGGCGTGGTTCTGATCGGCCACGGCGCCACGTCGGTCGAAGCTGTCAAAAACGGTACGCTCGCGGCGGCCGAAGCTGTGCGCGCCGGGCTGGTCGAGAATGTCGCCAACTCTATGGACGGTATCGTTTTATAAGAGCGAGTTAGAGCGCTGTTATGCGCCTCGGGGCGTGCGTCGTGGGGTAGAATCAGAACCGTGTCTTGGTACCGCCCGGGCGGTACCATTCTTTTGGTATTCATGCACTATGAGAGGAAGCGCTATGGACCGCTCCGAAATCTTCGACAAGATCGCCGAGGTCGCTGCTGACGTTCTGGGCGTCGATGTTGCCGAAATTAGCGATGAGACCACCTTTGACGACCTCGATGCCAACTCGCTCGAGCGCCTGCAGCTGGTTACGGCTATCGAGGACGAGTTCAACCTCGAGATCGATGACGAGACTCTGCTTTCGCTCAACTCTGTCGCCGACGCCGTCGACGCGATCGAAAACGCCAGGGAGGCCTAGGTCTTGGCTTTGTCTGAACGACTTACGCGCGCCCAGGAAATCCTGGGGCATGAGTTCAATAATAAGGTGCTGCTTCGCGCGGCGCTTACGCATCCCTCGGCAGTCGAGGGCCAGCCGGTTTCTGCCAGCTATGAGCGCCTTGAGTTCTTGGGCGATTCCATTTTGGGCGCCGTGGTCGCACGCTCCCTGTTTGAGTCCTATCCGGAGTTTGACGAGGGCAAGCTCACGCGCCTGAAGGTGTCGCTTGTCTCGGGCGCCACGCTGTCCGAGGTTTCTAACGAGCTGGGCATCGACGACATCATCATCTTTGGTGCCTCCGAGACCGGTACGGGTGCGCGCGGCCTGCATTCGGCGCTCGAGAACGTCTACGAGTCGCTCGTGGGCGCGCTGTACCTGGATGCCGGCTGGGATGCGGCGGCGGAGTTCATCCACCGTACGCTTAAGCCGCACCTGGCTTCCGAGCGTGCCGAGCACCCTGCGAACCCCAAGTCGTTCTTGCAGGAGTGCGTGCAAGCCGACGGTCACGAACCCCCGGCGTATAAGCTCGTTGGCTCCGAGGGCCCGGCGCATGCGCCCACCTTTACCGCCGTGGTGTTGATCGATGGTATTCGCCAGGGTCGCGGCTCCGGCTCCTCAAAGAAGGAAGCCGAGGGGGCCGCTGCACTCGAGGCACTTGACCGCATGGGCTACACCACTAACGGCGTGATTCTCAACAAGAAGCCTGTGTAAGCGAGGAACCGTGTATCTCAAGTCCCTCACGCTCAAAGGGTTCAAGTCGTTTGCCGACCGCGCCCATATGACGTTTGAGCCGGGCCTGACCGTCATCGTCGGTCCCAACGGCTCGGGAAAATCGAACATCTCCGACTCCATCCTGTGGGTTCTGGGCGAGCAGAGCGCCAAGCAGCTGCGCGGCCAGGCCATGGAGGATGTCATCTTCTCGGGCTCGTCGGCTCGCAAGCCGGTGGGTGTCGCCGAGGTCACGCTGGTGCTCGATAACTCGGACCATGTGCTACCCGTCGATTTTGACGAGGTCGCCATCACCCGTCGCATGTATCGCTCGGGCGAAAGCGAGTACCTCATCAACTCGAGTCCGTGCCGCCTGATGGACATTCAGGACATCCTGCACGATTCGGGCCTGGGTAAGGATACGCATTCCATCATCAGTCAGGGCAAGCTCGACGCCATTTTGCAGAGCCGCCCCGAGGAGCGCCGTGCCCTCATCGAGGAGGCCGCCGGCATCTCCAAGCACAAGCGCCGCAAGGAGCGTGCGCTCAAAAAGATCAAGTCGATGGACGAGCACCTGACGCGTGCCCGCGACATCAATAAGGAAATCGCCCGTCAACTGCGACCGCTGGAGCGTCAGGTCGATCGCGCGCGCAAGTACAAAGAGCTGTCCTCGCGCGCGAATGAGCTTACGCAGATGCTGGCTGTCGACGAGCTGCGTTCGCTGCAGTCGCAGTGGAACGACTTGGAGAGCCGCTCCAAGGAAGGTGCCGCCGAGCTGGAGCTTGCGCAGTACCGCATGGGCGAAAAGGAGCGCGAGCTCGAGAAGCTCCAGGTTATGCTCGAGGAAAAGGGCCTGTTTGTGGGCGATCTGGGCGAGCAGCGCCGCCATATGCAAGACGTGGTCGGCCGCATTAACTCCGATATGCGCCTGCTCGAGGAAAAGGGCCACAACATGGTGTCGCGCCTGTCCGACATGCGCGGCCAGATTTCGAGCTCCGAGCATCAGCGTCGTCGCGTGGTCGAGGAGCTCGAGGACGCGCGTGCGCAGCTTGAGGAGGTGACCGGTGCGCACATGCAGGCCCAGGAGGACGTTGACGCCGCTGGTCCTGCCGCCGCCGAGCTCCACGAGCGCCGCGTGGCGCTCGACAATCAGCTTTCGCAGCTTACGCGTGAGCAACGCGATGTGCAGCGCGTGGCCGATAACGCCGCGCTCGAGCTCGCTAAGGTGAAGGATTCCTTGAGCAATGCCGAGGTCGAGGACAACATGTACGCCTCGCGCCTGGAGCAGATCGATGAACAGCTCGAGGAGGTCACGGCTTCGCTCGAGAGCCGTCGCGACCGCGCCGAGGAGCTTGAGTGCGCTCTTGACGAAGCGCGCCAGGCTCAGGTCGATGCGCGTGAAGCCACCGAGACGGCACGCGCGGTCCTGAAGGGCCTGCGTGCCCGCGAGAGCGAGGCGCGCGACAAATTATCCGAGGTGCGCTCGGAGCTTGCCAGTCAAAAGAAACTCGATGCCCGCATGGCCGACAGCTCGCCGCTCGTGAGCCGCCTGGTGGGTGCGCTGGGCGACGATGTCTCGGGTCGTCTGGGCGACGTGCTCGAGGCCCCGCGTGAGCTTGAGGGCCTGGTTGAGCAATTGCTCGCCGGCGATATCGATGCGCTGCTGTTCGACGATACGTCCGCGCTTGAGCGTGCCGGTCGTGCGGCCCTGGACCAGAAGAAGGCCTCGGGCGAGGCGCTGCTGGTAGCGCGCGGCGTGAGCGGCACTGCTGCCGCCGAGGGCGCTGCCGGTTCGCGTCTGGTTGATCGCCTTTCCGTGCGTGCCGGTTATGGTCCGATTGTCGAGGCACTGCTCGGCGGCTATTACGTAGTGGACGATCTTTCTGCCGCGCTGTCGGCGCCGGTCGTTGACGGTGTGACCTATGTGACCCCTGATGGTGCCCGCGTTGCCTGCGGCGGCTTGGTGCGTGTGGGGCTCGATGCTGGCGAGGCCTCGGGTGCTCTGGAGCGCAAGCGCCGCATTCGTGAGCTCGATGGCTTGGAGCCCGATCTTGCTGCCGTGTTTGAGCATGTTTCTGATCAGGTCGTTGAGGCCAATGCGGCCGTTGAGGAAGCGCGTGCCGCCGAGGGCGATGCCGCCGGCGAGATTGCCCGCCTTGAGGGCGAGCGCCGCTCCCTGTTGTCCGAGATCGGCCGTCTGGAGCAAAGCGCCGACAATGCCGGGATCGAGCGCGTGCGTATCTCCAAGCGCCGTGAGCAGGCCGCAGAGGCCGTTCGTGCTGCGCGCCCGCGCGTGGACGAGCTCACTCGTTCGCGTGACGAGGCTCGTGCGCATGCGAACGACCTAGGTCTCCAGATTGCCGAGGCTAACGATGAGCTCGACCGTGTGCGCCGCGATGACTCCGAGGCCGCCGGTAAGCTCGCCGATGCCAAGGTGCGTCTGGCCCAGACGAGCGAGCGCCTGCGTTCGCTGAAGGGCCGCGTGCCCGACCTGGAGCATCGTCTTGAGGGCATCGACCGTCGTATCCGCGGAACACGCCAGGCTTCGCGCTCGCTCGAGCTGCTGCGCCTGCGCGTCGACCCCATGTACGAACGCTATTCTGCCCTGTTGGAACGCGCGTCGGATTGGGCAGCGCGCCTGCGTGACCAGGCCTCTCTGGAAGAGGCAGACTCCGCTTCGCTCAAGAAGACCATCGAGGATGCCAAGGCAGAGGTTGCCCGCGCTAAGGAGCGGGTCGATACCGCCACCGCCACGCAGAATGAGTTTAAGGTCGCGCGTGGCAAGCTCGAGGTGCAGGTAGAGGCCGCCATTAAGGCCATTACCGCCGATGGCACCACGGTACTCGAGGAAGCGCTCATGCTTCCCGCGCCCACGGACCGCGATGCCGCCGAGCGCGAGCTCAACCAGCTTGTGCGCCAGATCAACAACCTGGGCCCTGTGAACCAAGTTGCCATGGAGGAGTACGAGCAGCTCAAGCGCCGCGCCGACTACATCGAGGAGCAGCTGGCCGATCTGGAGAGCGCGCGCAAGGCGCTCACCAAGATCACGGTGGCGATCGACCGCAAGATGCGCAAGGCGTTCCTGGTGACGTTTGAGAAGGTCGACGCGAACTTCCGCGAGATCTTCGCCATGCTCTTCCCGGGCGGTCAGGCTCATCTGGAGATGACCGATCCCGAGCATCCGGCCGAGACGGGCATTGAGGTCGTGGCGCAGCCGCGCGGCAAGCGCATCACCAAGATGATGCTCATGTCGGGCGGCGAGAAGAGTCTGACGGCGCTCGCCCTGCTCTTTGCCGTGTACCGCACGCGCACGGTGCCGTTCTATGTGCTGGACGAGGTCGAGGCGGCGCTTGATGACGCCAACCTGTCCAAGCTCATCGGCGCCCTCGATGTGCTGCGTTCCGATACGCAGCTCTTGGTCATTTCGCATCAGCGCCGTACCATGGAGGACGCTGACGTTCTCTATGGCGTCTCGATGCAAGCCGACGGCGTCAGTCGCGTCGTCTCGCAAAAACTCGATCGCGAAACCGGAAAGGTCGTGAATGCATAATGGGATTCTTTGACGCACTCTCGCGCGGACTTGAGCGCAGCCGTGAAGCCCTCAACGAGGTCTTCTACTTTGGCGGCGAGGTCGACGAGGATTTTTGGGAAGACCTGGAGGACACCCTCGTCATGGGTGACATGGGCGCCGAGGTTGCCATCAAGGTCTCCGATGACCTGCGCGATGCCGCGGCCAAGAAGAACCTTAAGACCGCTCCGCAGCTTCGCCGCGCCCTGGCCGAGCAGCTCGAGGGCCATTTTGTGCCTGTTGAGCGCGATCCGTTTTCCGATACTCCAAGCTGCGTGCTGTTTGTGGGCATTAACGGTGCCGGCAAGACCACGACGGTCGGTAAGATCGCGAGCGCCATGGCCGCCCGCGGCAAGAACGTCGTGATCGGTTCGGCCGATACCTTCCGCGCCGCCGCCATCGAGCAGCTCGATGTGTGGGGCCAGCGCGCCGGCGTCCCCGTCATCAAGCGCGACCGCGGCTCCGATCCGGCGAGCGTGTGCTATGACGTGCTCGACGAGGCCGATAAGCGCGGCAGCGACCTGGTGCTGATCGACACCGCCGGTCGTCTGCACACAAGCCCCGAGCTCATGCGAGAGCTTGCCAAGGTGGTCAACGTGACGCGTAAGCGCGCCGCCAATATGGCCGCCGGCCCCATGCCCGTCTCGGTTGTCCTCGTGATTGATGCCGCCACCGGTCAGAACGGTCTGAACCAGGCGCTCGAGTTTAACGAGGCGCTGGGTCTGGACGGTATTATCATGACGAAGCTCGACGGCACGGCAAAGGGCGGTATCGCCATGGCCGTGGCTGAGAAGCTCAAGCTTCCGATCCTGCGCATCGGCGTGGGTGAGCAGGTCGATGACCTGCAGGAGTTCAATGCCAAAGATTTCTGCCGCGCCCTGGTGGGCGAGTCCAATTAAGGAGTGACTAGTGTTTGATTCCCTGAGCGATCGCCTCAATGACACATTTGACCGCCTGCGCGGCAAGGGCAAGCTGACCGAGGCCGATATCACCTCGGCCATGCGCGACATCCGTATGGCTCTGCTCGAGGCCGACGTCAACTTTAAGGTCGTCAAGGAGTTCGTCGCCAAGACCAAGGAGCGCTGCATGACCGCAGAGGTCATGGAGTCGCTGTCGCCGGCGCAAAACGTCGTCAAGATCGTGCTCGACGAGCTCACCGAGATGCTCGGCTCCACCGAGAGCAAGCTCGTCTTTAGCAACCGTATTCCCAACGTCATTATGCTTGTGGGCCTGCAAGGCTCCGGTAAGACCACGGCGGCTGTTAAGCTGGCCTACCTGCTCAAGAAGCAGGGCCGCTCGCCGCTGCTCGCCGCGTGCGACGTCTACCGCCCTGCCGCTGCCGACCAGTTGGCAACGCTTGGCGGCGAGATTGGCGTGCCGGTCTTCCGCGGTGACGGTGCGCATCCGGTCGACATTGCCACGGGCGCCATCCAGGAGGCCGTCGACCACCTGCGCGACGTGGTCATCGTCGATACCGCCGGTCGCCTGCAGATCGATGAGCAGATGATGCAGGAGGCCGTGGACATCAAGAAAGCCGTCAAGCCCGATCAGGTGCTGATGGTCGTCGATGCCATGACCGGCCAGGATATCGTCAACGTGGTCTCGACCTTTGCCGAGCGCACCGACTTTGACGGTGTGATCATCTCCAAGCTCGACGGCGATGCCCGTGGCGGCGGCGCGCTTTCCGTGCGCCAGGTGACCGGCAAGCCCATCAAGTTTGTGAGCATGGGCGAGAAGCCCGATTCGCTGGAGCCGTTCTATCCCGATCGTATGGCCAAGCGTATTTTGGGCATGGGCGACGTCGTCGGCATCATCGAGAAGGCCCAGGAGGCAGCCGATGCCGAGCAGCTCGAGGCTGCCGAGCGCATGCTGCGCGAGGGCTTCACCATGAACGATATGCTCGACCAGATGAAGGCCGTTAAGAAGATGGGCGGCATGAAGGGCATTCTGGGCATGCTTCCCGGTGGCCAGCGCGCGCTCAACCAGATGGGCGGCAACCTGGACGAGGGCATCTTCGATAAGAACGAGGCCATCATCATGTCGATGACCAAGGAGGAGCGCCTGCGTCCCTCCATCATCAACGGTCAGCGCCGTGCCCGCATTGCCAAGGGAGCTGGCGTAACCCCAACCGAGGTCAACAGCCTTATGAAGCAGTGGGGCGAGATGAACAAGATGATGGGCCGCATGCGCACGATGGCCAATCAGGCACAGGCCGGCGGCAAGAAGGGCAAAAAGGGTAAGAAGGGCAAAAAGATGCGCATGCCCAATATTCCCGGCCTGGATGCCATGGGCCTGGGCGGCATGGGCGGCCTGGGAACGGGTGGCCCCAAGTCCGATATGGATCTGCTGCGCCAGATGGAAGCGCAGATGCGTAATAAAAAGTAGCGACTGGCTGAGTCGTGTATGGCGAAGGCCGCCCGGATGGTATTCCAGGCGGCCTTCGTCGTTGGTGCGTTATTTGTTGTGTGAGCAGGCACGTGATGGCATCGATTGCCTGCCGCTAGTGGCAGGCGCAGCCCTCATGGCCCTCGTGCTCGTGATGGCCGTGGCAGCCACAGGACTCGCCATGCTCATGGGAATGCTCGTGGTCATGGCCGTGGCAGCCGCACGTGGCCTCGCCGTTCTGTGCGAGCGTGCCAGCGATAAGGGCTTCGACGCACGCATCGCAGCTGCCCTGGGCTCCCGCATAGACGGTGATGCCGGCTTGAGCAAGCGCGTTGATAGCGCCACCGCCGATGCCGCCGCAGATGAGCGTGTCGACGCCGCCGTTGGCGAGCAGACCCGCCAGCGCGCCATGACCGGTGCCACCGGTGCCCACGACCTGCTCGTCGATCACCTCGCCGTCCTGGATGTCGTAGATCTTGAACTGCTCGCTGCGGCCAAAGTGCATAAAGATGTTGCCGTTGTCGTACGTCGTTGCCACCCTCATAGTGTCAACCTCCTTTGCTGGCCATGCGGCCGTCGTCGTGGTAATGGGGGAGTACGCGATGTTGCCACCTTCGATACTCAGCGCGCGCCCGTTGACCAGCGCGTTTGCCACCTTGCGATGCGCGCGGCTGCCGATGGCCGCCACGGTTGCACGAGCGATGCCCATGTGCTGGGCGACAGCCTCCTGATTGAGGCCTTCCAGGTCGCACAGCCGCAGCACCTCGAGCTCGTCGACCGTCATGTCGATGGCGTCTCCGCTGGCAAGGCCATCGGGGGTAAAACCGCGATATTCGGGAATAATCCCAACACGGCGCAATTTTTTGCGTCTTCCTGCCATATACACTCCAAATCTGACATATGTCAAAAATAGGATAGCGCACCTGCGGACCAGCGCAAGGCATTTTTGGCATATGTCAGAAAAAGGCAAAGCCGTTGCGACTGAGAGTGAGCTGCCGTGCATTGCGTGTGCCGGCCCAAGTGTCCCATCCGATGCTGTGCTCCTGGGCTACAATAAAAATTGCTTATAGGCGACTGACAGGAGGGTCAATGAGCAAAGCTGATCAACAGTTTGTAGCCATGTGCCGCGATATCTTGGACCATGGCACCACCACCGAGGGCCAAAAGGTCCGTCCGGTGTGGGAGGACGGCACCCCTGCCTATACCATTAAAAACTTTGGCGTTACGGCGCGCTACGACCTGCGCGAGGAGTTCCCCGCGCTCACGCTGCGCCGCACGGCGCTTAAGTCTGCCATGGACGAGATCCTGTGGATCTATCAAAAGAAGTCCAATAACGTCCATGACCTCCACAGCCATATTTGGGACGAGTGGGCTGACGAGACCGGCTCCATCGGTAAGGCCTACGGATACCAGATTGGCCAGAAGAGCCATTATGCCGAGGGCGACTTTGACCAGATGGACCGCGTGCTGTACGACCTTAAGCATACGCCGTATAGCCGTCGCATCATGACGAACACCTATGTGTTCAGCGACCTGTCCGAGATGCACCTGTATCCGTGCGCCTACAGCGTGACATATAACGTGACGCAGCGCCCGCAGGATGACAAACCGACGCTCAACATGATTCTCAACCAGCGCAGCCAGGACATTTTGGCCGCGAACAACTGGAACGTGTGCCAGTACGCCATTCTGCTCATGATGGTTGCGCAGTCCGTCGATATGATTCCCGGCGAGCTGCTGCACGTGATTGCCGATGCTCACATTTACGACCGTCATGTCGATATTGTCCGCGAGCTTATCGAGCGTCCGCAGTTTGCGGCGCCTAAGGTTTCGCTCAATCCCGACGTGCACGATTTCTACGCGTTTACGACCGACGACCTGATCGTCGAGGGCTACGAGCACGGCCCGCAGGTCAAGAACATTCCTATTGCGGTGTAGGTGGCGCTTATGACGTGTAAGCTTTCTGTCATCGTCGCCGTGTGTGACGACTGGGGCATTGGCTGCGAGGGCGACATGGTAGTGTCCAATCGCGCCGACATGCGCCATTTTGTTGCGTGCACCAAAGGCTGTCCGGTCATCATGGGACGCAAGACGCTGCTGAGTTTTCCCGGGGGGCGTCCGCTCAAGAACCGCCGCAATATCGTGCTCACGCGCGACGTGGACTTTGCTCCCGAGGACGTCGATGTGGTGCATAGTATTGATGAGGCGCTCGCTGCGGTTGCCGATGAGCCCGTTGCGTGGGTGATTGGTGGCGGCGATGTCTATCGGCAGTTTTTGCCGTATTGCGTCGAGGCCGAGGTCACGCACAACCATTGCGTGCATGTCGTGGATACGTACTTTCCCGATTTGGGAACCGATCCTGCGTGGGAGATTGCGCAGCGTAGCGGGGTCGCAACGATTGCCGCCGGTGAGGGTGACGAGGGCGTCGATTATGAGTTCGTGACGTATCGTCGCATCGAGGCGTAAAACCGATTATCCCTTCGGTATTATCGGGATGAAATGAATGACGGGGCGGCGCATGGCGTTGCCCCGATATTTGTATAGGTGCTGCAAAGAAAGGTGCGGGCTGGCTACTATGACTGATGCCGTTGAGGTGCTGCGAATCGATTCGCTCGAGGACGAGCGGCTCGATGCCTACGTGCGACTGACGGAGCGTGAGCTACGTTGCGTGCTGGAGCCGCAAAAGGGCATCTTTATCGCAGAGAGCGCCAAGGTCATCGAGCGTGCGGTACGCGCCGGCTACGAGCCGGTGAGCTTTCTGTTGGGCGAGCGCTGGCTCGATCAGATGATGCCGCTGTTTGGGCGTCTGGCCGTTCGCGACGGTGAGGGCCCGGTTCCCGTGTTTGTTGCCTCGATGGAGCTCATGGAGCAGCTGACGGGCTTTAATGTGACGCGCGGCGCGCTGGCGGCTTTTCGTCGCCCGCGGCAGATTCCGGTCGATGAGTTTCTCGGCGGCGTCGCTGAGGCGGCAGGGGAGCGTCCGGTGCGCGTGTGCGTGCTTGAGGGCATTGTCGACCATACCAATGTGGGCGCGATTTTCCGCTCGGCCGCCGCGCTCAATGTCGACGGTATTCTGGTGAGCCCTACGTGCTGCGATCCGCTGTATCGTCGCTCGGCTCGTGTGAGCATGGGCACCGTGTTTCAAGTGCCGTGGACGCGTATTGGCAGCGAGGCGCGGGTGTGGCCGCATGATGGCCTGGCGGCGCTGCACAATGCCGGGTTTTCCTGTGCCGCCATGGCGCTGACGGACGACTCCGTTTCGCTGGACGACCCTGCGCTGCGCGAGATTGACCGTCTGGCGATCTTTATGGGCACCGAGGGTGCCGGCCTGGGCGCCAAGACCATTTCCGGCTGCGACCGGGCCGTGCGCATTCCGATGGCGCACGGGGTCGATTCGCTCAACGTGGCCGCGGCGAGTGCCGTCGCCTTTTGGCAGCTATGCCCGCACGTGAGCAATGAGTATCACTACCAGCCGGGTTTGTATCACTAGGCAGTTATTCCGCACCGTGCTCTAATTCGGGGCGTTTCGGTCGCTGCCAGTCGGTGCTAAGCTGGTTTTGGCTTTGGTTTTAAATTGCTGTTTTACTGTTTGACGTATGCGTGTGGGGAGGGCGTGTGGCTAAGAAATCTACGGCTATCGATGTGACGCAAGGTGTCATTTGGCAGCAATTGCTGTCGCTGTGCGTTCCCATCTTTTTTAGTTCGTTTTTTCAGCAGGCCTACACGCTAATCGGCACCTATATCGTCGGTCAGTTTGGCGGCAAGCTCGCGCTGGGTGGCATTCAGGCCACGATGGTGCTTACGGAGCTCTGCATCGGCTTTTGTGTCGGCGTCGGTGCCGGCTGCGCGGTCATTACGGGCCAGTTTTTTGGCCAGCACGATGACGAGCGCCTGAGCCGATCGGTCCATACGGCTATGACGCTCGCGCTGGTGGGCGGTATCGTTTTCTCGATTCTTGGCATAGTGTTCGTTGAGCCCATGCTGGTGCTTATGAACACGCCGCACGAGCTACTTGCCGAGGGCGTTGCCTATGCTCGCTGTTATTTTGCCGCGATGGTTGCGGCGCTGCTGCTTAATATGGGAACCGCACTGCTGCGTGCCGTGGGCGACACGCGCGGGCCTGCCGTGATTATTGCCTCTGGCTGCCTGGTTAACGTGGTGCTGGATATCATC
This sequence comes from Collinsella sp. AM10-26, assembly GCF_003472525.1. Taxonomy (NCBI): domain Bacteria; kingdom Bacillati; phylum Actinomycetota; class Coriobacteriia; order Coriobacteriales; family Coriobacteriaceae; genus Collinsella; species Collinsella sp. AM10-26. Next base: position 179,197 of record NZ_QRMC01000004.1, read on the forward strand.
TTTGTCGCTGTGTTGCATATGGAGGCGCTGGGCTGCGGCATCGCAGTGGCTCTGACCATTTGCTCCAATGCAACGATGATCGTGATTCGCATGATGCACGCACCGGGTGCGTGGCGGCTTTCGCTGTCTAAGCTCGGCATCGATCGCGGTATTTGCAAGAGTATGATCTCGTGTGGTCTGCCACTCGGTTTTCAATCGGCTGCCTATTCGATATCGAACGTGCTGATTCAGGTGTCGGTGAATTCGTTTGGCGCCGATGTCACGACTGCTTGGGGTCTATCTGGGCGCCTGGATGGCATTATCTGGATGGTGACCGAGGCGCTCGGCGTGTCGATCACCACGTTCTCGGCGCAGAACTTTGGTGCGCGCAATTACGATCGCATGCGAAAGGGATACCACACGTCGCTCGTGCTGTCGTTTATGCTCATTGGTGGCCTGTCTGCCGTGCTGCTTGTGTTCTCGGGTCCGTTGTCGCGTTTGTTCATCGACGATGCCGCGATTTCGGCCTACACCACGACGATTCTTCATTTCATCGCGCCGTTCTACGCGATCTTCTCGATTATCGAAAACGCGTCGGGCTCCATTCGCGGTGCCGGCGTGAGCTTGCAACCCATGCTGCTCACGATTTTTGGCACCGTCGTGCTCAGGGTGATCTGGGTGTTTGCGATTATGCCGTTCGATCCGTCGCTTGAGCACCTGCTGCTGGTTTACCCCGCAACCTGGCTCATCACGGCCACGATGTTTACTATCTACCACCACAGTGGCAACTGGCTCGGCCGCGCCACTGCCTAATGATCTCTGGGGGACGGAGGAAAACGGACCATTGCTCCCCGTCGTGATGTCGATGATCCGTTTTCCTCCGTCCCCTTCGGATCATTTAGTATTCGATGCCTTGGCGGGCTAGGAGGCCTTCGTCGAAGTAGTGTTTGACTGGGCGCATTTCGGTTACCAGATCGGCAAGGTCGGCGAGGGGCAGCAAGCCTCGGCCGGTCAGTACGAGCTCCGTGGTGTCGGGCTTCATCGGGATCAGCGCTTCGACATCTTTGCGCGTCACAAAGCCCCGCCGCATGGCTTCTCCCAGCTCATCCAAGATCAACACGTCGACCTGGCTAATCTGCTCGCGCGCCAGCTCCATGATTTGTGCGGCACAGGCTTCGGGCGTGTCGCGGTCGGCTTGTACGATGCGCAGACCCAAACGGGACGCCGCATCATGCTCGGCGCAGTGCAGCTTCTTTGCAAACTGCAGCATAAGCACGTTAAGTCCGTAGCCCGTCGCGCGCAAGGCGAGCCCCAACGCAGCCGTTGTCTTGCCCTTGCCGTCGCCCGTATAGATTTGAACCTTGCCGACTTCCAGTGATGCCATCTCTGTCCTTTCGTGCCCGGCGTCGGTTTATCGCCGTCCGGGTTGGGTATTCTAAAAACATTATCAACCCCAGTAGATGGAGTTCAAGCAGATGGAGATGGATGACAACAAACGTAGACGGAATATGATCCTCTACGTGCTCATCGCCTTCGTCGTCTACCTCGTGCTCTCGACCGTTCTGTTCCCTAACATCGGTCACACGCAGCAGATTACGAAGACCGATTACTCGACATTTGTCAAAGCGCTCGATAAGAAGAGTGTCGACAAGGTCGAGTACAACACGGACGATTACTCGATTTATTACACCAAGAAGGGCGAGGACGAGAACATCGCCTACAAGACGACCGGTGTGCCGAATGACGCGGGCTTTACCGATCGCGTGCTTGAATCTGGCGCCTCGCTTGAGTCGGTCGTTCCCGATAAAAACTCGGGTTTGATGACCTACTACCTGCTCACCCTCATTCTTCCCATGGCGATTTTCTTCCTGATTGGCTGGTGGCTCAACCGCCGCATGAAGAAGGCCATGGGCGATGACGGTCCGTCGATGAACTTTGGCGGCGGCGGTTTTGGCGGCGGCGGACTGGGTAAGTCCGGCGCGCGCGTGATCGCCTCCAAGGACGTGGGCGTGACCTTTAAGGACGTCGCCGGCCAGGAAGAGGCCAAGGAGTCCCTCAAGGAGGTCGTCGACTTTCTGGAGAAGCCGCAGCGCTACGAGGAGATCGGCGCTAAGCTGCCGCGCGGCGCTCTTCTTGTTGGCCCTCCGGGTACCGGTAAGACCCTGCTTGCCAAGGCTGTTGCCGGCGAGGCGGGCGTGCCGTTCTTTAGCATTTCGGGCTCTGAGTTCGTTGAGATGTTTGTTGGTCGCGGCGCTGCTAAGGTGCGTGACCTGTTTAAGCAGGCCAAGGAAAAGGCCCCGTGTATCGTCTTTATCGATGAGATCGATACCATCGGTAAGAAGCGCGATGGCGGCGGCTTTAGCGGCAACGACGAGCGCGAGCAGACGCTCAACCAGCTGCTGACCGAGATGGACGGCTTCGATAACCACAAGGGTATTGTCGTCCTTGCTGCCACCAACCGCCCCGACAGCCTCGATCCGGCCCTGCTGCGCCCCGGCCGTTTTGACCGCCGCATTCCCGTCGAGCTGCCCGACCTGACCGGCCGCAAGAACATCCTCGAGCTCCACGCCAAGAGTGTGAAGACCCAGCCACCGATTGATCTGACCGCGATTGCCCGCGCTACGCCCGGTGCCTCGGGCGCCGACCTGGCCAATATCATCAACGAGGGCGCCCTGCGCGCCGTTCGCGAGGGTCGAAAGCGTGCAACCCAGGACGACTTCGAGGAGTCGGTGGAGGTTGTTATCGCCGGCCAGCAGCGTAAGTCCACGGTGCTTTCCGACCACGAGAAGCAGGTTGTTTCCTACCACGAGATTGGCCATGCCATTGTCGCTGCCCGCCAAAAGGGCTCTGCCCCGGTCACCAAGATCACCATCGTGCCGCGCACGAGCGGTGCTCTTGGCTATACCATGCAGGTCGAGGAGGACGAGCGTTTTCTGACCACGCGCCAGGAGGTGCTCGACAAGCTCGCTGTCTACTGCGGCGGACGTGCTGCCGAGGAGCTCATCTTTGGTGAGATGACGACCGGCGCGGCCAACGATATCGAGCAGGCCACCAAGCTCGCCCGCAACATGGTGACGCGTTTTGGTATGTCCGATGAGTTTGGCATGATGGCGCTCGGTACCGTTCAGAACGCGTACCTCAACCAGGACACGTCGCTCACTTGCGCCCCCGGTACGGCTGAGCGCGTGGACGCGATTGTCGCCAAGCTGATCGAGGATGCGCATGATCGCGCCCTGCAGATCCTCAAGGAGAACAAGTTTAAGCTTCACGAGCTGGCTCGTTATCTGTACAAGAAGGAGACGATTACGGGTGAGGAGTTCATGAACCTCCTCACGCGTGAGAATCCGCTGATGCCAAAGCAGCAGTAAAGCCGCGGCCGAGCCAGTGATCGCCGACGCCCCATTTGAGCAGCTTTCTCAAATGGGGCGTTTTGCTTGAGAGGGATGGAAATGAAGATCGTGGTGAGCGCCTGCTTGATGGGCGAGAACTGTAAATATAACGGGCTTGACAATTACCATCGCAAGCTGGTCGAGGCTTGCGAACGTACGGGGACCGAGGTCCTGCTGGTGTGCCCTGAGGTTTTTGGCGGTCTGCCTACGCCGCGCAAGCCGTCCGAGATTGTGGACGGTGAGGTCCGCACCTGCGAGGGCACCTCGGTCGATCGCGAGTTTCGTCTAGGTGCCCAGCGTGCGCTCGATATGTGCGAGCACTTTGGCGGCCCGTCCGAGATCGCTGCGTGCTTCCTTCAGGACCGCAGTCCCTCGTGTGGCGCGGGTCGTATCTATGATGGAACCTTTAGCGGTACGCTCATCGCGGGCAACGGTGTCTTCGTCGACCTACTGCTGCGCCACGGTTATCGCGTGATTCCGGCTAGCGAGTTCGACCCCAGCATGCTGGAGCAATAATAAACCACCACAAAGGTGCCTGTCCCCTTTGTGGTGGTTTTGGTAGGTTAGGCGAGGAGCGTGTGACCGTAGGCGTTGGCCGCCCGGTATTTTGCTCCAAGAGAAAGTCCACAGCCGCGAGATTTTTCGAACGTATAAAACCAGTGTTGAGGGTTTTTTGCCGGCGTTGACCGTGCTACTATACAGCGCATAAGCGTTGATGGGGACGAGTAGTCGGCCATCCGCATGCTACAGAGAGCGGGGAGCGCTGAGAACCCGTGCATGCGACCGATGAAAATCACCCCGGAGCTGCGGTCCCAACGGACGCGCCGCACAGGCACGTCTTAGTAGACATCGCCGAGATGGTCGTCGATACAGGCCAGCCGAGTAACGGATGCGAGCGCGTGGCGACGCGGGCGAGGGCATCTAAGCTGGGTGGTTAAGCGAAGAGCTTTTACGGGCAGTCTGTCCGTTTTGTGGCGCTTCGTCCCAGCTTGTAGGGACGGGCGCTATTTTTGGTGCCCAGAGGGCGTGTGCGCCCACGACATGAAAGGGGTACCGTGGCAAACGAGTACAAGCAGACGATGAATCTGCCCAAAACCGGATTTCCCATGCGTGCCGGTCTTTCCAAGTCCGAGCCCAAGCGACTCAAGGACTGGCAGGACAACAAGGTCTACGAGCAGGTTTTGAAGAAGAACGAGGGTCACAAGAAATTCGTGCTGCACGACGGCCCTCCGTACGCCAACGGCCCGATCCACATCGGCCACGCCATGAACAAGATCTCTAAGGACATGATCAACCGTTACTGGATGATGCAGGGCTATGAGGTTCCCTATGTCCCCGGTTGGGACTGCCACGGTCAGCCGATTGAGCATAAGGTCGAGGAGAAGCTCGGCACCGAGAAGTTCAACCAGACCTCCACGGCTAAGATTCGCGAGCTTTGCAACAAGTTCGCTGTCGAGAACATCGAGTTGCAGAAGGCAGGCTTCCGTCGCCTGGGCGTGCTTGGCGACTGGGACAACCCCTACCTGACGCTTTATCACCAGCACGATGCCGCCGACATCGAGGTTTTTAAGGCCATGTTCGACAAAGGCATGATCTATCGCGGCCACAAGCCGGTTCACTGGTGCAAGCATTGCCATACCGCGCTGGCCGAGGCCGAGATCGAGTACTCCGACGAGACGAGCCCCTCCATCTTCGTCCGCTTTGAGATGACTTCCAAGCCCGCTGGCCTCGAGAGCTTCGATGGCCCGGTCGACTTTATCATCTGGACGACCACGCCGTGGACCATCCCCTCCGATCAGGCAGTTTCCCTAAAGCCCGGTGCCGCCTACGTCGCCGTTGAGCACGACGGCCGCGCCGAGGTCATGCTCGAGGACCTGGCTCCCAAGTGCTGCGAGGAGTTTGGCTGGGAGTACACCCCGGTCACGGTCGACGGCAAGCCCTATGTGGTTCCCGCCGAGACCTTCCACCACATCCACTACAAGCAGCCGATCTTTGACGGTGTTGAGGGCGTGGCGCTGCTGGCCGATTACGTCGGTGTCGATGACGGTACCGGTATTGTCCACAACTCGCCCGGCCACGGTGTCGACGACTACTTTGCCTGCCTCAAGGAGGGCATCACCGACATCTGCATGCCGGTCGACGACGACGGTAAGTTCTACACCGGCGAGGAGTTTGGCACCGGTGGTCCCTTCAGCGGTATGGACACCGACGAGGCTAACCCGCACATCATCGAGTTCCTGCGCGAGCGCGGCACCCTGGTCCTCGAGAAGAAGATCACGCACAGCTATCCGCACTGCTGGCGCTGCAAGCATCCGGTGCTTTTCCGTGCTACCGACCAGTGGTTTGTCTCGATGGACAAGACCGGTCTGCGCGAGCAGGCTGGCAAGGAGGTCCGCGAGAACGTCAAGTGGTATCCGGCCCACGCCGCCAACCGCATTGGCGCCATGGTCGAGCAACGCCCCGACTGGTGCATCAGCCGTCAGCGCAACTGGGGCGTGCCGATCCCCAGCTACACGTGCGCCGACTGCGGCGAGAAGGTCATGAACGACGCCACGCTCGACGCCGTCATCAAGCTCTTCCACGAGAAGGGCTCCGATGCTTGGTTCACCGACGCTCCCGAGAGCTATCTGGGCGAGGCCTGCGTCTGCCCCAAGTGCGGCGGCCATCACCTCAAGGCCGATAAGGACATCCTCGACGTATGGTGGGACTCCGGCGTGTCTTGGAAGGCCGTCTGCGAGTATCGTCCCGAGCTGGAGTACCCGGCGGACGTCTACCTCGAGGGTTCCGACCAACACCGCGGTTGGTTCCAGAGCTCGCTGCTCACCTCGGTGGGTGCCAACGGCCATGCTCCGTACAAGGCGGTCGTCTCGCAGGGCTTTACCCTCGACGGCCAGGGCCGCAAGATGTCCAAGTCGCTCGGCAACGTCATCGACCCCAACAAGGTCTGCGACGAGATGGGCGCCGACATCATCCGTCTGTGGGTTGCCTCCGTCGACACCAGCTCCGACGTCTCCATCGACCACGAGATTCTCGCTCGTACGTCCGATGCCTACCGTCGTTTCCGTAACACGCTGCGCTTCTTGCTCTCCGAGCTCGAGGGCCAGTTTGAGCCCGAGACCGACGGCGTCGCCTTTGCCGACCTGCTGCCGCTCGACAAGCTCATGGTCGCCCGTCTGACCCAGGTCCAGGCCGAGGTCGACGACGCCTACGCTAGCTACGAGTTCCCGCGCGCCTACCGTGCGCTCTACGACTTTGTGGTTACCGAGCTTTCCAACGTGTACCTTGACGCCCTGAAGGACCGTCTGTACTGCGACAAGCCCGGCTCGCTCGAGCGTCGCAGCGCCCAGACCGTGCTGGCCGAGCTCTTCTCGATGCTCATGCGCGACCTGCAGCCGATCCTGTCCTACACCGTCGACGAGGCCATGGCCTATGCGCCTGCTGGCTGCGTCGATCACCAGAAGTACGCTGCGCTGCTCGATTGGTACAAGTCGCCCATCACGGTCGACGAGGCCAACGAGTTTGAGGGCGTGCTTGAGGCTTCGCTCGAGCTCCGTGGCGCCGTGACCAAGGCCCTTGAGGATGCCCGCTCCGCCGGCACCTTCACCAAGAGCCAGCAGGTCCGCGTCAAGGCGGTCGTTCCCGCCGAGATGTATGCGCTGCTGACCGGTGATAAGGCTGTCGACTTGGCCGAGTTCTACATCGTCTCCGATGTTGAGCTGACCCAGGGCGAGGAGCTTTCCGTTGCCATCGAGGCTGCCGAAGGCGAGTGCTGCGACCGTTGCTGGAACTACCGCACCACGGTCGGCGAGTACAACGGCCACGCGCACATCTGCAAGCGTTGTGCCGAAGCTCTTTAGCTACGCGGTTTTACCAAACCGCGTAACCAGTTGACGCTGCAAACCCGCCAGAGCGGCAATCTGCCTTTCAACTTCGGCGGCATGACCAGAAGGTCAATGCCGCCTTGTTTCAAGGCACCTTGCTCGCTCTGGCGGGTTTTCGCTGTCGGTAACGAATCATCGGCTATTTCGTTGCTGGTCAATATAAGATATTGATTTGCGTTAAACGTAATTCGATGTTCTTGAGGGTAGGGGATTGATTTGGGTCGTACTGCGGATATGGCGCCGTCTTTGCGTTGGCGGCTGGGTATTGCTGGTGGGGTGGCGCTGGTTGTGCTACTTGTTGACCAGCTGACCAAGCTTGCGGTTCGTGCCGTGGGCGATGCCCTGCATATGACCGTTATCCCTGGCGTGATCGATTTTGTGTTTGTTCGCAATATCGGAGCTGCGTTTAGCATGGGCGAGGGCCATGGCGTTGCGTTCGCTATGCTGGCGCTTGCGGTCATTGCCGCCATTGCCGTGTACTTGGTTCGTGCGCCTCAGCTTGCTCGCCTGGAGGTCGTTGGTATGGCTATGGTCGCGGGCGGTGCCGTCGGCAACGTGATCGACCGTCTCGCCTTTGGGTTCGTGACCGATTTTATTGCCACCACCTTCATCGATTTCCCCGTCTTTAACGTTGCCGATATCGGCATTACGGTCGGTGTCGTGCTGGCGCTCATCGGCTACATGTTCTTGAGCCCCGCCGCTCGCGAGGTCGATGCGACTGCCGAGCTCAACGCTCGTGACGAGGCCCGCGCCAAACGCAAAGCCAAGCAGCGTGGGGAGCGCGCCCGCAAGATTCGCGAAAGGAATGAGCGCTAATGGCCGACATTCATATTCTTGTTGCTGACGATTCCGCTGGTCAGCGTCTCGACGCCTATCTGGGTGCCAACGACGGCTGTCCCACACGCTCTGCCTGCGCGCATCTGATTGAGGGCGGCGCCGTTGCCGTCAACGGCGAGACCTGTCTCTTCAAAAAGTACGCCGTGCGAGCCGGCGACCGTATTTCGGTCGATTTGCCCGAGCCGCACGACCCGACCGACGTGATACCCGAGGCCATCCCGCTCGACATTCGCTATGAGGATGACTATCTCATTGTGCTCTCCAAGCAGCGCGGCCTGGTGTGCCATCCTGCGCATGGTCATGAGAGCGGTACGCTCGCGAATGCCCTGGTCTATCACTGCGGTATCGACCATCTGGGCACCGTGCAGGGCGAGGATCGCCCCGGCATCGTGCATCGTCTGGATCGCGACACTTCGGGCCTTATGCTTGCGGCCAAGGACGACGACACCCAGCGCGCGCTCCAAAATCTTATCCGTACGCGCACGCTCGACCGCCGCTATATCACGCTCGTTCACGGACATATCGCTATGGATGAGGGGACCATCAACACTGGTATCGCCCGCTCTACGCGTGACCGCGTCAAGATGGCAGTCTCAGATGATCCCTTTGCCCGCCAGGCCATTACGACCTTTAAGGTCCTCGAGCGCTTCGATTCCACGCGTTTTGACGACGGCTATACGCTCGTCGAGTGCCACCTGTTTACGGGCCGCACACATCAGATTCGCGTGCATATGCGCCATATCAACCACGCCTGCGTGGGCGATCCGCTCTACGGCAAGTGCGATGCACACGCCGATCAGGGTTTGACCAGGCAATTCCTTCATTCCTGGCGCGTCTCATTCGACCATCCCGTGACGGGGGAGCGCATTGAGTGCCGCGACGAGCTGCCGTGGGATCTAGCTGCGGTTCTTGACGACCTGGCCCCGCGCTCGCTTGGTCGCACCGCTGCCGGCGACGAGATCGTTCCTCAGCTCGGTCTTCTCGAAGCCTAGTCGGTATTAGGTGGTTTCTTGAACGCCCCTAGCCTGCGGTAAAATATACGGTTGTTTACGTAACGCGTTCCTGGGAGCCTGCATGCTCGCCTATTTACAAACCAACACGCCCATCGTGATCTTTAACCAGATTGTGGTTACGCTGCTCACGGTCTGCTTTCTGTACCAGGTCGTCTTCTTTGTCATTGGCGCCCTGCGCGGTGAGGTTGCACCTCCCAAGGCCAAAAAGCTCCATCGCTATGCCTTCTTCATTGCGGCGCATAACGAGGAGGCGGTAATTGCCAATCTCGTGCGCTCCATCAAAGACCAGGACTATCCGTCCGAGCTTATCGAGGTCTTTGTGGTCGCCGATGCCTGCACCGATAACACGGCGCAGCTCGCTCGCGAGGCTGGCGCCATCGTCTATGAGCGTAACGACCTGGCCCGTAAGGGTAAGAGCTGGGTCATGGACTTTGGTTTTGACCGCATTCTTAACGAGTATCCCGATACCTTTGAGGGCTACTTTATTTTCGACGCCGACAACGTTATCTCCCGCGATTACGTCTCCAAGATGAATGACGCCTTTGACCAGGGCTTCCATGTGGTCACAAGCTACCGCAACTCCAAAAACTTTGGTAGCTCGTGGATTTCGGCTGCCAACGCCACTTGGTACCTGCGCGAGGCGCGTTTCCTCAATAACGCACGTAATATCTGCAAGACTTCCTGTGCCGTTTCGGGTTCGGGCTACCTTATCTCGGCGAGCGTGATCGAGGGCATGCACGGTTGGCAGTTCCATACGCTGACCGAGGACATCCAGTTCACCACGTTCTGCGCCATTCACGGCATCCGCATTGGCTATGCGCCGGCGGAGTTCTTTGACGAGCAGCCCGTGACGTTCAAGGCATCCTGGAAGCAGCGTATGCGTTGGACCAAGGGCTTTTACCAGGTGTTCTTTACGTATGGTAAGCACCTGGTCAAGTCGACTTTCCGCTATCATCGCTTTGCCGCATATGACATGTTTATGACCATCGCTCCGGGCATGCTTCTGTCCCTGATTTCCATGCTAGCCAACGCGACGTTCCTTATCGTGGGTGGACTCTCACACGGCTTCTTGGCTACCGAAGTCGAGATGCAGGCTTGTGCCGCCTCGCTCATTATGACCTTCGCGATGATGTACCAGACCTTCTTTATCCTGGCGCTGCTCACGACCATCTTTGAGTACAAGCACATTCACTGCGCTCAAAAGTGGCGCCTGGTGACCAACCTGTTTACCTTCCCGATCTTTATGTTCAGCTATATTCCCATCACGGTGGCCGCACTGTTCCTAAAGGTCGACTGGGTCCCGACGCAGCACGCCGTCAACGTTACCCTCGACGAGGTCATGCAAGGCGCTAAATAACCACCACCAAAACCACCACAAAGGGGACAGGCACCTTTGTGGTGGTTTTTGCTTTCGAGCAGCTGTTCATGGAGGTGCATGATGTTCTATATCCCATTTTGGATCTGCGCCTTTGCCGGTGCGGTGGTTGATGCCCGCGAGCGGCGGTACCCGAATGAGCTTGCCGGCGCGTGCGCGGTGGCGGCGTTTGCGGGCGTTTGGCTCGACCTCGGTTTGAGCACAGCGCTTGACCACGCGGGTCTAGCCGTCATCATGTATCTTGCTCTCGTGCTGACTGAGTCCCTCTGGCGTCGTCTTCGCCAAACCCCGGGCATCGGCATGGGAGATGCCAAGGCGCTCTTCGCGCTTTGCACGCTCGACCCTATGGGTGGCATCGTGGCATTTGCCGCCGCGCTCCTGGCCCTTGCCCTCTCCTGCCTCATCACAAAATCGCGCTCCCTGCCATTGCTCCCGTTTTTGGTGCCGATTTTTGCCATAATCGAGGTCGTGGGCTGCACATTGTAACCGATTGCGCATCCTTCTTAAGGAGCATGCCATGGCAACTAATCAAGAAACTGCCGTCATCAAGGCGCGCATGGACCGTATCCCCTCGGCGTTATCGCCCGAACTTGTCGAGCGCATTGCCGCCGATCGTGCTTCGGGCTATGTCAACCCGTATCGTTGCAACGACGACCAGGTCATTCGTCGTGTTGATCGCGCCGCCGACAAAGGCACGCTTATGCGTCCGGCGTTTATGCGCGATACCGAAAAGATACTTCATCTTCCGGCGTACACCCGGTATGCAGGCAAAACGCAGGTCTTCAGTTTTCGCAGCAACGACGACCTGTCGCGCCGCGGTCTGCACGTGCAGCTTGTTTCGCGCATCGCACGCGATATCGGCCGCGCCTTGGGGCTCAACTGTGATCTGATCGAGGCGATTGGCCTGGGCCACGACTTGGGGCACACGCCCTTTGGCCATGCCGGTGAGCGATTCCTCAACGATATTTACCACGAGCGTACCGGTCGCTTCTTTTTCCATAACGTGCAGTCGGTGCGCGTGCTCGATGCCCTGTATGGCCGCAACGTATCGCTCCAGACGCTCGACGGCGTGCTATGCCATAACGGCGAGTACGAGCAGCGCGAGTTTGAATTGTCGGATATGGGCTCCTTTGACCAGTTCGATCGGACAGTTGAGGACTGTATCGCCACGGGCTATGGCGCTATTGAGCACCTGCGTCCCATGACGCTCGAGGGCTGCGTCGTTCGCATTTCGGACATCCTCGCCTACGTCGGTCGTGACCGTCAGGATGCGATCGCGGCGGGCCTGCTTTCGCCAGACGCTTTTGATGATGGCCGGGGCGGTGCCTACAACAGTTGGATCCTCACGCACGCTTCCATCGATATCGTCGAGCACAGCTATGGCAAGCCGCGCATCGAGATGAGCGAGGACCTGTTTGAGGAAATACGCCGAGCCAAGCGCGAGAACTACGAGAAAATCTATAGCAAGGGCGGTATCGAAGGCGACTCCGAAGCGGAGCTGCGAGAGGCCTTCGAAAAGCTCTACGGCCGTTGCCTGCGGGACATAAACGAAGGCGACGAGTCTTCGTACATCTTTAAGCATCACATTTCTCGCATTGAGCAGCAGCTTTCTTACTACGATCGCGTGTATGCCTGGCAGGACGACAAGGATCAAGCCGTGGTGGATTACATCGCGAGCATGACGGACGGTTATTTCTGCGAGCTCACGAGCAAGCTGTTCCCGGGTTTAAAGTTTCCGCACCGCACCTATATTAACGAACGGTAGTTCGTATCCTTTCGGTATACTGTTGGTCAACAACGATTTTGATTGATGCACGGGATGGCTATGGACGACCTTTTTTCTGCCTCGACGCGCGAGCGTTCCTTTAGAAATGCGCCGCTCGCGGTGCGCATGCGCCCCAATTCGCTCGATGATTACGTGGGCCAGCAAAAGGCCGTCGGTAAGGGCTCATGGCTGCGTGCCGCGATTGAGCACGACGTGCTGTCGAGTGTGATTCTGTACGGGCCGGCCGGTACGGGCAAGACGACGCTGGCCCACATTATCGCCAACCATACCAAGAGCGAGTTTGTCGAGGTCAGCGCCGTCACGGGTACTGTGAAGGATCTGCGCCGCGTGATTGACGAGGCAAAGACGCGCCTGAATACCTACGACCGTCGCACCATCCTGTTTATCGACGAGATTCATCGCTTTTCCAAGTCGCAGCAGGATGCCCTGTTGCATGCAGTCGAGAATCGTACCGTCATTATGATCGGCGCCACGACGGAGAATCCGTACTTTGAGGTCAACTCGGCATTGCTCTCGCGTGGTCGCGTGGTGGAGCTTGAGCACCTCAAAGACGAGGATATCGCCACGCTTATCGAGCGTGCGCTCGAGGCGCCGCAGGGTCTGAACGGCAAGTTCTCGGCCGATGAGGATACGGTTAAGACCATCTGCACGCTGGCCGCCGGCGACGCTCGCTCGGCGCTCACGACGCTCGAGCTTGCGAGCGAGATTGCCGTCACGCGTCCCGATACCGAGGGAACGCCAGCGCCTGCGGCGGGGGAGCGCTATCCCATTACCGTGGATAACGTGAAGATTGCCAATCCGCGTCGCGGTTTTTCGTATGACAAAAACGGCGACATGCACTATGACATTATCAGTGCGTTCATCAAGTCCATGCGCGGCAGCGACCCCGATGCCACCATTTATTGGCTCGCGCGCATGATCGATGCGGGTGAGGATCCTAAGTTTATCGCCCGCCGCATTATGATTCAGGCTTCTGAGGACGTTGGTAATGCCGATCCGCAGGCACTTTTGGTGGCGCATGCTGCCTTTAAATCTGCTGAAGTTATTGGCTATCCTGAATGTCGCATTAACCTGGCACAAGCTGCGCTCTATGTGTGCTTGGCGCCTAAGTCCAATGCGTGCGAGGCCTCGATCGATGCGGCGCTAGCCGATATCCACAGCAGTGGTCTTCGCGAGGTGCCCAGTTACCTACGCGATCGCCATCGCCCTGGTAGCGATGAGTACGGCGTTTACAAGTATCCGCACGATTATCCCGAAGGCTGGGTCGATCAGCGCTACTTGCCCGACGGCCTGGAACATGGTGCCTTTTGGCAGCCTGCCGGCCGCGGTTGGGAAGAGTGGCGTGTGGAGCAAAGCGAACGTGACCGTAGCGGTAACGCGCCCAAGTAGGTCATCGGCACCTCGCACATTCCCTTTGGGTATCTTTCCCCTTCTTTGGGGTACCATGAACAGCGTCTGTATTTCGATTTTTCCGGGAGGCTTGTATGAGTCCCATTCAAATTGCCCTGCTGGTGCTTGCCATTGCCGGCGTGTGGGCTATCGCTGAGCTCGCGCTCACGCTGCGCAAGACCCGCACCGTAGTCGACTCGCTCGATAAGACCGTAACCGACCTCAACAACACTATCGCCGAGGCGCAGCCGGTGGTGGCAAAACTCGACGGCGCTGTCGACGAGCTTACACCGGCACTTGCCCAGATTGAGCCGCTGCTTAAGTCGAGCAAGACCGCCGTTGACGCCCTGACGTCCAACCTCGTTGAGGTTGAGGCCGTCGTTCGCGACATTTCCGAGGTCACGGGCAGTATGGCCGAGGCCAGCAACGCCGTGTCGAGCGTGACCGATTCTGCCGCCGGTGCCGTGCAGAAGCTGTTCAATAAGGTGAAGGCACCTGCAGCTGACGCCGAGCGCAAGCTCGCCGCTGCCGCTGCGGAGGCCGAGCAGCCCACCGAGCGCGTCCTAATTGGCGAGGACGAGGCCGCCGATGGCGCAGATGTGGCTCACAAGTCTGTAGCCAGGCCGGCTCAGTATTACACCTATACGCCCGCCGAGACCTCTGAGGAGTCCTGAGATGAGTAGCGAAGCAACCTGCCCCATCACGCTTACCGTTGCTGGTGACCCGCGTCTCGCTCGCCTTGTGCGCATGACGGCGGCCAACGTTGGTGCCCTGTGCTCCATGTCTGTCGATCGCATCGAGGACATCCGCATGGCTGCCGAGGAAGCCTTCATCTTTGGCTGCACGGCTGTTGATTCCGACGATATCTCGATCAAATTCGATGTCGACGAATCGCACGTGGGCATGACCTTTACCTTTGGCGATCAGGCGACTGTCGATGAAGACGACCAGGCTGCGGTGTATGCCGAGCTCATCCTTGCAAGCGTGTGCGACTCCTACGAAAAGACCGCGGCGCCCCTGACGCTTTCCCTCGACCTCAAGGCGGATATCTAATATGACCGAACGTTCCCGGAGCGGCAAGACCGCTTGGGATAAGGAGAAAACCCGCGAGCTGTTTCGCCGCTACAAGGAGACCGGTGATCCGGACGCCCGCGAGCAGCTCGTCATGTCCCATATGAACCTGGTAAGGTTTCTTGCCAACAAATTTAAGAATCGCGGCGAGCCACTCGATGACCTTTTGCAGGTCGGCTATCTGGGCTTGCTCAAGGCTATCGACCGCTTTGACCCTGAACGCGGACTTGAGTTCACGACGTTTGCGACACCCACTATCCTGGGTGAGATCAAACGCCATTTCCGCGACAAGGGCTGGAGCGTACGCGTGCCGCGTCGTCTGCAGGAGCTCTCGGCCAAGGTCAACCAGGCTACTGACAAACTTACCAACGAGCTGCAGCGTTCGCCCAAGGTTGAGGAGATCGCTGAGTATCTAGATGTGACTGTCGACGAGGTCCTCGAGGCTATGGAATCGTCTTCGGCCTATACCTCGGTGCCTATCGAGGCTCCCGGTACATCTGATTCCGACGATTCGCCTTCGATTCTCGACCGTTATGCCGACGAGGACAATGAACTCGACTTTACCGATGACCGCTTGGTGATTGAGGAGGCCATTCGCGATTTCTCGCCGCGCGAGCGCGAGGTGATCGAGCTGCGCTTCGTGAAGGGCATGACCCAGATCGAGATTGCCAAGAAGCTGGGTATTTCTCAGGTGCAGGTTTCGCGCCTGCTGCGCCGCACGCTTAAGAAGATTCAGGACAAGATCGACCCCGACGGAGTGATGATTCGTTCATGAGTGAGCGCCCCCAGCAAACCGATCGCGCGCTGCGCGGCACCCGCATTCTGACGCTGCGCATTTGGGCTGTTGTCGGCTGCATTGTTATTGCTGCTGTCATCTTTAACCTTATGGGCATCCTGGCACCGGTTATCGAGTTTCTCGCCGTCGGCTCCATTATTGCTTTTGTGATGTCCCCGATCACCAACTGGCTCGAGCACCATGGTGTGAATCGCGGCATCGGTTCGCTTATTGCGCTTATTGTTGTCGTTGCCGTGCTCGTCGGTGTCGTTTGCATCTTGTCGCCGATTCTTTTTGGTCAGATCATGGAAGTCCTGAGCCGCCTGCCCGAGCAGCTTCGTGTTGCGGGTGGCGATCTCAATGAGATGATCTCGCATGCCAAGACGCTTAACAACACGCCGCTCAAGGAGTATTTGGACGATAATCTTTCGTCGCTGGTCGCTGTGGCATCGAAGTATGTGTCACAGATCGCTGCCGAGCTTGGCCGCGGTGTGTTCCCGCTCATCACCAATACGGCCTCGCAGTTGTTCGTGATCTTCCTTGGTCTGGTGCTTGCCTACTGGATGGCCTGCGACTACCCTCGCATGCATCACGAGATTTGCACCATCATCGGTCAGGAGAAGGAGACCTCGTACCGCTTTATGGTCGCCATCCTTTCTCGCTCCGTCGGCGGCTACATGCGCGGTATGGTCGTGACGTCCATCTGCGGTGGCTTCCTTGCCTTTATCGGTTTTATGATCATCGGCCATCCGTATGCGGCGCTCATGGCTATCTTTACCGGCATCATGCATTTGGTTCCGGTCGTCGGTCCCTGGGTGAGCGCAGCAATCGCCACGGTACTCGGCTTTATGTTCAGCCCCATGTTGGCGTTATGGACGCTCATCGTGACGATGGTCGCACAAAACGTCACCGATAACGTGATTTCGCCTAAGGTCATGCAGAGCTCGGTGCAGGTGCATCCCATCATGAGCCTCACGGCGCTCGTTATTGGCTCGGCACTCATGGGCCCCATCGGCATGATTATCGCCATCCCGCTGTGCGCTGCCCTCAAGGGCATCTTCGTCTATTACTTTGAGAACGAGACCGGCCGCCAGCTCGTGGCATACGACGGCGCCGTGTTTAAGGGCACGCCGTACCGCGATGCCGATGGCAATCCGGTCGCCGCCTATGACGCGCTCGGCGACGACACCTTCATTTACGAGTCCGAGCTCATCGGCAACGAGACCGCGCCCGAGGCCCAGGCCATGCCCAAGCCCGAGCTCGATAATCCCTGGATCAAGCTCTCGGGTCTGCAGCCCGATGCGACCGGTTTCTTCAAGAACCCCTTCGCCATGGATGACGATTCCAATACGGACGACACCAAAACCGGTATCGACGGCTCCATGGACGATGACGACAACTAGCGGGGTAATTCGATTCAACATTCATACGCGCTAACATGCAATTTCGCTGAAGGGCCGGCATTGTGCCGGCCCTCTTTTTGCACTTGCGCGGTGGGATGGTAATATCGTTACGTTTGAACTGTTTCGATGTGAAACCGAGGAGATTCCCTCTATGAGTGCTGACTACCCGTCAATGACTACGGCCGAGATTCGCTCCAAGTTCCTCAACTTCTTTGAGGAGCGCGGTCTTAAGCTCTATTCTTCTTCGTCCCTCGTCCCCGACGACCCTTCGCTGCTGCTTGCCAACGCCGGTATGAACCAGTTTAAGGAGTACTACCAGGGCAAGAAGACCATGAAGGAGATCGGCGCGATCTCCTGCCAGAAGTGCGTCCGCACCAACGACATCGACTGCATCGGCGAGGACGGCCGTCACCTGTCCTTCTTTGAGATGCTCGGCGACTTCTCCTTTGGCGGCGTCTCCAAGCAGCAGGCTTGCGCTTGGGCCTTTGAGCTCATCACCAAGGAGTTCAAGCTGCCGCTCGACCGCCTGTACTTCACCGTCTTTACCGAAGACGACGAGACTCACGACGTGTGGCGCTCTCTGGGTGTTGCCGAGGATCACATCTCGCGTCTGGGCGAGGATGACAACTTCTGGGCCGCTGGCCCCACCGGCCCCTGCGGTCCGTGCTCCGAGATCTACTTTGACATGGGCGAGGAGGTCGGTTGCGGCAGTCCCGACTGCAAGCCCGGCTGCGACTGCGACCGTTTCCTTGAGTTCTGGAATCTCGTGTTTACCCAGTACGACCGCCAGGAGGACGGCTCCATGCCGGAGCTGCCGCACCGCAACCTCGATACGGGCATGGGCCTGGAGCGCATGGCCGCTATCATGCAGCATAAGACCGCCAACTACGACGGCGATCTGATGCAGCACCTCATCAAGCTCGGTGAGGAGATTAGCGGCAAGACCTATGACGCCGACGATTACTCCGGCGCCAGCCGCTCCCTGCGCATCATTGCCGACCACTCCCGTGCCGTCGACTTTATGATCTCGGACGGCATCCTGCCCGGTAACGAGGGCCGCGAGTACGTCCTGCGCCGACTGCTCCGCCGTGCCGTGTTCCACGGCCGCCTGCTGGGCATCGAGGGCGCCTTCCTGACCAAGTTCATCGACGAGGTCAACGCTCAGATGGGCGAGGCCTATCCTGAGCTGCTCAAGAACGTCGCGCTCGTCAAGGGTATCGTTGCCTCCGAGGAGGAGCGCTTCTCCACGACGCTCGACAACGGCCGCGTTTATCTTGACGAGGCCCTGGCAGCGCTCGCCGACGGCGCCGTCCTTCCGGGCGACGTTGCCTTTAAGCTGCACGACACCTTTGGTTTCCCCATCGACCTGACCGTCGAGATCGCCGGTGCTGCTGGCCATGACGTCGACATGGACGGTTTCGCCGCCTGCATGGAGGACCAGAAGGCCCGCGCTCGCGCCAATGCCAAGGGCGACGCCTGGGGCAGCTTCAACGACGTGTGGGTCGAGCTTTCCGACAAGGTTGCCGCGACCGAGTTCGACGGTTACGACAACGATGTGATTGAGTGCGCCAAGGTTGTCGCCATCGTGCGCAACGGCGAGTCCGTCGAGTCCGCTGCCGCCGGCGAGGACGTCGAGGTTGTGCTCGACCGTACCCCGTTCTACGCCGAGATGGGCGGCCAGCAGGGCGACGCCGGCGAGCTTTCCGCCGAGGGCGTTGCGCTGACCATTTCCGATACCAAGAACCACAACGGCCTGTATGCCCACGTCGCGCACGTTGCCGAGGGTACGCTGACCGTCGGTGCTACCGTGACCGCCGCGCTCGACGCCGAGCGCCGTGGTTTCCTGCGCCGCAACCACACCGCCACCCACCTGCTCGACGCCGCGCTTAAGCAGGTCCTGGGCGAGCATGTCTCCCAGGCCGGCTCGCTCGTGACGCCCGAGCACCTGCGCTTTGACTTCACGCACTTCGAGGCTCTGTCTTCCGAGCAGCTCAAGGCTGTCGAGGACCTGGTCAACCAGCAGATTTTCGCTTCCAAGCCGGTCGTGACCCGCGTCATGGGCATCGATGAGGCCAAGGCCGCCGGCGCTGTCGCCCTGTTTGGCGAGAAGTACGGAGACGTCGTCCGCGTCGTCTCCGTGGGCGCCGAGGATCAGCCGTTCTCCCGCGAGCTCTGCGGAGGTACGCATGCCGCCAATACCGCCGAGATCGGTCTGTTCAAGATCATTTCCGAGTCCTCCACGGGCTCGAACGTCCGCCGTATCGAGGCCGTGACCTCCAAGGGCGCTCTCGATTACATGGCCGACCGCCTGGCGCTCGTCGACGCTGCCGCCGCTGCGCTCAAGTGCCACGTCGACGAGGTTCCCGCCCGCGTGGAGAACCTGCAGGCCGAGCTGCGCGAGACTTCTAACAAGCTCAAGAAGGCTCTGACCGGTGGCTCCTCCGACGCCATTTCCAGCGCCATCGACGGCGCTGTCGAGCTGAATGGCTACAAGCTCGTCGTCGCTGAGCTCCAGGGTCTCGAGGCCGCAGACCTGCGCAACGTCTGGGATACCGTGCACCAGAAGGTTGCCGGCCCCGTCGCCTGCGTAGTTGCCAGCGTTACCGAGAAGGGCACCCCGGCCCTGCTCGCCGCCGGCTCCGATGACGCTGTGAAGGCCGGTTTCCACGCCGGCAACGTGATCAAGCAGATCGCGGGCCTGGTCGATGGTCGCGGTGGCGGTCGTCCCAACATGGCCCAGGCCGGTGGCAAGAACGCTGCCGGTATCGCCGATGCCATCGCGGCCGCCAAGACCGCGCTCGGCGCCTAAGAACCTAAGTAGTCGCTGTGGTCGCGCTCGCGCTGGACATAGGGGAGACTAGGATCGGTATTGCCGTCTCAAGCCGTGATGGCAAGATGGCAATGCCTGTCAAGGTGCTTCCGGCTGCTGAGGTCACCGGTATGTCCAAGACGTTTCGCTACATGGTCGAGGACTATGAGCCCGATATCCTGGTAAGCGGACGTCCCTTGACCATGGCCGGTGAGCCCGGCCCCCAGGCCGAGCGCGTCGCCGCCGTAGCGCAAAAGATTGCCGACGAGCTCGAACTTCCGCTGGAGTTTGAGGACGAGCGCCTGTCCTCGCAAGAGGCCAAGCGCATCTTGCGCGAGCAGGGACTCAACGAAAAGCAGATGAGGGGCAAGATTGACATGATTGCCGCTAGCCTGTTTTTGCAGACGTGGCTTGATCGTAAAAACGAGGAGGTCTCGCATGCCTAGCGCTTCCGATCCGCGCCAGCCGATTCGCCAGGGACAGCCTGTGCCGCGCCCTACCCAACCTGGCCAGCGTCCGGCACAGCCGACACAGCGCGCAGCTCAGCCTGCCGCGCGCCCGGTGCAGTCCTCCTCTCGTTCGGCCCAACCTGCTCAGCGGACGGGTCAGCAGCCCACTGCTCGTACAGCCCAGCCTACAGGCGGTACCCGCTTTAAGCAGCAGGCACCTATCCAGCGAACGCAGGCCCCCCAATCGCATTCGTATCACGCTCATGGCTCGCACGGCGTTGCTCCGGCCACGCGATCGAGCTATAACACGCACGCCCGCCGTGGTGCCCAAAAGAAAAGCTCCCCGGTGCCTATGATTATCGGTGGCGTCGTCGCCGTGCTTGCGCTTGTCGCGATCGTTTTCTTTGTCGTGCCAGTCGTCAAGGGCTTCTTTGCCGGCGAGGATTCGAAGGTCACGGCTGGTCAGCAGGTTACGGTGACCATTCCCGACGGTGCTTCGGGCGATACGATCGCCTCGATTCTCTCCGAGAACCATATCGTCGAAAATCCCAAGGATTACTATGCGGCGGTAAAAAAGCTCAACGCCGATATGTCGCTTAAGCCCGGTACTTATTCGTTCACCACGCTCATGGATACGACTAAGGTGGTGCAGCAACTCATGGAAGGCCCCAACGCGGGCTCCAATGCGCTGACGATTCCCGAGGGCTTGACGGTCGATCAAGTCGCCGACCGTGTGGCCCAGGCCTACGACAGCATCTCTAAGGAAGACTTCCTCAACCAGGCCAAGGCCTCCAACTACGTGGACGATTATAGCTTCCTTAGGGGTGCTGCAAACGATTCGCTCGAGGGCTTCTTGTTCCCCAAGACCTATTCGCTGGGCGATTCGCCGACGGCCGATGAAGTGATTCGCGCCATGCTCGATCAGTTTAAGACCGAGTACAAGTCGCTTGACTTTGCCAGCTGCGAGGCCAAGATCAAGGAGCGCTACGGTGTGGAGATGTCCGATTACGACATCGTTAACCTTGCCTCTATCGTTGAGCGCGAGGGTCTCAACGCCGATCAACGGTCGCACGTGGCCTCGGTCTTCTACAACCGCCTTGCCGGTAAGCTTGACGGTCTGCGTTATCTCAACAGCGATGCGACCATGATGTATGTTACCGGCGGCGAGGTTACCGCCGACGACCTGCAGAGCGATAGCCCGTATAACACCTATAAGCACGAGGGCCTGCCGCCCACGCCCATCTGTTCTCCGTCGCTCGAGGCGCTCAAGGCCACCCTTGAGCCGACCGACTCCGATGACCTGTATTTCTACATTACACAGGACGAGGAGTATTTCTCGCAAACCTACGAAGAACATCAACAGTCTTGGAATTAGCATGAGGATTTTTAGCCCCAAACGATACGTTGCCTCGGTCGATCGCATCGACCTTGATACCCTGTGGGCCGACGGCAAACGCGCCATTCTGCTCGATCGCGATAACACCCTGGTGCCGCGCGATACCGAGCAGGTTCCCGCCGCGGTTTCCGCTTGGCTCGATGCCGCCCGTGCCAAAGGCTTTAAGCTGTGCATGGTGTCCAACAACTGGCATCGCGACCAGGTCATGAGCTCTGCACGCGAGTTGGGGCTCGAGGCCATCAGCCACGCTATGAAGCCGGCTCCGTTTGCCCTCAAGGCGGGTCTTAAGCGCCTCGGCGCCACGGCCGATGAGGCGGTGCTGATCGGTGATCAGCTCTACACGGACGTGTGGAGCGGCAACTTTGCCGGCGTCGATACCATCCTGGTCAAGCCGCAAGCAACCCAGGACCTGTGGTACACGCAGATCTTCCGTATCTTTGAGCGCCGGGCCCTGCGCGACCTTCCCTGCGAGGAATAGGTCTCGCTATGTCCCAGCACATCAAACACGGCTGCGACCATATCTTCTTTATCGGCTTTTTGGGCGCGGGCAAATCGACGCTCGCGCGCAACGTCGGCACCATGTTCAAGCGGCGTTTTATCGATACCGACCGCCTGGTCGTGCGTCGATGCGGCAAGTCGGTTACCGAGATTTTTGAGACCGAGGGCGAGGATCGTTTTCGCGAGCTCGAGACCTCGGCACTCCGTTCGCTTCAAAGCGAGCGCAGCCTGCTGGTATCGTGCGGGGGTGGCATCGTCGAGACGCCAGTGAACATTAAACTGATGCACGAAATGGGTACGTGCGTGTACCTCGAGGGCGACTTCGAGGACTCGTTGCGCCAGATTCGTCGGTGCGACACGCGCCCCGATTTCCGCTCGCCCGAGCATGCCGCGCGCCTGTTTGAGCATCGCCGTCCGCTGTATCGCCAGGCAGCCGACCTTACCCTTGATATTCGCAACAAGTCCTTCGAGGACGTTTCCTACCTTTGTGCCGAGATGCTTTTGGAGCGTGGACTGCTATGATTCGCCGTCAACTGATCAATTTCCAAAACCGCAGCGTCGATGTCCGTGTCGGATTGGGCGCGTTCGATGAGCTGTCGCGTATGTTTGCCTCGGCCGTGGGCAAGCCTAAGCGTGCGATGGTCGTTTGGAACACCGCCACGTCAGAGCGTTTTGGCGAGGTCGTTGAGCACGCTCTGGTCGATGCTGGCTTTGCCGTGTCGCCGCTCGTCCTCGAGGTTTCGCCTGCCGGTGCCACGCTGGCCGATGCCGATACCGTCTTTGGCGCCCTGTCGGCTAACGGCATTACCTGTGACGATCTCGTTGTCGCCGTCGGCGACACGGCGACCTGCTCGGTTGTTAGCTGGTGCGCCAACCAGTGGTGCGGCCGAACTGAGTGCGCGCTGCTGCCGACGACCTTCGACGCCATGCTCACGGTCGCGACGACCATGAAGCCGCTCGTCGCCTCGTCGGCCAATGCGCTTCCCGCTATCGCGTTCCGTCCCGAACCGGGCTTGGTCGTGTGTGACCTCGACCTTGTTCGCGAAGCGGACCCCGAGGACCTCAAGCTCGGCTATGCGGTACTTGTTGGCACCATGCTTTCGAGCAGCAAGTCGCGCTGGAATCAGTTTATTGAGACTGTCCCCGAGATTCTTGCTGGTGAGGAGGTCGCGCTCGTCAATGCCGTCCAATGGTCTCAGACTGCCCGCAAGGACGTATTGATGGCCACGAACCCGAGCGCTCGGCATGCGCTCGATTTTGGCAAGACGGGAGAACGCACCCTGCGCGCCTGCTTGGGAGATGCCGCTTCGCGGATCCCTGCCTACCAGCTGTTGTCCGAGGGCATGCGCTTTGAGGCACGCCTAGCACATGATGCCTGCGACTTCGATATCGACTATGTGTTTGATGTCGATGACTGCCTGGAGGACTTTGGCATCGAGGAACTTGCCTTCGACCTGGAGCCTACCGCGTTTGTCGAGGAGTTCCGCAGGCAGCAGTTTGCGCGCTCGAACCGTAGCATGCTGCCGTTGCCCGCGGCGCTTGGCGCTATTCGTTTGACCAGCGTGGAGGACGAGGTTCTCGAGCGCCATGCCCAGGCGTATCTGGCTTCTCGTAAGGAACTTCTCTAAGATTTATTGACATCCATCGTCTTTCGTATCATGTTGAGGGACGGGTTTTCAATCGGTTACGAATCGCTTGCGTTTTCGTACGCTGATTGAGCCCGTCCCGTCTGTATGTGACGACAACAAGAAAGGAATCTGCATGTCTGAGTTTGCTGCCGGTCCTGCCGGTCGTATCGAGCGTGTCCGTGCCCTGATGGTCGAGCGTGGCTACGACGCCATCGTGGTGCGCGACGAGGCAAATCTTCGTTGGCTTACGGGCGTGAAGGGCGTCTTCGATTACACCTTCGAGTTTCCGCACGCGGCGTTTATTACGGCTGACCAGTGCCTGTTCCATACCGATTCGCGCTATCTCAACAGCTTTGAGGAGAACACGCCCGCCGGCAGTCCCTGGGTCTACGACATGGACGAGGGCACCATCCCCGGTTGGGTCGCCGGCAAGATCGCGGCCAACAAGTGCCGCGTCTGCGCTGTCGAGGACGATATGCAGATTAACTTCTACCAGGGCATTCAGCGCGGCCTGGAGGACCGCTCCGTCGCTTGCATGCTGCCGCTGATGCACGACGACATCCGTAAGATGCGCGCCGTCAAGGATGCCGAGGAGATCGAGCTCATGCGCCACGCACAGTCGATCACCGACGCCGCCTTCCAGCATATGCTCGGCTTTATTAAGCCTGGTATGACCGAGAAGCAGGTTCGCAACGAGCTTGAGAACTTTATGTTCGCCAACGGCGCCGACAGCTTGGCCTTTGGTTCCATTGTCGCGAGCGGTCCCAACACTGCGAACCCGCACGCCGTCCCGAGTGACCGCGTGATCGAGAAGGGCGACTTCGTCCTCATGGATTACGGCGCGGGCTATTGCGACTACCGCTCCGATATGACGCGTACCGTCGTGATGGGCGAGCCTACCCAGGAGCAGCTCGACCTGTACGAGCTCGTGCGCCGTACGCACGAGGAGTGCATCGCCGCCATCCATCCGGGCGTCGAGGGCAACGACATCTTCAGGCTCTCCAAGAAGATTATCGGGGATGCCGGTTATGGCGATTACTACAACCATGGCCTGGGCCACGGCGTCGGTATCGACATCCACGAGCTGCCCAACTTCAACCGTAGCAAGAACATCATCGAAGTTGGCTCGGTTATTACCATGGAGCCCGGCGTGTACCTGCCCGGTGTGGGCGGCGTGCGCTTGGAGGACTACGGCGTGGTCACCGAGAACGGCTACGAGCCCTTCACCAAGACCCCGCATGACCTCCACGTTATCGACTGCTAGTCTACTTCGTAGATAGTTTGAGGCGGGGCGTCCGAAATGATTCGGGCGCCCCGCGTTCTCTTTTTATGCGCTCTCTGCAGGCGCCGTCTGCAAGTGTATAATTTCGGTCGTATGTAATTTGGACGCTTGTGCGTTCTGCCTATAACAAGAAAGGTCGCTATGCCTACCATTTCTACCGCCGACTTCAAGAACGGCCTCGGTCTCCGCATTAAGGACAAGGTCTACACCATCGTCGAGTTCCAGCATGTCAAGCCGGGAAAGGGTGGCGCGTTTGTGCGCTACAAGACCCGCGACATCAAGAGCGGCCGCGTCGTCGAGAACACCTGCAACGCCGGCACCAAGTTCGAGAGCGTCATGCTCACCACCCGTGAGTTCCAGTACCTCTACAACGATGGCACCGACTACATCTTCATGGACAACGAGTCCTATGAGCAGGTTCCCGTTCCCGAGGACATGGTGGGCGAGAACTCCAAGTGGCTGCGCGAGAACGACATCTGCCAGCTGCTCTTCGCCGACGATGAGCTCATGGGCGTGACCCCGCCGATGTTCATCGAGACCACCATTGTCCAGACCGACCCGGGCTTTAAGGGCGACACCGTCCAGGGTTCCACCAAGCCGGCCACGATCGACACCGGCGCTGTCATCCAGGTCCCCATGTACCTCAACGAGGGCGAGGTCATCAAGGTTGACACCCGCGACGGCAAGTTCGTCTCCCGCGTCTAGCAACCAACTCTTCTAGGAGGACTCATGCCCCAGGAAATCAAGATTGACGGTATCGGCATTTCGCCCGATGTTCTGACCGCCATCGTCTCGCGCGCCGTGTCGGATGTCGAGGGCATCGCCTCCGTTGGCGTCAAGGACCTTGCCACCAACCTTGTCTCCATGATGCTCTCGTCCAAGGCCCCGGCTTCCGAGCCGGCGGTCGAGGCCGAGGTCGTCGGCGACAAGCTCGCACTCACTGTGCGCGTCGTGGTGTTCTTTGGCTATCCGTTCAAGAAACTCGCCGAGGCCGTTCGCGCCGCAGTGGTCGCCGCCATCGATGCCCAGGTGGGCGTTGAGGTCGAGCGCGTTGACGTTTGCATCGACGGCCTCGTTTTCCCCAAGGAGTAACCTTTGAGCCTTAAGGTTTATCGCGGGCGCACGCTTGCCCGCAGTCAGGCGCTGCAGCTGCTGTTCCAGGCCGAGGCCACGGACAGCCCGCTCGAGCGCGTCCTCGAGGGCGATTTCTTGATCTCGAAGGGTCCCCTCGACCCCTATGCGTTGGTGCTTTGCCGCGGTGCCTACGAGCATATTGATCGCATCGACTGTGCCCTGCGCGCCGTCGCCAAGAACTGGGATCTTATGCGCATGCCCGGTGCCGACCGCAATCTGCTGCGTATCGCTGTCTATGAGATGCGCTTCCTCACCGACGAAGAGGTTTCGGACGCTATCGTGATCAACGAGGCCGTAGAAATCGCTAAGGCTTATGGTACCGACCAGTCCGCATCGTTTGTCAACGGCGTGCTGGGCAAGATCGCTCGCAGCGAGGAGCTGCCGGGCGAGGACCTGTACCAGGAGCTGCTGGCCGAGGATCGCGCTCGCGAGGAGGCACAGGCTGCCGAGGCGGCCGCCAAGGTCGCTGCCGCTCAGGCTGCCGCCGGCGTATTAGCCGAGGATGCGGACGCTGCTGAGGCCGTCGAGGCCGACTCCGTCGAGGAGTAGTCATGCCAGAGGGTTCTGTCCGCAACTTTGACGAGATCTCGGACCGTCTAGACCAGATCATCGCTACCGTTCGCTCCAAGGATACGTCCTTGGAGCGTTCACTCGATCTGTTTGACGAGGCGATTGAGCTGGGCTCCCGCGCGGTCGATATGGTCGACAAGTTTGAGCTGACTCCGCGTGAGGCCGATAAGCTCCAGCAGGAATACGATGAGGACGCGGCAAACGAATCCCAGGATAGCTAGCCGCATCTCCGGATACGAATGGTTGATGGCATTCATGAAACGCGTGCGTCTTGATGACGAACTGATTTCACAGGGCATCTGCGCCGATCGCGCGGATGCCCTTCGCACTCTTATGGCCGGCTTGGTCTCGAGTGGCGGCAAGCGCTTGACTTCACCGGGCCTTAAGGTGACCCCGGGTCTGCCGCTGCACGTGAAGGGGCGCATTCCCTATGTCGGCCGCGGCGGTCTTAAGCTCGAAGGCGCGCTTGATGCGTTTGGCATCAATCCGACGGGCCTTGCCTGTCTGGATGTTGGCTGCTCTACCGGCGGCTTTACCGATTGCCTGCTCAAGCGCGGAGCTGCGACCGTTGTCTCGGTGGACGTGGGTCGCGCCCAGTTCGATTGGTCGTTGCGTCAGGACGATCGCGTGGCACTGCATGAGCGCACAAACGTGACGCAGCTGCCCGAGCTTGGCTATGCGGGCGCCATCGACCTGGCTGTGTGTGATGTCTCGTTTACCAGCATTGCGAACATTATCGATGCGGTGCTGGCGTGCTTGGCACCTATGGGCGCATTCTGCACGCTCGTAAAGCCGCAGTTTGAGGCTCCGGCGGCGCTGGTGGGTGAGGGCGGCATTGTGACCGATCCCGCCGTGCGCCGCGATACACTCGCGGCGGCGATTGAGCTCTTTGCTGCCAAGGGCCTGTTCCCGGTCGATGTGTGCGTGTCACCCATTCATGGTGCCAAGGGCAACGTTGAGTTTTTCCTGTGCGGCACGAGGTTTGCCCCCGGTGAACGCACCGACGATGAGCTGCAATCCCAGGTATCGGTTTTGAGCGAGAAAGCTGCAACGCTATGAAGGTCTTTCTGGTTCCCAATTACTACAAGCAAGAGGCGGTCGAGAGTGGCCTGATGCTCGAGCTTTGGCTTTCGCGCCAGGGCTACGAGGTGGCATGGGCTGCCGATCAGCGCTCCAAGATCCAGAGCGCGCCCGATGTTGACGATGCCGACCTGGTCATTACGCTCGGCGGCGACGGCACGCTGCTGCGCGCGGCTCGTATCCTCAACTATCGCGAGATTCCTATCCTCGGTCTTTCCTATGGCCACCTGGGCTTTTTAACTGCTGCGAGTCCGCAGGAGCGCGACATCCTGCAGGTCGTGAGCGATGCCCTGTCCGGCGAGCTGCACGTGAGCCGTCGCGCCACGATCGCCGCGGATATCGTGTCCGTGCGCGACGATGGCACGAAGGATGTCGTGCGCACGTTCGCCCTCAACGACATGGCGCTCACGCGCGGCCCCCTTTCCGATATGGTCGAGTTTGACATCACAGTGTCGGGCCACCATATCGATCGCTTGCGTGGTGATGGCGTGGTCGTGTCCACGGCGACTGGTTCTACGGGGTACGCGCTGAGTGCCGGTGGCCCCATCGTGAGCCCCGACTATACGGGCATGGTCTGCGTACCCATTGCCCCGCACACCATTCAGGCCCGTGCCTTTTTGACTTCGCCGAGTGATGTCGTCGAAATCTTTATGTCTGATGACCGCCCTAGCGTTCCGGCGATCGCTATCGATGGACAGTTTATTACCTGCGATGGGACCGTCGAGAGCGTGGCGGCGCGCCGTGGGCCCGGAGATGTGCTGCTGCTCGATTACGGCCCCGAGAGCTTTTATAACTCGGTGAGCCGCGTATTCTACGGAGTCCGTCATGATCGATGAGCTGCAGGTTTCTAACA
Organism: Collinsella sp. AM10-26; assembly: GCF_003472525.1. Lineage (NCBI taxonomy): Bacteria > Bacillati > Actinomycetota > Coriobacteriia > Coriobacteriales > Coriobacteriaceae > Collinsella > Collinsella sp. AM10-26. The sequence goes on from NZ_QRMC01000004.1 coordinate 207,794, forward strand.
TTGCACTCATTCGCGAGGCGACGTTGGTGCCGAGTGCCGGCCTGACTGTCCTGACCGGCGAGACCGGCGCCGGCAAGACCGCGCTGCTCTCGGCGCTCAAGCTCATTTTGGGCGAGCGCGCGGATTCGTCGATGGTGCGCGAGGGCGAGGCGCTGGCGAGCGTCGAGGCGCGCTTGTTCGACGGGCCGCACGACACGGAAGGCTTCACCGTGCAGCGCAGCCTTTCCGCCGAGGGCCGCAGTCGCGTAAAAATTGACGGCCGCATCGCCAGCGTGCGCGAGCTTTCGGAGTGCGTTGGCGTGATGATGGATTTGTGCGGGCAGCATGAGCATCAGCGCTTGCTCGACCCGGCGCATCACGTTGCGATGGTCGATGCCTGGGCGGGGCGCTCTGCGCTCGAGGCGCTGGATGCGTACCGCACCTGCTTTAAGGCATCGCGCGCTGCCGCCAAGGAAGTTCGACGTGTCGAAGAGGCCTCGCGTGCGCAGGGGAGCCGCGTCGAGGAGGCGCGCTTTGCCCTCGAGCGCATCGGCGAGGTCGATCCCAAGCCGGGCGAGTATGAGGAACTCGAGGAACTGCTGCCGCGCTCTGAACATGCCGAGGTACTGGTTGCCACAGCTAACGATGCCCATGCATCGCTTGCCGCCGAAGGGGGAGCGCTCGATGCCGTGAACAGTGCCGTGGCAGAGCTTTCCCGTATGGCTGCCGTCGATCGCAAACTGGGTGACATTGCCGATGCGCTTTCGGATGCCTGTATCTCCCTTGAGGATTGCGCGAACGAACTTCGTGCCTATCGCGATGGCGTCGCCTTCGACCCGCGCGAGCTCGCTCGCATGCGTGAGCGGTATTCCGACCTCAAGGGCCTGTTGCGTCAGTGGGGTCCCACCATGGACGATGTTTTTGCCATGCGCGATCGCTCGCAAGAACTGCTGTCCCTGGTCGATGATGGCGATGAACAGATCAAAAAGGCGCGTGAGGCGCTCGGGATCGCCGAGCGCGAGTTGTTTGCCGCTGCCAAGGCACTTAAGCGCGCTCGCAATACGGCGGCCCCGCGCTTCTGCCACGAGGTTGGCCGCCAGATGGCGCGCTTGGAGATGGGCAGTGCCGAGCTCGTCTGGGAGTCACGTGATCTTCCCCGTGCTGAGTGGACGCCCGTTGGTCCTTCGAGCTACGAGTTGCTATACCGCAGCGGTGCCGGTTTGACGCCGCGCCCCCTGCGCCGAATTGCGTCGGGCGGCGAGCTAAGCCGCGTCATGCTGGCAAGCAAGGTTGTCCTCGGTAACGCAGACGGTGTCGATACGCTGGTGTTTGACGAGGTTGATGCTGGTGTTGGTGGCTCCACTGCGCGTGCGCTTGCAGGCGTGCTGGCAGATCTCGCCGCTACACATCAGGTGATTGTCGTAACCCACTTGGCACAGGTTGCCGTCATGGCCGACAAGCATTATGTTGTCAGCAAGGAACCGGGCGATGTTCCCCAGACGCATTTGGACGAGGTAACCGGCGAAGCGCGTACCGCCGAGATCGCCCGCATGCTCAGCGGCGATCAGTCCGAGGCAAGCTTGGCTCACGCAAAGCAGATGCTCGAAGAAGCTCGAGGTTAGGTCGTATCAGCGGTGTTGGTGGGACAAAATAGACTGTAATTTTTGTCCCACAACGCGTTTTACTCTACGACCTTGTCCGGCTGGATGAGCTCCTCGTAGTAGCTGATATGCTCGCGCGCGTCCTCGATTTCGGGCAGCAGGAAGTTGTAGATAACCTCGATGATCATCGTTGCGCTGATTTTAGAGAACGCAAAGTCGCCCGTCGTCAGCAGCGCTTCGTGGTTGACGGTATTAAAGGTGTAGTCTGCCAGGCGCGCGAGCGGGGATTTGCTGTCGCTGCTGATGACGACTATGGTTGCGCCGCAGTCGCGAGCCGCTTTTGCCATGCGATTCAGTCGGCGCGATTTGCCGGAGTTTGAGATAAGCACGATGACGTCACCCGGGCGCAACGTGAGCGCAAAGCCGATTGATGTCTCGCTAATGGTGCTTGCCATGCAGCGCAGGCCCAGCTGCGAAAACTTAAACGTCGCATCGAGCGCGACCGCGTTCGTATTGCCCACAGCCGCAAACTCAATAACCCCTGCATGCTTAAGGGCATGCACAACAGCCGCCAGCGTATCGTGGTCGATCCCGTCGATGGTCGCATTAAGCTCGCTCACCTTGGCAGCCAGAATGTTCTTGAGGCTCTGCTCCATATTGTCGAGCGAGACTTCGTCAGTCAGGCCCTCGTTGCGCTGGCTTTCCAAATCCCTTGCCAACGAAAACTGAAAGCTGCGGAAGCTACCAAAGCCAAGCTTGCGGCAGAAGCGAGAAACGGTCGCCTCGGACGTGGCGGCGGCGCGCGAGAGCTGAGCCGCCGTGAGGCGTGGCGCCTCGGACTGGTGCTCCAATATATAGTCGACAATGCGCTGCTCGGACTCGCTATATCCCTGATGGGTACTAATGAGGGAAAGCGCGCTCTTGCTACTATCGGTCATGGATGGCTCCTGGTTGGCATGAAAATCGGACTCGTTTTGTAATGTCTTAGTATAGGGGGATTGTCAATTACAAGATACACCTTGCCGTTTCAAGTGTTGATGGTAAACTTTCACTTACCGTTTACGGTTATGAAAGAACCTTTCACCGGAGAATTGCGCCTTGTCTCTTCTCACGCGGACGGTAGGTTGGTATCTTTCAGTTGTGGAAAAGCGCGCAAGGACGCGCGTGTAGGGGAGCGCCTGCGGGCGCAAAACTTAAAAAGGAGGGACACATGGCTAAGTTTGACATCATTGCCGCGACCGGTTGCCCGACCGGCATTGCGCACACCTTCATGGCGAAGGAGGCGCTGGAGAAGGCAGCTGCCGAGCGCGGTCTGACCATTAAGGTCGAGACTCATGGCCAGGTCGGTGTCGAGAACGAGCTCACTAAGAGCGAGATCGCTGGCGCCAAGGCCGTCGTCGTCGCAGCTGACAAGGATGTCCAGGCCGAGCGTTTTGCCGGCAAGCCCATGGTTTCCGTTGGTGTATCCAAGGCCCTGTCCGTTGAGGCCGCCGGTAAGCTGATTGACCGCGCGCTCGCCGCCAAGGGCGACAGCACGGTTGAAGCCGCTGCCGATGTCGAGGACGAGGTCGAGGAGAAGGAGTCCATCGGCCACGTCATCTACAAGCACCTTATGAACGGCGTCAGCCATATGCTGGTCTTCGTCGTCGCCGGTGGTGTCCTGACCGCCGTTTCGTTCCTGTGGGGCATCACGTCCTTCGATTCGACGGCTGCCGACTACAACAGCTTCGCCGCTATGCTCAAGATCATCGGCGGCATTGCCATGAACCTCATGGTTCCCGTGCTTTCCGCCTATATCGCCGAATCCATCGGCAAGCGCCCGGCTCTCGTCCCCGGTTTTGTTGCCGGTATGATCGCCATCCAGGGCCTGCCTGTTAACGCCGAGACCGGCATGATCGACGCCGGTGGCGCCGGCGTGGGGTTCGGCTTCCTCGGCGGCATCGTCGGTGGCTTCCTCGCCGGTTATGTCATCCTACTGCTCGAGAAGGTCTTTGCCGGTCTGCCCAAGAACCTGGACGGCCTCAAGGCAATCTTTTTGTACCCGCTGTTCTCGACGGCTATCGTCGGCCTGGTCATGCTCGGCATTTCCGGCCCCATGGCTGCCATCAACACCGCCATGATGGACTTCCTCAAGGGTCTGTCCGCCTCTGGCGCCGTTGTTCTGGGTCTTGCTATCGGCTGCATGTGCGCCTTTGACATGGGCGGCCCGGTCAACAAGGCTGCTTATGTCACCGGTACCGCTATGCTCACCGAGGCCCTGGCCGCCGGTGTTGGCACCGACACCTACAACTTCGGTACCAACTTCATGGCCGCCGTCTCCGCCGCTTGCATCGTTCCGCCGCTGATCACCACCTTCGCCGTCGTTGTCGGCAAGAAGTACTTCAGCCAGGAGGATCATGACGCCGGTATCGTCAACCTCATCCTTGGTTGCACCCACATCACCGAGGGCGCCATTCCGTTCATGACCAAGAACATCTGGCCCGTCATGCCCATCATGATGCTCGGTTCCTCTATCGCTTCGATCCTGACCATTATGTTCAACGTTCACGATCCGGCGCCTCACGGTGGCTTCCTGGTCCTGCCCGTTGTCGAGAACGGTCCGCTGTGGGTCCTCGCGATCCTCATCGGCGCCGTGGTCGGTGGCATCCTGTTCGTGGCCTTCAAGAAGCACGACTTCGAGAAGAATCAGAAGGCCGCTCCTGCTGCTCCCTCTAAGTCGGTCGAGGCTCCCAAGCCCGCTGCTGTCGAGGCCCCCAAGGCCGAGGCTGCCGACTTCGTGAAGGTCGAGAACGTTTTTGTCGCCGAGGACTTCACTTCTCGTGACGAGGCTCTGAGCTTCGTTTCCAACCAGGCTGTCAAGGCCGGTATCGCCAGTGACGCCGACGCCGTGATGAACGCCTTCCTGGCTCGCGAGGCCGAGGGCACCACGGGCATGATGGAGGGCTTCGCCATTCCGCATGCCAAGTCCGACGCCATTACCGAGGCTGCCGTCATCGTCGTCAAGGACGAGTCTGGCGTGACCGGTTGGGACACCATGGACGGCGCTCCCGTCAACGTGGCCATCGCTCTGCTCATCCCGGGTGCCCAGGCTGGCACCACGCACCTCAAGATCCTGTCCAAGGTCGCCGAGGCGCTCATGGACGAGGACTTCCGTGCCACCGTCAAGGGTTCCACCGACGCTGCCGAGATCGCAAAGACGATCAACGCCCGCCTGGTCTAATCCCACAGTTCGCGAATTACATCGCCCCCTGTAATAAAGGCGGAGACCCTCTCCAGGGCCTCCGCCTTTTTCGAAAATAGAGAACACACCGGTTGATCCCATCAGCCAGAATTCCTTTCAGCCGACATTGCTCTGGACCGACCGAGTTTCCGCAGCTTGCTCGCCGGGCGGGGCGATTAAGTTTGTCGCGAGTTCCGCACGCAAAGGAAAGCACTTAATGTGCTTTCCGTCTTGCGCAGGACTGTAGAGCAGCAAACTTAATCGCCCCGCCCGGCGAGCAAGCGGACGACAAACACATCTGTCCAATAATTCGTCTGAAACACAATGAAAAACCGTTTGATGTGAGTTAATATAAACAACGTCGTGAATCTGACTCCTGTCGCATGCATGACAGGGGTTAAACACAAAAAAGGAGTCAATTATGGTTTCTGAGAAGGCTACCCTCGTTAATCCTCAGGGTCTGCACATGCGTCCGGCTGGCCTGTTCGCCTCCACCATGGGCAAGTACGCCTGTGACGTGACGGTCGTCACCCCCGAGAAGGAGGTCAACGGCAAGTCCCCGATGGCCCTCATGGCTGCTGGTATCCCCTGCGGCACCGAGGTTGAGGTCAAGTGCGACGGCGCTGACGAGGCCGAGGCTCTGGCTGCTGCCATCGAGCTCATCAAGAGCGGTCTTGGCGAGTAGAACTCAAACGGGTCGCATGTTGAACAACTAAGTTCATATTTGGGGGCGCAGTGACCTGTTTTAAGGTAGCTGCGCTCTTTTGTCATGGATATGGCAAAACGCTTTATCACATGACACGGAGAGAGGAATGGGAATGTATCAGGGAGTCAACGCTTCTGAGGGCATCGGTATCGGCACCGTCATGGTCGCCGTCGATCCCGACTTGACGTTTGAGCCGCACGAGGTTGCTGATTCGGCAGCAGAGAAGGAGCGCTATCAGACCGCTCTTTCGGTCTTCTGCGATAAGACCCAGGCTCAGGCCGACCACATGAAGGAAACGGTGGGCGAGGCCGAGGCCGAGATCATGAGCGGACACATTGTCCTGGCTCAGGACCCGGGCATGACCGACGCCATCAACGCCGCCATTGATGGCGGCACCTGCGCCGAGCAGGCGCTCATGGACACCTCGACCATGTTCGAGAACATGTTCCTGTCCATGGACGACGAGATGTTCCGTCTGCGCGCGGCCGACATCGCCGACATCCGCACCGGTATTCTGGCCGAGCTGCTGGGCAAGGAGGTCGTCGACCTCTCCGTCCTGCCCGAGAACACCGTCGTTGTCGTGCACGACCTCACGCCGTCCATGACCGCCACGATCGACAAGGCTCACGTTGCCGGTATCGTCACCGAGACCGGTGGCCGTACGTCGCACTCCGCGATCATCGCACGTGCCCTCGAGATTCCAGCCGTCCTTTCAGTTTCCAACAGCTGCACCGCACTGCGCAACGGCATGACCGTCGTCGTCGACGGTGGCAAGGGTGTTGTCGAGGCCGATCCCGACGAGGAGACGCTTGCCGCCTACACCGCCAAGGCCGAGGCCTTCGCTGCCGAGAAGGCAGCCCTCGAGTCCTTCCGCGGCAAGCCTTCTGTGACTGCCGATGGCATCAAGAAGATCATCGCCTGCAACATCGGCAACCCCGATGACGTGCCCAACGCGCTCGATCACGACGCCGAGGCTATCGGCCTGTTCCGCTCCGAATTCCTGTTCATGGACTCCGCCGATCTTCCTTCCGAGGAGGAGCAGTTCAACGCCTACCGCAAGGTCGCCAGTGCGCTTAAGGGCGCTCCGGTCATCATCCGCACGCTCGATGTGGGTGGCGACAAGGAGATTCCGTACCTGCACATGGTCAAGGAAGAGAACCCTTTCATGGGCTTCCGCGCCGTGCGTTACTGCCTGGCCAACCCCGACCAGTACAAGGTGCAGCTCCGCGCCCTGCTGCGCGCCAGCGCCTTTGGCGACGTCAAGATCATGATCCCGCTCGTCACCTGCGTCGAGGAAGTCGTGGCCGTTAAGGAGCTCGTCGAGCAGTGCAAGGCCGAGCTGACCGAAGAGGGCCGCAAGTTCAACGAGAACATCGAGGTCGGCATTATGGTCGAGACGCCTGCCGCCTCGCTGCTCGCTGACCGCCTGGCCGAGGTCGCCGACTTCTTCTCCATCGGCACCAACGACCTGATTGGCTACACCATGTGCGCCGACCGTGGCAACGACACCATCTCCAACCTGTACCAGGTGTACTATCCCGCCGTGCTCCGCTCTCTCAAGAACATCATCGAGAGCGGCGTGAAGGCCGGCATCATGGTCGGCATGTGCGGCGAGGCCGCTGCCGATCCGCTGCTTGAGCCGCTGCTGATCAGCTGGGGCCTGGAGGAGTTCTCGATGAGCGCTCCGTCGATCCTGCGCGCCCGCAAGACCATCAGCCAGTGGACCAGGGCCGAGTGCGACGAGCTCGCCGAGAAGGCGCTCGCCTGCAACACCGCCGCCGAGGTCAAGGCGCTGCTCGAGTCCGCAGCTCGCTAATTTGGTATCAGAGGTAACCGCGTGGCTGGAATGGGCCGGCCACGCGGCCCTCACGTATACAGGGGGTACTGTAAATGTTCTACACGCTAACTGCTAACCCGGCTGTCGACATGACGGTTTCGAGCTCTCCGCTTGAGCCTGATGAGAACGTCCGCACCGGTTCGGCCAGCTACACGGCCAACGGCAAGGGCCTCGACGTGTCCTTCGCCTTCAAGAAGATGGGGGTCGACACCGTCGCGCTCGGCTTCTTCGCTGGCTTCACCGGCAAGTTTATCGTCGAGGAGGTCATGAACCTCGGTTGCCTGTGCCGCCCGGTCTGGACCGACGGTATCACGCGCATCAACACCTACGTCAACGATGGCCAGCACGAGTACGGTATCCTGAACCCCGGCGCTCCGATTACGCCGCAGCACCAGGAGGAGCTCTACAACATCCTGGACACCGCGGGCGATCTTGAGTGCCTGATCGTCTCCGGCTCCGTGCCTCCCAAAGCCACGCCCGACTTTCTGGCTCAGGTCATGGAGCACGCTCAGGCTCGTGGCGCCGATGTCGTCCTGGACCTGTCCTCCGACAAGCTCAAGGAGCTCGCTCACAAGAAGCCGCTGCTCATCAAGCCGAACCATCACGAGATGAAGGCTATCTTCGGTGTGCCGGTCGATACCGACGACGAGGTCCGCATTGCCATGAAGCTGGCTCACGAGGCCGGCGTTCAGAACGTGCTGCTCACCCGTGGTAGCCGCGGCGACGCCTACTTCTCCAACGGCGAGGACATCTGGTACGCGAAGCGTGAGTTCAACATCAAGCTGGTCTCTTCCGTCTGCGCCGGCGACTGCACCCTCGCTGCGTTCCTGCACAAGTGGTACAAGAACCGCGACAACGTCGAGGAGGCCATGAAGCTCGCTATGGCCACCGGTGCCAACGTTGCCGAGTCCGTCGGCATTGGCGACTTTGGTCACGTCGACGAGTACAGCAAGCGCATTGCTGTCCGCAAGCTCGATCGTCAGTAATCGAAACGCGACATATTCGTGCGCATGCGGCGCCCCGGTTTCGGCCGGGGCGCCTTTTTTGTTCGCCCATGGGGGAGACATGTTCTGCCGTACTTCATCGCTTCCACACCGTTTACCGAGTTGTCCTAGCCTTTTACCGATGTGTGGAATATACTTTCATTAACACGTTGCCTTGTGAAAGGAACATTCATGATTTACACGCTCACTGCAAATCCCGCCATCGACTACAACATCGCCTGCGACGGTCTTGACGCCAACACCGTCACGCGTACCCGCAACGCCGTTTACACGCCCAACGGCAAGGGTCTCAACGTCTCGTTCACCCTCGATCACTACGGCGTCGACACCACGATCCTGGGCTTCTTCGCCGGCTTTTCTGGCGAGTTTATCGTCAAGGGCGCCGAGGCCCTGGGCGTACCCGTCAAGCCCGTGTGGACCGATGGCATCACGCGCGTCAACGTGTTCCTCAACGCGGGCCCCGATACCGAGTACAACATGGTCAACGCCGGTGCCGCCATCAACGAGGCCAACGAGCAGGAGATGTTCGAGCTCATCGATTCGCTCGACGACATGACCTGTCTGGTCATTAGCGGCTCACTGCCCCCCAACACTTCCGAGGGTTTCCTGTCCGAGGTGCTTCGCCGTGTTAAGGCAAAGGGTGCCGAGTTCGTGCTCGATATCTCGAGCCATCAGCTGGCAGACCTCATTGCCATGGAGCCTCTGCTGATTAAGCCTAATGACGACGAGCTGCTCGATATCTTTGGCATTAAGGTAAGCGGCGGCGACGACGAGTCCGTCAAGGGTGCCATGGCCGAGCTGCACGCCAAGGGCGCTAAGAACGTGCTGCTGACCCTTGGCGGCGATGGCGCGTACTTCTCCAACGGCGAGCACATCTGGTTTGCCAACCGTACTTTTGAGGTTAAGCTGCTGTCGACGGTGTGCGCGGGCGACTCCTCCCTGGCCGCTTTCCTGTCCGTGTGGCACGACGCCCCCGAGCGCGTCGAGGACGCCCTGCGCCTGTCGATGGCAACCGGCGCCAACGTGGTCGAGTGCCCGGGTCTGGGTGACTTTGCCAAGGTGGAGGAGTACAAGAAGGGTATTGCCATCCGTCAGGTTTGCTAGCGCGGCACACGGTTACATTCTTTGCTTGTCGAGCACCCGTCTCGGATTTTCGAGACGGGTGCTTTTTTAAGCCTGCTGTCGAGCCCTTGGGGCTCAATCGTGCGCGAAGTGGGTTCGTGTGTGCGCCTTTTTCTGTTTCTTGCTAGACTTCTTGAGAACCAACAATCAATACACTCGCAATTGCAGGAGGCCACAGGAATGTGCACAGTTTCGCTTAACGCTACGCAGCCGTCAGCCGCCTCCCTGCGCGTCCTACGCGCGCTCGAGGCAGCTGGTCTTGAGGCTTGGTACGTAGGCGGTTGGGTACGTGATGCCCTTATGGGATGCCCCAGCCACGATGTTGATATGTGCTGCAGCGGCCTGTGGCAGGAGTCCAAGGTAGCACTCGAGGCTGCCGGCATTGCGGTGGTTGAATCGGGCATTAAATTTGGCGGCATCACCGCCATTAGTGATGGCGAGCGTATCGAGGTCACTACGTACCGCCTGGACGGCTTTTACACCGATGGCCGCCATCCGCAAAGCGTGGAGCGTGCGGCGTCGCTTGAGGACGATCTGGCGCGCCGCGACTTTACCGTCAACGCCATGGCCTGGCATCCCGAGCGCGGGCTTGTCGACCGCTACGACGGCCAGGGTGATTTGGAACGAAAGCTGATCCGTGCCGTCGGCGATCCCAAGCGTCGCTTTAACGAGGATGCCCTGCGCATGCTGCGTGCGGTGCGTTTTGCCTGCCGCCTGGACTTTGTGATTGAGCCCGAGACTAAGCGTGCCCTTGCCGAGTGCGCGCCGCTGCTCGATGCCGTGGCGCGCGAGCGTGTGGGCATTGAGCTCGAGGGCATCCTTTCGACCGGCCACGGGGGAGACGCCATGCTGCGCTACCCCGAGCTTGTTTGCGCCGCCGTGCCCGAGTTGGCAGCGGGTCGCGGGTTTGATCAGCGCAGCGTCTACCATGCCTTTAACGTTTACGAGCATATTGCCCGCGTGCTGACGGTGGCAGGGGAGCTGGCGCTGTGTGACGGCGTCGCGCCCTCGTCGAGCCTGATGTGGGCGGCGTTTTTGCACGACGTTTCCAAGCCCGAGTGTTTTACGGTCGACCATGCGGGCAGCGGCCACTTTTACGGTCATCCCGAGCTCGGGGCCAAGAAGGCGCGTGTCATTATGGATCGCCTGGCGCTTTCGCACGACTTGGTGCGCGACGTGTGCTTGCTCATCAATTACCATGACAAGCCGCTGCGCCCCGAGCGTACTTGTCTGCTCAATATGATGCGCGCGCTTTCGAGCGAGGGCGTCGACACCGCCCGCCTGATGGACGAGCTCATGGATCTCAAGCGTGCCGATACGCTCGGCAAGGCCCCGTCGTGCTTCTATTACGTCGAGACCATCGAGGAGATGCGCGCGCTGGCGCAGGAGCTACTGGAGGCAGGGGAGCCCTATACGCTCAAGATGCTCGCCATCAACGGCGGCGATCTGATCCGCGCCGGCGTGAAGCCGGGGCCCGAGCTAGGTCAGCTTCTCAACGCAGCGCTCGACGCCGTGATCGAGGACAACATCCCCAACGACCGCGAAGCTCTTTTGGTCCATCTCAACCTAGGGTAGTTAATTTGGGACGGGGCTTTTTTAGCTACCCCTGCCGGCAGCACCGGCGGTTCGGTCGATTGACGGCTAGGGCAGCTAAAAATGCCCCGTCCCAAATTAACTACCTTGCTGACCTGCGCGTTCCATAACCTGCCGACAAATTTTCGGCAATTTGGAATTTTTTCTTGCGCTCGCGTTTTTTGTCCCGTAATATATTTCCTCGCAGCACGGCAGTGTAGATGTCATGTGGCCCGTTCGTCTAGCGGTTTAGGACGCCGCCCTCTCAAGGCGGAGATCACCAGTTCGAATCTGGTACGGGCTACCATTTCTTTTCTGCCGAGACTTATGGCCCGTTCGTCTAGCGGTTTAGGACGCCGCCCTCTCAAGGCGGAGATCACCAGTTCGAATCTGGTACGGGCTACCATGCATCTGATACCCGGACTTCCAACGGAAGGCCGGGTTTTTTATTATCAAACAACCGTCTGCAATTCCCGTTTGAACAAGAGCTTTACGTTCTGCTTATGGCCCTTACGGGTACAATAACCAAGTTATTTTGACTGTTAGAAGGAGTCTCATGACGGAGTCCTCTCAGCATACGTCCAAGCCCCTGGTCGAGGTTGAGGCCTCGGGCGGCGATGACAATAAGAGCGCACGCCGCGGCGCCATCTTTATCGGCGTTGTGCTGGTGGGTTATATCGTCTATCTGGTGGTAACCGGGCAGATGGGGCAGTTCTGGGCTGCTATGTCGAGCGTCCAGGCGCCCTGGCTCGTTGTCGCATGTCTATGCATGTTCATGTATCTGTTCTTTGGCATTGTGGCCTATGCGATCGCCGTCTGGCTCGACCCCAATTCACCCGTCGGCATTCGCGACCTGATCTCTGTCGAGGCGAGCGGCATCTTTTTTGGCAACCTGACGCCCATGATGATGGGCTCGACTCCTGCCCAGATTTACCGCCTGACCAAAGCGGGCCAAAATGTCGGCGAGGCCGGCGCCACGCAGTTCACGCGTTTTATCGTGTATCAGTTTGGCCTTGTTGCCTGGGGTGCTATCCTGCTACTTGCTCGCATGCCGTTTTTCGCCGAGCGCTATGGCGACATGACACTGCTGTGCGTCTTTAGCTTTGGCGGACACTGCTGCATCTTGCTAGGTATCTTTGCCGTCGCGCTCATGCCTAAGACCGTCACGCGCGTCGCCCATTGCATCATTAATTGGCTCGAGCGCATAGGTGTCTCGTCCACTAAGATCGAGGGATGGCGCACGTTTGTCGATGGCGAGGTCTATTCGTTCTCCGAGAAGTTCAAGCTTTCGGCTGGTCATTTTTCGTCCATGCTGCTCACCGTGTTTATCACCATGCTGCAGCTCGCGTTTTTCTATCTGGTGCCGTATTTTCTGATGCTTGCCTTTGGCCACCACGAGGTCGACTTTTTCTCGGTCATGGCCGCGAGCGCCTTTGTTCAGCTCCTCAGCTCTGCTGTTCCCCTGCCCGGTGGCACCGGCGGTGCCGAGGGTGGCTTCGCGCTTTTCCTGGGTCATTTCTTTGGATCGGCTTCGACCGCCGGCTATCTGCTGTGGCGCCTCATTACGTTTATTGCGCCGACCATTTTGGCTGCGCCCCTGCTGGGCCTTAAGAGCGCCCACAACGAGAGCATCCATGCGCGCTGGGATCGCGTGATGCGCAAGCTCGGACGAACGCCTCAGACGTCCTCTAAGCCGGCAAAGCCCCATCCTGTGAACGCGGTTACGGTGGATCCCAATCAGCATTCTCAGAAGGCTTCTGGGGCCGCCAAACCGTCGCATAAGGCCTATGTGCGCCAGACAGGCGACGGCATCCGTGTGTCCCCGGCTGCTTTGAACAAAAAGAAGCTCCCTAAGGCGTAACAGTTGGTCGTGCGTTCTTCATGTTGCCGGGCTTTTTTGTGCCGGATGGGGGATAATCCTCTTACGTAGATTAACTCTCATCTGTTGATGAATGCTCGCATTCCGAAGGGACACGTCCATGGACACCAGCAAACCGCGCCTCGACCGCCGCATCGTTCGCAGCCGCAATGCCATCCTTTCTGCGTTTGAGCGCCTGCTGATGGATAAACCGCTTGCCGATATTACCGTGAGTGCCATCGCGCGTGAGGCAAATGTCGATCGTAAGACCTTCTACGTGCATTTTGGCACGGTCGACGGCCTGCTCGATGCCATCGCCGCCGATGTGGTCGAGATGATCGTCGACTCTGTCGAAAAGACGCTTTCCACTATGGGCAGTGACCCCAACGAGCGCGCCCTTGGAGCGGCGGCTACCTTCTTTAAGACCATCAACGAGGCACTTTGCAATAACCTCGTGCTCAATCGCCAGCTGATTGAAAACATCCCGCTCGACGATTTTATGACGCGCTTGCGCGTGCCGCTCGAGCACGAGATTGCCGAGCGCGACCTGCTGCCCCACGGCCTCAAGGACGAGATGTTCGATTACTATCTGGCTTTTTTGCTTTCGGGCATTATCGGCATTTACCGCACGTGGGCGCTCTCCGATGGCTCGGTGCCCATTGAGCGCATCTCGGAGGTCGCAAACAATCTGACGTTGAACGGACTATCGAGTCTGGAATCTCGTTTCGAATAGCACGAGCGCCTTATCCCCCCCCTGAGTTGCGGTGAAATAGGGACTGAATAGGCCTTTTAACAGTTTAAACACTCCCTATTTCACCGCAACTTAAGAGGTTTTGGAAGATATAGAAGGCGCTGGGCCTCGAGGACTATCTCGTGTCCTCGCGCCTTCTTTGGCAATTGCGTTATCGGGCACTAGCAGTTGCTTTTGAGCTTGCGGCCCTGTTGTTCAAACTTATGCATGTCGCTGTCGGCCATGCCCTGCGTCTCGTCCTCATGGCGTTTGGTGTAGAGCGGATCGTCGGGATCGTTCCAAATGCGATCTGCCACGGGCGCCCAGGCCTCGGCTGCGGCGCGGGTCTTTTCACGCAGCTGCTCGGGCGTTTCCTTCTCGACCAGGTCGGTGCTCGTGGCACCGGTTTCGGCCACCATCTTGGGCAGCACGTCGGGGTTCTCGAGCATGGGACAGGGCTTGAGGTAGTTGTCGTTGAACGGCTGGCCCTCGTAATACTTCATAAAGAGGGGAGAGCGCAGCGCGTCCAGCAGGCTTACATCGTGGATGTTGGCATTTGAGTAGTGAATGAACACGCACGGCTCCACGTCGCCGGCCGCATTGATGTGCAGGTAGCGACGGCCGCCCGCGATGCAGCCGCCGACATACTCACCGTCATTTTGGAAATCGAGCGTAAAGAGTGGCTTTTTCTCGCGCATCTCGCGAATAAAGTGATACATGTGCTCACGCTGCTCGGGCGTGGGCATGAGCTCCGAGGTGGCGTTGCGCCCGACCGGCATAAAGTGGAAATACCAGCAGAAGAGCGCCCCCTCGTCGATCATCCAGTCCATGTTTTCCTCGGTGGCGACGGTATCGGCGTTGGCGCTCGTCCAGCAGGTCGATATGCCAAAGGGCAGATTGCGCTCGCGCAGGAGCTTCATGGCGTGCTCGATCTTGGCATAGGTGCCCTCGCCACGGCGGGCGTCGGTAGTGTGCTCGTTGCCCTCGGCGCTAATGGCGGGAACAAAGTTTGCAACGCGAATCATATCGTCGCAGAATGCCTCGTCGATGAGCGTGGAGTTGGTAAAGCAGAGGAACACGCAATCTTGGTGCTTTTCGCAGATCTTGATGAGGTCGTGCTTGCGGACGAGCGGCTCGCCCCCGGTATAGATGTAGATATGCGTGCCGAGCGCTTTGCCCTGCGTGATGATGGAGTCGATGTCTTCAAACGAGAGGTTCTGCTTATAGCCGTACTCGGCTGCCCAGCAGCCCGTGCAGTGCAGGTTGCAGGCGCTTGTGGGATCGAGCAAGATGGCCCACGGAATATTGCACTGGTACTTTTCGCGGCTCTTCTCCTGTTGCGGCCAAGCGAGCAGGTTACCGTCGACAATAAGCGTCTTGAGCAACTTGGCGCGCATCTTGGGATTGAGGGTGAAAACGCGCATGATCAGGTCATACCAATTGCCGCGGCTCTTGATGACGTTGGTGAACGCCTCGCGCTGCGCGGGAAATACGCGATCGGGGACCAGCTTGTTCACAAGGTCCATGATTTTGTCGATGTTTTCCTGCGGGTTGTCGTCGAGATAATCGATGAGTTTGTTGAGCGCTGCGCGCTCCGCTGACTGTGTAAGCGACATGAGCATATCCTTTCACGTGTACTTCGTGTGAGATAATACCCATATGTGGAATTAAATGCGTCTAAAGAATCCGTAATGTGTCTATTCAACGAATCAATTTGATTTGGGGCGAAGTGTCATGCCCCGACACCTTCTAAGTTACGTTGAAATAGTGTCTAATATGCGCTTTTAAACGCATAAACAGTCAGTATTTCACCGCAACGTATGGGTGGTTGCTTACTGATAGCGGAGACACTCGACCGGGTCGAGCTTTGCGGCGCGGCGGGCGGGGTAGAAGCCAAAGATTACGCCGATGCCGACTGAAACCGCAAAGGCGAGCAACACCGTCGTAAGGGAAAAGCTCGGCGTAATCGTCCCGCTGGCTCCAAACTCGCTCATAATGCTCGAGTTGGCGGCAAAAAACGCGAGCCCCCATGCCAGCAGATAGCCGATCGCAACACCGAGAATGCCGCCGGTGATGCACAGTGCCGAGGATTCGGCCAAAAACTGAGAGGTGATATCACGTCGGCTTGCACCAAGCGCGCGACGGATGCCGATCTCGCGGATGCGCTCAGTCACGCTGGTGAGCATCATGTTCATAATGCCGATACCGCCGACAAGCAGCGAGATACTGGCGACAGCACCCATGATGAGCGAGAATGCGCCCATAAAGGAGTTGAGTGCATCGATGGCGCTTTTCATGGAGGTCGCCGATACACTGTCATACTCATCATCCTCCGCGATGCCTTTCATCGCGCGCACCTTGGACTCGATGGTCTTGCAGAGCTCATCCATGTCCGTGCCCTCGGCGGCAAGTGCCGTCACGCTGGGGAATGAAGGATTCTCGTCGCCAAATAGGCCGGAGATGGTTTCACGTGGCATATACAAAGTGAGCGAGCCCATGGAGTCGCTGCCGCCATCAATCACGCCTACAATCTGCACCTCGCCGTTGGACACCTTGATGGTTTTTCCCAGCGCATCTCGTTCGTTGCCGCAAAGCTGATCGGCGCCGCCGCGGCTGATGAGCGCCACGCGCGAGCCTGCCTTTGACTCGACATCGGTGTAGGTGCGCCCCGCAACGAGCTTACTGGCACCCACGGCGTCGAGCATGTCGCTATCGACACCCTGTGCCATGACGGTATAGCTTTTATCGCCGGTCTTGTACTCGGTGTACGCGCTGTTGACAATGCCGATCTGTTCTATCTGCGGCACCAGTTTTTGAAGCTTCTGGACGTCAGAATCAGAGAGTTCTTGGGACGAATAGATCTGAACCATGCGAGCTGCGTTGAGGCCCAGGCTGTTTACCAAGCTGTTTTGGATGCCGCCGATGAGCGAAGTCATGGCAATGACCGAGGCGATGCCGATGACAATGCCCAGGATGGTGAGCAGGCTGCGCCCCTTGTTGGCCTCGAGCGAGTGAAGGGCTTCCTGGATGAGATCGCGGGCGCTCATGCCATCACTCCTTTCGGCGGGTTGGCGGAGGCGGAAATCATGGGCAGGCTATCTACGGCGCTGCGCAGGGTCCGCGGTGCATGCGGAATATACGCGCCGTCGTGAATGCGACCGTCGCGAATGGTCACGGCACGGTCGGCCTTGGCGGCAATGCCGGGGTCGTGCGTAATGAGAACGATGGTCTTGCCGCGTTTCTGGAGCTTGTGGAAGGTTTCCATGACAAGCGCCCCGGTTGTCGAGTCCAGGTTTCCCGTCGGCTCGTCGGCCAAAATGATGGGCGGGTCGTTGACAAGGGCGCGCGCGATGGCGACGCGCTGCATCTGTCCGCCCGAGAGCTCCGATATGCGGTGGTCCCAATGGTCGACCGGAAGCGTGACGGCTTGCAGTGCGTGTACGGCGCGCATCTCGCGTTGGCTGCGCGGCACATTGGTGTAAGACAGCGGCAGCATTACGTTTTCGATCACCGTCAGGCGCGGCAGCAGGTTGAAGCTCTGAAAGACAAAGCCGATGCTCAGGGCGCGGACTTCGGTGAGCTCGTCATCATCGAGCTCGGCCACGTTGAGGCCCTGCAGGTAATAATCGCCTGCCGTCGGTTTGTCCAGGCAACCCAGGATGTTCATGAGCGTTGACTTGCCCGAGCCCGAGGGGCCGGTGATGGCGACGAACTCGCCGGGATCTACTGCCAGGCTCACGTTGTGCAAGATATGGGCGCAACCCGCCTCGCTCTCAAAGATGCGATGCACGTTGCGAATGTCGATGACGGGACGCATTACATGCCCTCGTCGACAGGCATGTTGTCGCCGCCGCCTGCCGCCATGCCTGTGCCGGTATCCGTCACGATGGTGTCGCCATCGCGCAGCTTGGTAACCGGCACGCCAGGGTTGATCTCGTTGCCCTGGTCGTCGCGCTTGACCTGCGTCTTACCGACTACGGCCTCGTTGTCGTTTTGCGTCACGACGGTCACCTTCACGCGGCGCGTCTTTTTGCCCTCCGAATCGGTGGCCAGATTGACGTAATAGTGCTCGCCATCTTCGGTCATCAGCGCCATGGTCGGCACCATCACCACGTCGTCGAGCTTCTCGGTCACTACCGAGACCTCGGCAGTCATACCCGGCTTAAGGCGACTGTCGGGTGCTTCGATGAGGATGTCGACGTTAAAGGTCACGCTGCCGCCGCTCCCGGAGGAGAAGTCGGAGGTTGCCACCGAGGCGATAGCCGTGACGGTGCCCTGGCTCACGATATCGGGAAACGCGGGATAGGTCACGTTGGCGCTTTGGCCCACGGCAATTTTGGCGATATCCTTTTCGCCCACCTGAACCGTCACCTTCATCTTGGACAGGTCGGCGATCTGCATGCACTGCTTGCCGCCGCTCGTATCGCTTTCGCCCATGATCATGCCGCCTGTTACCGTGGCGCCCACCTTGGCGTTGAGCTCCACGATGCTGCCCGAGCTCGGGGCCGTGATCGTACGGCTGGCGGCCTTGGCGTTCGCCTGATCGAGGTTTGCCTGGGCCGATGCGAGGCTGCGCTGCGCGGCCGATACGGCGTTCGTGTCCGCTGATGCGGCGGAGATGCCAGCCGCTGCGGAAGCTTCGTCGACGTCCGTCGTTGGGGCGGCCTGCGCGGCAGTTGCGGCTTTCTGCGCGTTGGCGAGGTCTTCCTGAGCTGCTGCAACTGCGCGCTGCGCCTCGGCAACGTTGCGATCGAGCTCGTCGTTTTTAATGGTCATAAGCACGTCGCCCTCGTTGACGGATTGGCCTGCCTGCACGTTTATCGAATCGACCGTGCCGTCGACAGAAGGGGAGACCACTGAGGACGAAATGGGTTTGAGCTGGCCTTTCGCTTCGACCGTTGTGCTAAACGTGCCCTCGGTCACCATGTCGGTCGCAGGCCCGCTATCGCCCTGTGGCTGCGCATTGATAACCAGGGTTGCGACAATGGCAATGAGCGCGATGACACCCACGATGCCGGCGGCAATGCCGCGTCGAATCAGTTTTTTGCGTCGACGTTCGGCACGTTTTGCCTTGAGCTTGGCATATGCCTCTTCATCGGAAATCTCGGCCGTGTCGTTCGTGCGTCCGCTCTCCTTGTCGGCATGTACGTCTGTGATCAGAGGAAGCGTTTCGGTGATACCTTCGGGCGTGTGCTCGGTATTATCCGGGCCCGGGGTGATCGTGGGGACATTCGGCATAGCGTCTCCTTTATAGAAAGAACCTCGATAAGTATATGCGCCCACCGGTTGGGGCGGGCGCATAGGACGGTTTCTTTCGGAACTGTTAGATTGGTCGCAGCGGTTCCACGCTGTATGAATGCGCGCGTTGCACTACGAGTGGACAACCACGCACAGGCCGACTTTGATGCAGTCGTGCAGTGCCTTGGCGTCGGCCAGGCGCAGGTTGATGCAACCGTGGCTGCCGCACCACTTGTACGACTCGGCGTTATCGAAGCTCTTGTCGTTTTGCCAGGTGGCATCGTGGAAGCCGATCATGTTGCCCTCAAACGGCATCCAGTAGCTCACCGGGCTCTCGTATTTGGGCTTGCCCGTCTCGGGGTCCTTGGCGCCAATCAGCGTGCTCGCGCCGTCGTTGCTGTTGATCTGCCAGACGCCTTCGGGAGTGGCGTCCTCACCCGGCTTTCCTGAGATAAAGTTGGCCTCCCACACGATATTGCCGCTCTCGTCGTAGTAACGCGCGTGCTGCTCGGACAGATCGACATCGACGTATGCCTTCCAGTCGGGCTCTCCCTTTGCGGTAAAGGTGTCGGCCTTCTGGGAGTACTTGATCTCGATTTCGCCGGTCTGCTTGTTGTTAATGGCGTCCTCGACCTGCTTGGCGAGCGAGCCGCTGTCGATGGACCAACCAAAGTCGCCGCCTTCAACTGCGCATTGCTTGCCATCGGCGCGCGTCCACCAGCGAGTGGAGCCCACGGTGTTAAAGCCGTTGGCGAGCTCGGTTGCCCAGCTGCTGATCTGTGACGTATCGAGTGTGGGGTTGGCCGGATCGGCAAAGCTGATCCACTGCAACACGGAGCTGCCATCAACCTTGCCGGCATCCTCGCCGTTGAGCTTGAGGGTCATGTTGACGCCCAGGAAGTTGTTGGCGGCATCGCATGCGGCCTGAATCTGATCATCGGTCAGCGTTCCATTGAGCGGCTCATAGGCATCGTTGCCGAGCTTGGAAAGGTCTACGGTCTCGGACAGCGAGGCAAGCTCGAGCTCGGCATACTTAATGACATGCTCGCGGTCGAGTTTTTCGTTGGAGCGCGCCTTCTCGACGGTAAACTTGCCGGCCTGCTCGTCATAGGAGCTATTGGCCTCGAACGTGCCCGAACGCCCCTCGTTAAACTCGTCGATGGCGGCGCCCAGATCCTCCTCAAACTTCTTTTGGTCAAAAGTGTCGGAGAGCATGGACAGTTCGACGTCTTGATCAAGATCGACTTCGTTGGAGGTAGCGGTTGTTTTGGTCTTTCCGCTTAAGGATTCCGCAAGGCGGACCGGCCATACAAAGGCTTCGTTGTGGCTGATAATCTCTTTTGCGGCTGCTTCGCCGTCGACGATGGGCTCATCGGACTCGGGCTGATAGGTCCAGCTAAAGTCATCGCCTGTCACGGTGAGCTTATAGTGCTTCCATGCCGAGTTGACCTTGGTGGCGGCAGACGAAGCGTTGGAAAACGAGACGTCGACGCCGGCGATGGTGGTATTGGGGTAGGCTACCTGCGAAAACGCTACGACGCCTACGATATAGACAATGACGATAAGACCCAGGACGACAAAGAGCGTCGTCTTTTTGCCCGACTTATTGTTCTCGGCGGGTTTGCGCGCGGGGCCGCGATCGCCTCGACCGTGCGCGGGGGGCTGCTTGGGCGCATTGCCGTTTGCCTGGCGCTGCTGACGTTGATGGTTCGGGCGTTGGGGAGCGTTTGCCGCACCACGCTGCTGACCGTGACTCGGCGCGATAGGACGCGGCGACTGAACGCCACCGGTGTGCCTGCTCGGCTGCTGCGGATCGGGAATCAGTTGAGTTCGATCGTTTTGCGACATCGTATGCATATCCTTCGAATTTCGCCTTGCGGCTCATCGTGTTTTTACTGGGCTTGCATTATAGCGATTACCTAGTTGTTTGTGGTACGGAAACGGTGGCATTCAAAAGAGGTGGGACAGTTGTCCCACTATCGAGTCGTTCTTGGTCACTACCCGCACACACCGCATTTTGCACAGGCCGAAAGCGCGGCCGGAGCCTGCGCGATGCCGCCCTTTGCCGTCTCGCGCAGCGTGGCCGGCAACGCGTGGCCCACCGAGAGCATGACATGTGCCATCTGGTCAAACGGCACCAGACTCTTAATGCCGGCGAGGGCGAGTTGTGCCGAGCTAAAGGCCGCTGCCACGCCGATGGCATTGCGGTTTTGGCAGGGCACCTCGACCAAGCCTCCGACGGGGTCACAAACGAGGCCCAGCAGGTTACTCAGCGCGATGGAGCTGGCGTCAAGCGCCTGCTCGGGCGTGCCGCCGAGCATCTGCACCAGTGCGGCGGCAGCCATGGCGGCGGCGCTTCCCACCTCCGCCTGGCATCCGCCCTCGGCGCCGGCGACGCAGGCGCTCGTGGTGAGGTTGAGGCCGATGGCGGCTGCGCAGTAGAGCGCGTCCATCACCTGCTCGTCGTCGAGCTGAAGGTGATCGGCGAGCGCCAGCACGCAACCGGGCACGACGCCTGCGGAGCCTGCCGTGGGGGCAGCGACGATTACACCCATGGTGGCGGAGCGCTCCAGGACGGCCATGGCGCGGGCCACGGCATCGGTCTGGACGGGGCCCATTAAGTTTGAGCCAAGGTCGTTGCGGCCGGTGGCATCGACAAGCTTGGCCTCGCCGCCGATAAGCCCGCCGAGCGAGCGCTGCGGATTGACGATGGGGGCCGTGGTCTCCTCGCGCATGACGTCGAGCACGCGGCGCATGGCGGCAACGGCGTGGGCCTCGCCGGTCAGACGCGCCTCGCGCAGGGCCATGATGGCGCCGATGCTGAGTCCCAGTTCCTCGCACGCATCGAGCAGCTGCTCGCCGTCGTCGAAGATTTCCTTTGCTGAGACGCCGGGGGAGAGCGACGAGGCAGAACCGGGGAGCTCGATAAAGGTCGCGTAATCGACATTGTCGAGCTTGCGCAGCATAGGGACGACGGTGTCGTCGGGCGCGCCGTCGGTCTCAAAGACGGAGTAGGCCTGGCCGCCCACCTCGGTGCGGTAGGTGCGGCAGAAGGCGATGTTCACGTGGGCGTAGGCGAGCAGGTTCGTGAGCGCGGCGAGCACGCCGGGAACATCCTGGTGCGCCACGAAGAGCGTGGAGTACATACCCGAGATGTCAACGCCGACGCCGTTAATGCGGCTGATGCGCATCTTGCCACCGCCCAGGCTCTCGCCGCGGACCTGTGCCGTAGCGCCCGTGTCGTCGACCATGTCGATGTCGACGGTGTTGGGGTGGATGGAGGCGTCATCGCCCTTGATGTCAAAGTTATATTCGAGGCCCTGCTCGCGTGCGAGGTCGAAGGCCTGCTTGATGTTCTCGTCATCGGTGTCGAGGCCTAGGATGCCAGCGACGAGTGCACGATCGGTGCCGTGGCCGCGGTAGGTATGGGCGAAGGAGTTCCACAGGCAAAAGGTGACTTTGGTGATGCGGCCTTCCAGCAGGCTGGCGGCAACTTGTGCGCAGCGCAGTGCGCCGGCGGTGTGCGATGAGCTGGGGCCGACCATGACGGGGCCCAAGATCTCGAATGCGGAGGTCGTAGCTAGTGTTTGCGGCTTGCCTGCCATGGGTGCTCCTTTGTTTTGTCCCATCGTCCCGAGGGCGGGGCATACACTGTCCCGCCGTTCCGAGGGCTTTAGTATTTGGTCGCCTGCTCGGACAGTCCTGCTCGCACGGAGGCCACATTAATTGGCCTCCGGCTCGTGCGGAACTCGCGATCGACCAAATACTAAAGCCCTCGGAACTTAGGATACATGGTTGGAGTCGCTCTGCCGCAATATTTATCGGCATGTGACCTATTCCATGTCCCAGGTCGGCTTATCTTCACCACCGTTTAAATAAAAAAGAAGTACCGGTTGGAGTCGGTACTTCTTTTGGTGCGTTGTTATTTGCTGTAGCTTTTCGGGTTAGCTTACAGGCCGCAGGCTGCTTTGAGTTCTTCGACACGGTCGGTCTTCTCCCAGGTGAAGTCGGCGTCTTCTCGGCCGAAGTGACCGTAGGCTGCCGTCTTTTCGTAGATGGGGCGACGCAGGTCTAGGTCGCGGATGATTGCGCCCGGGCGCAGGTCGAAGGTTTCCTCTACGGCTTCAACGATCTTGTCCTCGGCAACATGCGCGGTACCGAAGGTATCGACCATGATTGAGAGGGGCTTGGAAACGCCGATCGCGTAGGCAAGCTCGACTTCGCAGCGGTCGGCCAGACCGGCGGCGACCACGTTCTTGGCGACCCAGCGCGCGGCATACGCGGCGGAGCGGTCGACCTTGGTGCAGTCCTTGCCGCTAAAGGCACCGCCACCGTGACGGCCGTAGCCGCCGTAGGTGTCGACGATGATCTTGCGGCCGGTGAGGCCCGTGTCGCCCATGGGGCCGCCCACGACAAAGCGACCGGTGGGGTTCACGTAGATGTCCGCGTTGTCCCACGGCATGTTCTCTGCGGCCATGACCGGGGTGATGACGTGCTCGATGAGGTCGGCCTTGATCTTTCCCATGTCCTCGATCTCGGCGGCGTGCTGCGTGGAGATGACGATGGTCGTGACCTCGACGGGCTTGCCTTCCTCGTAGCGCACGGTGACCTGGGTCTTGCCGTCGGGACGCAGATAGGCGAGGGTGCCGTCGTGACGCACGGCGGCCAGGCGCTCGGCCAGGCGGCTTGCCAGGTAGTGTGGCATGGGCATGAGGGACTTGGTCTCGTTGGAGGCATAACCGAACATCATGCCTTGGTCGCCGGCGCCGATCAGGTCGATCGGGTCGGTGGTAGCGCCGGTCTGGGTCTCGAAGGACTCGTCGACGCCCTGGGCGATATCGGGCGACTGCTCGTGGATGAGGCTCATAACGCCGCAGGTGTCGCAGTCAAAACCGAACTTGGCACGGTTGTAGCCAATGCGGCGGATAACGCCGCGGGCGATTTCCTGTACGTCGACGTAGGCCTGGGTGCGAATCTCGCCGGCGACGATGACGGTGCCGGTGGTCACGAGGGTCTCGCAGGCGCAGCGGACGTTCTCCACGTTGGCAGGCACGCCGCTGGGGGCGATGTAGCCCTGTTCCTGGAGCTCTATTTCTTTGGCGAGGATTGCGTCGAGGACGGCGTCGCTGATCTGGTCAGCGATCTTATCGGGATGACCTTCGGTCACCGACTCCGACGTAAAAACAAAGGACCCGTGTTGGGGTGGGATGGAACGAAGTTCTTCTGACATGATTGTCCTTTCAAAAACGTGTCCCGGCGACCGTTACCATTCCGCCGGGCTCTCTATGCAAGGGCACATCATATCGCGTAAATCAAACATTCACACCCTTTCCGCACCTAGTCATACATCGCTTTGGGGGTAGCTAATTTGGGACGGGGCTTTTTTAGCTACCCAATCCGGAGTCTTCGGAGCCAGAGGCCTACCTCGACATAGGGTAGCTAAAAAAGCCCCGTCCCAAATTAGCTGCCCAATGACTGGGTCGGTGCCCTTTGTGCGGAGGTGGGCATTGTTGCTTTATACTGGTGCGGTTCGACATCCATCCTGCAATCGAGGAGATTTCCATGGCATCAGACGTCCGCGTCCGCTTTGCACCCTCACCGACGGGCAAGCTGCACATCGGCGGCGCCCGCACCGCTATCTATAACTGGGCTTTCGCCCGTGCAAACGGCGGCACGTTCATCCTGCGCATCGACGACACCGACCCCACCCGCTCCACCGACGAGAATACGCAGATCATCCTGCGCGCCATGCGTTGGCTGGGCCTGGACTGGGACGAGGGTCCCGAGGTGGGCGGCGGCTTTGGCCCCTACGCCCAGACCGAGCGCCTGGACCTGTACAAGCAGGCCGCCCAGAAGCTCTGGGACGAGGGCAAGGCCTATCCCTGCTTCTGCACCAAGGAGCAGCTCGACGCCGATCGCAAGGCCGCCCAGGAGCGCAAGGATCCCTTCCAGGGCTATCAGCGCCGCTGCCGCGATCTTGATCCCGAGGAGGCACGCCGCCGCATCGAGGCCGGCGAGTCCTACGTCCTGCGCATTAAGGTGCCCGAGGACCGCGGCGACGTCCGTATCCACGACGCCGTCCACGGCGAGGTGACCTTCGACGCCAAGGAGCTCGACGACTTTGTCATCTTCCGCTCCGATGGCACGCCTACGTATAACTTTGCGACCGTCGTCGACGACGCCATGATGAAGATCACCCACGTCATTCGCGGCGACGATCACTTGTCCAACACCCCGCGCCAGGTCATGGTCTACGAGGCCCTCGGCGCGCCCGTGCCTACGTTCGCCCATATCTCCATGATCCTGGGCGCCGACGGCAAGAAGCTCTCCAAGCGCCACGGCGCCACCTCGGTGGAGGAGTACCGCGACGCCGGCTACCTGTCCGACGCCTTCGTCAACTACCTGGCGCTGCTCGGCTGGTCGCTCGACGGCGAGACCACGATCATCCCGCGCGATGTCCTGGCCAGTAAGTTCTCGCTCGACCGCATCTCCAAGAATCCGGCGACCTTTGACCCCAAGAAGCTCGACTGGGTCAACGCCGAGTACATCAATGGCATGTCCGATGCTCAGTTTGCCGACGAGATCATGGTCCCCGAGCTGCACGAGGCGGGTCTCATCGAGGGCAACGTCGAGTACGGCGAGGACTGGATCGACGCGCTCGCTGCCATCGTCAAGCCGCGCACCAAGATGCCGGCCGACGCCGTGACCGTCGCCGCTCCCATCTTTGCTACGGCCGAGACGCTCGAGTATGACGAGAAGTCCGTCAACAAGGGCTTGGCCAAGGAAGGCATGGGCGCCATTCTGGATGCCGCCAAGGCCGCGCTCGAGGGCCTGACCGAGTGGACTGCCGAGACCATCGACGCCGCGCTTGAGCCGCTGCCCGAGCAGATGGACCTCAAGAAGCGCGTGGTGTTCCAGGCCGTGCGCGTCGCCGTCTGCGGCAACATGGTGAGCCCTCCGCTGGGTGAGACCATGGCGCTCGTCGGTCGCGACGACTGCCTGGCGCGCATCGACCGCGCCCGCACGATGGCACTGTAATCGCTGCGCACACGTATGTATCCGAGCCCCGTTCACCCGAGCGGGGCTCTTGTTTCTGTACCGATGAGCGTGTTGCTGGGACAAAATAATCAGTAGTGTTTGTCCCATGTTCGAGCGGCGCAACACGCTCGACACTCGTATCGGCCATGGGACAAACACTACTGATTATTTTGTCCCAGCCCTTTCAGGTCCGTTCGTTAGAGGTGGTGTATGGCTCAACAACTGTCGCTGTTTGGTTCGCCGGAACCGGAGGAGGTTCCAGCGGCGCCCGTGCCTGCCGCTGCACCGGCCAAGCCCGAGCATACACCTGACCCCATCGCCGCCTACGCGAGCGTGGTCCTCGACATCCCGACGCGTGCGCTGTCCGAGCCATTCGCCTACGGCATCCCACAAACCCTTGCTAACGAGGCACAGATCGGGTCCACGGTCCTGGTCCACTTTGGTAACCGTGCCGCCGCGGGCTATATCGTCGACATTGCGCCTGAGCTGGGCGACCTGCAGGGCAACAACGCCTTCGACCCCGCGCGCATTAAAGCCATCGAGGCCATCCTCAGCAAACCGCTCTTTACCGCCGAGGCTGCCCGTATCGCACGCTGGATGAGCCGCGAGTACGTCGCAACGCTTTCTGAGTGTCTGCGTCTGTTTTTGCCTCCGGGCGGCAGCCCGCGTGTGGTCAAGGGCGATGACGGCGTATGGGCGGTTGAGCGCCCCGCCGTCAAGCCCATCCAAAATCGCTGGGTCATGCTCACGCCCGAGGGTTTCGGCTATACGCCGCCCAAGACCGCGGTCCGCCAGCGTCAGCTTATCGAGGCGCTCCAGTGCGGACCGGTCACGACGCGTGACCTCAACCTGCTCTATAACAGCATGTCGGCGACCATCAAGGCGCTCGAAAAGCGCGGCGTCGTGGTGGTGGAGGAGCGCCGTGCGTGGCGTGGCTGCAGCGAGCAGACCACGCTGTCCTCGGCAAGCGGCAAGGCGCCAGTCTCCCTTACCAACGGACAGCAACAGGCACTCGCGCAGATTGAGCGCGCCCGTCTGGACGCTCATGGCGACGTGGTGCTGGTCGACGGCGTCACCGGCTCTGGCAAAACCGAGGTTTATCTTTCGGCGATTGAGCGCGTGCTGACGGCCGGCCGTTCGGCCTGCGTGCTGGTGCCCGAGATCTCACTGACGGCCCAGACCGTCGGCCGCTTCCGCTCGCGCTTTGGCGAGACGGTCGCCGTTTTCCATTCGCGGCTTTCGGCCGGCGAGCGCCTGGACCAGTGGGATATGGTCGTCAGCGGTGCCGCCCGCGTGGTCGTCGGTGCACGCTCGGCGCTCTTTTGCCCGCTTAACGACCTGGGTCTCATTATCATTGACGAGGAGCACGAGACCAGTTACAAGCAAGGCTCCAGCCCGCGTTACCACGCGCGCGAGGTGGCGGCCGAGATGGCGCGCCGCTATCGCTGCCCACTCGTGCTGGGCTCGGCCACGCCTTCTGCCGAGGCCCTCGACCGCTGCCGCCGCGGCACGTATAACGGTGCCACCTGGACGCGCGTCGAGATGCCCGAGCGCCCGGGACAAGCCGTGCTGCCTACGGTCCGTATTGCCGACCTGCGCCGCGAGTTTTCGCACGGCAGCCGCTCCATGTTCTCAAAGCCGCTCATGGAGGGCTTGGAGCGTGTGGTCGAGCGTCGCGAGAAGGCCGTGTTGCTGCACAACCGCCGCGGTTTTGCGCCGTTTTTGATGTGCCGTGAGTGCGGCTGCGTCCCCACCTGCAATCACTGCTCCACCGCACTCACGTATCACGAGCGCACGCACACGCTGCAATGCCATACCTGCGGGTCGTCCTGGCGCGTGCAGCCGTATCCGGCGCCCACGAGCCGCTGTCCCAAATGCGGTAGCCGCTACCTGGCAAAAATGGGCCTGGGCACGCAGCAGATCGAGGACGCACTGCACCAGATGCTTCCCGAGGACGTCGCCATCATTCGCATGGACGCCGACTCCACGCGTGGCAAGGACGCGCACAAAAAGCTGCTCGAGCAGTTCGATGCCGCCGATTGCGCGGTGCTGCTGGGCACCCAGATGATCGCCAAGGGGCTCGACTTTCCCGAGGTCACGCTCGTGGGCGTGGTCAATGCCGACTTTGCGCTCAAACTGCCCGATTTTCGCGCGGGGGAGCGTGCCTACGATTTGCTGGAGCAGGTGGCGGGGCGCGCCGGCCGCGGCGATCGCCCCGGCGAGGTCATCATCCAGACCTATCTGCCCGAGGACCCGGTCATTCGCGCCGTTGCCGAGCATGACCGTTCGATCTTTACCGACCACGACCTGGACCAGCGCCGCGACGCGCTGTATCCGCCGTTTGTTCGACTAGTCAACATTTTGGTGTGGTCGGCGAATGCAGATGATGCACGGGATTATATTGGGCGCATCGCGAAGCTCCTCAAGCGTCGCTGGCATGCCGCCGCGCCCGATTTTTTGCGGGCGGGGAGTGCCGTGCCGCAGGTGCTGGGCCCGGCTTCGTGTGTAATCGAAAGAGCCAAGGACCGTTATCGCTTCCACCTGCTTGTGAAGTCGCCCGTGGGGTACCATGTCTCTGACGATATCGACGCCTGCCTCAAAGAGGTGGGCTCCGTGCGCGGCGTGAGCGTGAGTGTTGACGTCGATGCCTATGATTTGATGTAACAACCCGAAAGGATGGCCATGGAAGCCAACGGAATCGTACTGTCGCCCGACCCTCGTCTGCGCCAGGAGTGCGCCGTCATCGAGGAGATTACCCCGGCGATCGAGGCACTTGCCGAGAAGATGAAGAAGATGATGTTCGAGAACGCCGGCTGCGGCCTGGCTGCCCCGCAGATCGGCGAGCTTATTCAGCTCGTCACCATCGACTGCGACTACACCGACAAGAACGACTACGACCCGTACGTGCTTATCAATCCCGTCATTGTTGAGCAGAGTGACCATCTGGTGCCCTTTAGTGAGGGTTGCCTGTCCATTCCGGGCATTAACTGCGAGATCGAGCGTCCCGACCATGTCGTCGTCGAGGCGTACGATCTGGACGCCAACCTGATTCGCTACGAGGCTTCGGGCGATTTGTTCTGCGTGTGCCTACAGCACGAGATCGATCACCTGCACGGCAACACCATGTTCGAGCGTCTTAAGCCCATGCAGAGACTCAAGGCTGTCAAGGAGTACCAGGACGCCCTGGCCCGCGGCGCTCGACCGGGCGAGACTGAGTAGGTTTGTCCGTCCCCGGGGCGCCCGCCTAT
>NZ_QRMC01000004.1:237020-256773 GCF_003472525.1 Collinsella sp. AM10-26
GCGCCCCGGGGACTACGTTGACGCTGCTTGACTCGCCCGGGTGCCGTCGGGCCAGGGAAGGGCGTCTTCGCTGATAGGTGCTTTGTTGGGAGGGCTGCTTTTATGCGGCTCTTTCTTTGTTTTTGGGTATATTTGTCTTTGTTGAACTGTTCTTGCGGCTGGGTGCGCTTGCGACCTGAAACGCTTTTTTGTAGCCGTCTCGGCTCGTTATTGAGAGGAGACTAACTTTTATGCGTATTGTGTTTATGGGTACGCCTGATTTTGCTGTGCCTTCGCTGACTTCGCTTGTTGAGGCTGGGAATGAGATTGCACTTGTTGTTACTCGTCCTGATGCTGTTCGTGGGCGTGGTAAGAAGCTTGAGCCGTCTCCTGTTAAGGCTCGCTCGCTTGAGCTGGGGCTGCCTGTTGTTGAAGCTAATCGTATGACGCCTGAGGTTGTTGAGGCGCTCCGGGCTGCCCAGGCTGACATTTTCTGTGTGGCTGCCTATGGCTGCATTTTGCCCGATGAGGTGCTGCATATGGCGCCGCTCGGTATTGTGAATGTTCATGCGTCCCTGCTGCCTCGTTGGCGTGGGGCTGCTCCTATTCAGCGTGCGATTCTCGCTGGTGATGAGATTGCTGGCGTTTCTATCATGTGCATTGGGCATGGCGTGGATACCGGCGCTTATTGCGCCCAGGCCTCTACGCCAGTCGCCGGTAAGCATGCCGAGGCTTTGACCATGGAGCTTGGTGAGCTTGGCGGCAAGTTGCTTGCCGATACGCTTCCCTCGCTTGCCGATGGTTCGGCTGTTTGGACTGTGCAGGATGAGGCGCTCGTCACTCATGCTGCCAAGATTTCTAAGCAGGAAATGCGTCTGGATCCGCACATGGCGGCGCTTGATTGCGTGCGCCATGTGCTGGCTTCGTCCGATACCGCGCCTGCTCGTTGCGTGATTGCCGGTAAGACCGTGCGCGTGCTCGATGCTGCGCCGGCTGATATGTCGCTTGGAGAGGGCGCCGTTGACGTTAAGAACAAGCGTGTTTACCTTGGTCTTTCCGATGGCACGGTTGAGTTGCTCGAAGTTAAGCCCGATGGCAAGCGTGCTATGGCCGCTTCTGCTTGGGCTGCTGGCCTGCAGGGTGTTGATCTTATCTGGGGTGTTTTGTCGTGAGCAAGCTGTCTCCTGCGCGCAAGCTTTCACTCGATGTGCTAATGGAAGCTGACCGCCGTGGCATGTATGCGCGTGACGTGCTGTCCTCTCGCGCATCGGCCAAGGCTATTGACCAGCGCGATTCCGCTTTTGCTGCCCGCTTGGCGCTGGGCGTTGCCGCCACGCAGGGCATTTTGGATGAGCTGCTCGACCAGTTTCTCGATAAACCCAAAAAGGTTGCACCGCGTGTTCGCATGGCGCTTCGTATCTCGGCCTTCGAGATGCTCTATCTGCATACGCCTGGCCGCGTTGCCGTAAGTCAGGGTGTTGAGCTGGTTCGCTGCGGTGCTAAGTCCGCCGCTGGCTTGGCCAATGCCGTGCTGCACAAGGTTGCGGACAATGTTGAGGACTTTGCTACTGCGTCCGATGTGGATGAGTCTGAGCGTCGCTTGGTCCGTCTGTCGCGCCTGATGGGTCTGCCGCGTTGGCTGTGCGCTCGCATTATGGCGTCGTTTGACACGCCAGAGGGTGCGCTTAACTTTGCCGGCAATCTGGCCCCCGCGCCGCTGGCCCTGCACGAGAATGCGTTTGCGACTAAGCCCGATCCGTATATCTCGCAGCTCGTTGCGCCTGTCTTCCCGGGCTGCCATGCTCCGGTCGATGCGCAGGTCACGGTTGCGTCGGGCGTGTTTGAGCGCGCTGCGGCCGTGGCCTCGGATCTCAATGCCCAGCTTATCGCGACCGCGGCGACCCGTCCTGGGCGTTGCCTTGAGATTGGCGCCGGCCGTGGCACCAAGACCTATGTGATGATGTGCCAGGCCAAGCGTGCGGGCTATGAGCGTCAGCATACGGCGCTCGATCTGCATGATCGCAAGTGCGATCTGAATCTCGCTCGCCTGCATAAGGCCGGTATTCAGGGCGTTCGTACGGTTTCGGGCGATGCTTGCGAGCTTGATGAGGTGCTCACATCGTTTGATGCCATGCTTGGCGAGCCGGTAAAGTTCGACACGGTCTTTATCGATGCACCGTGCTCGGGCACCGGCACCATGCGCCGTCATCCCGAGATCCCATGGCGCCTAACTGAGAATGACGTTACGACCGAGTTGCCCAAGCTGCAGCTGGCAATGCTCAAGGAAGCAGCCGTGCGCGTGGCTGCCGGCGGTGAACTCATCTATGCGACGTGCTCGGTCTTCGACGAGGAGAACACGCAGGTCGTGGACGCGTTCCTTGCTTCTCCCAAGGGTGCCGGCTTTACCATGGCACCACTTTCCGGGGCACAGATTCTGCAACTGCCCGATTTCGAGCAGGCCAAGAAGCTCGTTTCTGTACGCCAAAACGACCGAGGCCTCTTCCAAAGCGTGCCGGTAAACGCCGACTCCTACGACGGCCACTTCTGCGCCCGCCTGGTCCGTCAAAGTAGCTAATTTGGGACGGGGCTATTTTAGCTACCCAGACCGTATTGGCGCAAAGGCGTTGGCATTACGAAAAAGAGCGGCCTGCGACTGGTGTAGTCGCAGGCCGCCCTCGTTTGTGTTTATGTTGGCGTGTGGTTGGTTGCTCGGCTGTTAGTGGTTGTGCGGGCAATTGGCGCAGCAGCCGCTGGTGGCGCTGGTGCTTGAGCCGCCGCTTCGCTGGTCGGTGTTGTAGAAACCGCTGCCCTCAAATTTAATGCCGTTGGCCGAGAACGTCTTGGCCGCCGGAGCGCCGCAGCTCGGGCAAACGACCTCGGGAGTCTCGGACATGGGATGCTCAACCTCAAACACGTTGCCGCAGCTCGAGCACTTGTAATCGTAGCGCGCCATAATACTTCCTTTTCAGCACAAAGCGGGCAGATTACTCTGCCCGCAAAAATTCAAACGTCTGTACTGTACCCTATATCGGGCGTTTTATCACGCCTCGCCCCAGAATCTATGGGTGTCGCGCAGGAGCTGCGCAGTTTTGCCCTCGGCGGCCGCAACGTCGGCCTCGTCAGCCTGCCAGGTCCAGTTGCCTGTGGCCACGCCCGGAACGTTCATGCGCGCGACGTCGCCTAGCCCCAGAACATCCTGCAGCGGCATCATCACGAGGGGAGCGTCGCTTGCCAGCGCGTCGCTCATCAGCTTGGCCGCCACCTCGACACCGCTCGGTCCATCGCCGTCCGCAAAGGAACGCGTGCACCACCCGGCCAACGTCGACGTATCGTGCGTCGAGGTGTACAGGATCTTTCCTGGCGTGGGGTGCACGCCGCAACGGACGTCGTAGTCGCTAAACTCCAGCACGTCCATGCCGGGGAAGCCGCAGGTCAAAGCCATGGCGCGAACGCCAGGCGTCAGATAGCCCAAGTCCTCAGCGATAAAGTTGAGCGGACCCAGCTCATCGTAGGCGGTCTGGAACAGGTCTTTGCCCGGTCCCGCCAGCCAGCGACCGTCGGCGCAGTCCTTGCCCGCAGGAATGCTAAAGTAGCTGTGGAATCCCAGGAAGTGATCCAGACGCACGCGGTCGTAGAGCGAGAACGCGCGACGCAGGCGATCCATCCACCAGCTATAGCCGTTCTGCTTCATGTGGTCCCATCGGAACGTCGGGTTGCCCCACACCTGGCCCTCGGGCGCAAAGTTGTCGGGCGGCGCACCGGAAATCTCAATCGCCTTGCCGGTATCGGACAGCCAGAAGTTCTCGGGCTCGCTCCACGCATCGGCTGAATCGTCCGAGACATACATGGGAATGTCGCCAATGACCTCGATACCCTTCTTGTGCGCATAGTTCATAAGCTCGCACCAGGCCAGGTCAAACCGGTACTGCATGTACGCCTGCAGCTCGGCCTCGTCGTGGAAACGCTTGTCGTCGATCAGATGCTCGTTGTAGCGCGCGACATCTGCCGGCCAATCGTGGCGCGACTCGCCCTCAAAGTACTTCTTAACGGCCATGTAAACGCAGTACTTCTCGAGCCAGTCGGCGTTGCGATGTTTAAACGCCGTGTACAGCGGGTCGGCATCCTCACCGCCGCGAGCCTTCCAGGTAACAAAGTCGGCGGCCAGCTCCTCGTGGCTTTCGGGCAGCAGATCGATATTGCCCGCAAAGGCCGAGGGACCGGCGTAAGGGGATCGGAAGAAATCCGTCGGGTTGACGGGCAGGACCTGCCAGTAGCGCATGCCCATGGCGGCCAGATGGTCGATAAAGCGACGCGTGGGAGCGCCGATCGTACCGGGCTTGCCATCGTCTGTGGGCACCGAGGTGATATGGCACACGACACCCGCGCCGTGATCAAGCGGCTCTTGTAGACGTTGCTCGGCGTGGTGATAGATGATCGACGACCCCAGCGGATACAGATCGAGTGTGACGGTACCGTTGTGGATTTCGCACTCGTGGCCGCTGATCACGTCGCTTGCGCATTCGCCGAGCGCCGGAATTGTCACACGGTGCGAATTGCGCAGGCTGCGGTTGATGATAACCGTTGCGGCCTCACCGTCTTTACCGGTGCGCGTGTAGGCTAGCACCTCGTCGTTGAGCGCGAAGGCCTTGATCTCGCCGTCAACCATAAACGGCAGGGCGCGGCGCACGGCCGAGGCGTTTTTAAGGATGGCGAGTGTATCGAAGTCGTGCAGGTCTTCCTTCGAAGGCAGCGTGCGGCGATTGCCCGGATCGGTCAGGCCCTCAAGGCCGTACTCGTCGCCATAGTAAATTGAAGGCACGCCGGGGAACGTCATCTGCATGAGCGTTGCAAGCCAAAAACGGCTCTTGGCCAGGTCCATCGAGTTTTCGTCCAGGCGCCACTTGCTGCGCTCGCACTCGGGTAGCTGCGACTCGTCGGGGCCACCGCCGAGCACCGAGATGATGCGTGGGCGGTCGTGGCTCGACAGCAGGTTGAGCGCGCAGGACAGGGCTTCGCGCGGATAATTCTCGCGCAGGGTCTCGATATCCTCGGCTGCCTGGAAGGCATTCTTGTAGCCCATCAAAAAGCCGATGACCATGTCGCGGAAGGGATAATCCATGGCAGAGTCCAGCTCGGAGCCCTGCAGGTAGCGGCGCAGATGTCCGTAGCTAATCTTGTTGGAGGCGTCTTCCCAGACTTCGCCGAGCAACAGCGCGTCGGGCTTCTCGGCGAGCACGGCCTTTTTGATCTCGGCCAGGAAGTCATCGGAAAGCTCGTCGGCCACGTCGAGACGCCAGCCATGGGCGCCGGCACGTAGCCATTTACGGATCACGCCGTCCTTGCCCAGGAGCCGCTCGCGTACCAGTTCGGAGCTCTCATTGATGGCGGGCATATTGCCCACGCCCCACCAGCAGTCGTACGAGCCGTCCTCATGGAAATAAAACGCATCGCGCCACGGCGAATCCTCGCTCTGCCACGCGCCCACGCCGGGGTAGTTGCCGTAGCGGTTGAAGTAGATTGAATCGTCGCCCGTGTGGTTGAACACACCGTCGAGAATGATGGAAATGCCCAGCTTCTCGGCCGCCTCGCACAGCTCAGTAAAGTCCTGCTCGGTGCCCAGAATTGGATCGATCTTGGTGTAATCGGCGGTGTCGTAGCGGTGGTTACTCGCGGCTTCAAAAATGGGGTTGAGGTAGATGGCAGTAAATCCCAGCTCGGCGATGCGAGGCAGGTCTTCTTGTATGCCCTTGAGCGATCCGCCGTAAAAGTCCCAGGTCTTGATGGAGCCGTCCTCGGAGCGCTCGTATACGGGCGGCTCGTTCCAGTCCTCGACCATGCGGCGCTGAATGCCGCAACGCGGCTTTTCGACCTCGGCCAGCGTGCGCTCGCGCCAGTGCTCGTCGCGGGCATAGCGATCGGGGAAGATCTGGTAGACCATACCGCGCTCGTACCACTCGGGTCGAACTTCGCGGTGCTTGTAGACGGTGATCTGGAACGACGGCACTTCGGCGTAGTCGTAGGTTACGCCCTCGCCGCCGGTGCGTCCCTGCGGTGCGCCCAAGCGGACCTCGGGCTGGCCCTCGATATTGCATATAAAGCTGTACCAGATAAGACAGGGCTCGGTGCACTCTAGCTCGGCGGTAAAGATGCCGTCGCCCTCGTGCGTCATGGGATACAGAGTTTCCCCGATCTCGTCGACCCAGGTACGCAGGGTAAGCGTTGCCTGGTTGGGGTCGGCATCCTCCAAAATTACCGACAGCGAAACGGAAGTTCCAGTGGTCACAGCGCCAAACGGAGTGCGAAACTGCGGCAGACGGCTGTTGTGTATCAATCTCATAGTACGGTCCAGTTCAATAGAATCACGGCCTGCGGGCCATGGGCTTTACGCACAGGATGTAAGTATATCTGTTGTACACAGGGTGTATAAACAACATCCGTTTATCATCGGCGAACGGTTGTCCTAGAAAATCGTTTTACCACTTTCTACAGAGAAGGGGCGCCCGGTTGGAGCGCCCCTTGCTTAGGGTTTGATGAGGTTTTGGATCGCCTGTGGGCTAGCGGCGCTTTCGGGCAGCCGTGGCCTTGCGGACGGACGTCTTCTTGGACGGGGCCTTTTCCTCTGCCGGAGCGGCGGGGGAGACCGGGGTCTCCTTGGCAGGCTCGGGCTTAGCCTCTGCCTTCGGGGCAGCCTTGGTCTTAGCCTTGACCTCGGCGGCCTTCGGTGCCGGCTCGGGCTTTACCTCGGGCTTGGGCTCCTCTTTGACGGCGGCGGGCTTAGCCTCTGCCTTGGTAGCTGCGGCCTTAGTCGTGGTCTTTTTGGTCGTCGTCGTGCTGCGCTTGCGCGTGGTGGTCTTGGCAGCTGTTGCCTTCTTGGCGGTCGTGATCGTCTTCTTGGCAGCGGTCTTAGCCGGAGCCTTGGCGGCCGGTTTGGCCTCAACGGCGGGAGTCTCGGCCTTTACCTCGGGAGCAGCCTCGGCCTCGGCGGCCTTCTTGGCAGCGGCGGTCGTGCGCTTGCGCGTGGTCGTTCCCTTGGCAGCCGTCGTTTTAGACGCAGCAGCCTTGGTCGTCGTAGCCTTCTTGGCGGTCGTCTTACGGGTCGTGGTCTTCTTAGCTGCGGGCTTTGCAGCGGGCTTGACCTCGGCCTCTGCCTCAGAAGCAACCTCAGCCTTCACCTCAGGCTCGGCCTTTGCGGGCTCAGCTTCAACCGGCTTGACCTCGGCCTTGGGCTCGGGCTCGGCCACAACCTCGGGCTCAGCCGCAGCCTCCACAACAGCCGCCGGCCTCTCAATCTCCGGATGCATAAAGAAGTACAGGTCCAGATACTTGTCGGCCGAGCGCGTCCAGCTAAAGTCCTGGCTCATGGCCTGCGTGACCAGCTGGTTCCAAGCGTCGCGGTTATCCCAGAACAGGCGCGCCGCGCGGAACACCGCGTCGCCCATCTCATCTCCGTTAAAGTTTCTAAACGAGAAGCCCGTGCCCTCGCCGGTAAACTCGTTGTACGGCCGCACGGTGTCCTTCAGGCCACCGGTCTCGCGCACGATAGGCAGGGTGCCGTAGCGCATGGCGATGATCTGCGACAGACCGCAGGGTTCAAACTTCGAAGGCATCAGGAACATGTCGGCGGCGGCGTACATGCGCTGCGACAGCGCCGGGTCAAACTCGATACGCGCGGCCATGGTGCCGCGGTACTTGTCCTGGAAATAGCGCAGGCCGTCCTCGTAGTCGCGGTCACCAGTGCCCAGCACGGCCACCTGAACGCCGCCGGCCAGAATGCGGTCGAGCGCGTACATGACCAGGTCCATGCCCTTTTGGCGCGTCAGGCGCGTGACCATCACCATGAGCGGGCGGTCGTCGCGCACCTCGAGCCCCAGCTCTTCCTGCAGCTTGGCCTTGCACACGGCCTTGCCGGTGCGGTCCTCCACGGTGTAGTTGGCGGCAATGCGCTTGTCAGTCGCCGGGTCAAAGCCCGCCACATCAATGCCATTCAGGATGCCCTGCAGCGCGTAGGAGCGCTCGCGCAGCACACCGTCCAGGCCCTCGCCAAACTCGGGCGTCTGGATCTCGGCCGCATAGGTGGGGCTCACCGTGGTGATGGCGTCGGCATAGCGCAGCGCGCCCAGCATGTAGTTGACGCTGCAGGCGTCGCAACGCAGCTGCGAGGCGGCGGCGGGAATATGCGCCACACCCAGGATGTCCTCCATCACGGTGTCGCTAAACTGGCCCTGGAACGCCACGTTGTGGATCGAGAACACGGTCTTGACGCGGTCGTACAGCGGCAAGCCCTGGTAGAACTCGCGCAAAAACACGGGCGCCAGTGCCGTCTGCCAGTCGTTGCAGTGCAGGATGTCGCACTCAAAGCCGGCCGGCAGGTGCTGCAGACTCTCGGTGATGGCCTTGGAGAAGAACGCAAAACGCTCGCCGTCGTCAAAGAAGCCGTACGGATAGTCGCGCGCAAAGTAGCGTTCGTTGTCGATGAACATATAGGTGACGCCGTCGTGCTCGAGCTTCTCGAGACCGCAGTACTCGTTGCGCCAGCCCAGGCTCACGTAAAAGTCGGAGAAGTGCTCCATCTGCGCCTTGTATTCGTCCTTGATGGTGGCGTACTTGGGCACCATCACGATAACTTCGGCGCCGGCGCGCACAAGCGCCGCGGGCAGCGAGCCCGCCACGTCACCCAGGCCACCGGTCTTAACAAACGGTGCGCACTCGGCCGAGGCAAACACGATCTGCATCTTTTTGCTGGTTTGTGCCATTTTGTCTCCTATGTTGCAATTCGAGAATAGCCGCCTGGCGCTAACCGGGCGGCTATTCTACATGTTACGAGCGATGTTGCGGTACCAACGTTAACGTACGATGGTGGTGTCGGAAGTTAACGGAGCCTTGCCCAGCACCAGGATGTTCTCGGGTGTGCCGCGAAGCTCGGTGTTGGTGGGAACCACGTTGTTCTTGTCCAGAATGGCATTCTCGACGCGGGCGCCGCTCTTGATGATGCAGCTCTGGTTGATGATCGAGTTGGTGACCGACGCACCTTCCTCGACCACGACGCCGCGCGACAGGATCGAATTGCGCACGGTGCCCTTGATGATGCAGCCGGCCGAGATGATCGAGTTGCAGACGTGACTGCCGGTCGCATAACGCGAAGGCGGCACGTCGTGAGCCTTGGTCAGGATCGGGCGCTCGGGATCGAAGAGCTGATCGGCCACGGTCTGGTCGAGCAGGTCCATGCTGCGGCGATACAGCGACTTCTCGCTAAACACGCCCACGACCTCGCCCTTGTACTCGTAGCTGCACACGTCGATGTTGCCAAAGTCGCCCTGGAGTGCCTCGAGCAGGTCCAGATAGTCGGCGGCCTGGTAGTGGTCGATAATCTCGAGCAGCGTCTCGCGGTTGACGATGCAGCAGTCCATAGACGCGTTGTCGCCGTACACGACGCCGGCGCTCACGCCCGTCAGGCGGCCGTTTTCGTTAATCTCGAGCTTGGTCTCGTCATCAACGTTGCGCGTGGCCTTGCAGTACACAACGGTCATCTGGGCACCGGAGTTCTCGTGCGCCTCGATGATGGTGTTGAGGTCCATGTTAAAGATGATGTTGGTGCCCATCATCACAACATAGGGCTTGTCCGAGCGCTGGAACAGCGTCTTGTTGGAGATGATGTCGCGCAGCAGGAAGCGCATGCCGCCCTTGGTGGTGCCATACGCGTTGCCGGGCACCATGAACAGGCCGCCTTTCTTGCGGTCCAAGCCCCAGTCCTTGCCCGAACCCACGTGGTCGATCAGCGAGCGGTAGTTGCCCGGCATGACGACGCCGACGGTCTTAATGCCGGCATTCATCATATTGGACAGCGGAAAGTCGATCAGGCGGTAGCGGCCCAAAAACGGAACGGACGCGATGGGGCGGTCCTTGAGCAGCACGCTGCCGTAGGTCGAAGAGTAGTTAGCGGTGATATAGCCGATGGCCTTGCGATTGATCATCGGATCATTCCCCCTTCCCGATAACGACGTCATTTCCAACGACGGCCGTATCCTTGGTGGTATCGACAGAGCCGAGCTTCACGCCCTCTTCAACCGTGGAGTTCTCGCCCAAAATAGCGCGGCAGATGTGCGCGCCGCTCTTAACGTGCGCACCCGGCAGCAACACGGAGTCCTCGACCACAGCGCGCTCCTCGATGATGACATCGGTCGAAAGGATCGAGTGGCGAGCGGTGCCGTAGATCTTGCAGCCGTTGGAGACCAGGCAGTCGTCCAGGCGGCCGTCCGGGCCAATGTAGTGCGGCGGACGCGTGGTGATGTTGGACATGATGGGGAAGTTCTTATCAAACAGATCGAACTCGGGGTTGTTGCCCAGCAGGTCCATCGAGGTCTCGTGGAAGCTGGCGATGGTGCCGACGTCCTTCCAAAAACCGTGGAACTCGTAGCTGTACAGGCGCTTGTTCTCGCCGAGCAGCTTGGGGATGATGTCCTTGCCAAAGTCGTGGCTCGAGCGCTGATCCAGAGCGTCCTCCTCGAGCGCCTCGATCAGCACGTCGGCCGAGAAGATGTAGATGCCCATGGACGCGAGGTTCGAATCGGGCTTCTCGGGCTTCTCGGTAAACTTGGTGATGCGGCCGTCCTCGGGGTCGGTGGTCAGGATGCCAAAGCGGCTGGCCTCCTCCCACGGCACGGGCATAACGCTCACCGTGAGGTCGGCGTTGTTCTCAATGTGCGTCTTGAGCATCTTGCGGTAGTCCATGCGATACAGGTGATCGCCCGAAAGAATCAGGACGTACTTGGGGTCGTTGGTCTTGATGTAGTCGAGGTTCTGCGTAATGGCGTCGGCCGTGCCCGCATACCAGGCGCCGCCGGTCTGCGTCTCGTACGGCGGCAGGATCGACACGCCACCGTCGCGGCTGTCCAGATCCCACGCCTCGCCAGAGCCCACATAGGCATGCAGCAGGTAGGGGCGATACTGCGTCAGAACGCCCACCGTGTCGATGCCCGAGTTGGAGCAGTTGGACAGAGAGAAGTCGATAATGCGAAACTTACCACCAAAGCTAACCGCCGGCTTGGCGATCTTCTGGGTAAGTGCCCCCAATCGGCTGCCCTGTCCTCCCGCGAGGAGCATCGCGATGCATTCTTTCTTACTCATCGATCTCTCCTTCTGTCATCGATGTTCCTAAACCCATTAGCGACGGGCGCGGCGCTCGGTCGCGCCCGTCGAGTAATGCCGTGCGGCAAAGGGGGCTCGCGCGCCTTTACGCGTGCCAGATCTCGTCGCGGTACTCGCGAATGGTACGGTCGCTCGAGAACCAGCCGCTCGAGGCGGTGTTGAGCAGGGCCTTGCGGTTCCAGGTCTCCTGGTCACCGTAGCTGCCGGTGAGCTTTTCCCACGCATCCACGTAGCTGCGGAAGTCGGCCATGACCAGGTCGGGATCGTTGTTGTTCATGAGCTCGTTGTAGATGCTCTCGAAGTTGCCCGAAAGACCCGCAAAGGTGTTGTCCTTGAGCTCGTCCATCACGCGGCCCAGACGCTCGCGATCGTTGTTGAGCGTATCCCAAGCAAAGTAGCTGTTCGATGCCCACAGCTGCTCGACCTCGGGGGCGGTCAGGCCAAAGATGGCCTCGTTCTCGCGGCCGGCAAGGTCGGCGATCTCGATGTTGGCGCCGTCGAGGGTGCCCAGCGTAATGGCGCCGTTCATCATGAGCTTCATGTTGGACGTGCCCGAGGCCTCCTTGCCGGCCGTGGAGATCTGCTCCGAGATCTCGGCGGCGGGGTAGATGAGCTGGGCGTTGCTCACACGGAAGTTGGGGATAAAGCAGACCTTCATGACCTCGTTGACGCGTGCATCATTGTTGATGACGTCGGCCACGGAGTTAATGAGGCGGATGGTCTCCTTGGCAAAGGTGTAGCTCGAGGCTGCCTTGCCGCTAAAGATGAAGGTCGTCGGCGTCACGTGGAAGTTGGGATTGGCGATGCGACGGTTGTAGATGTCCATTACCTTCATGATGTTCATGAGCTGGCGCTTGTAGGCATGGAAGCGCTTTACCTGAACGTCGAAGACGGTGTTGGGGTCAATGACCAGACCGGTCTCGGCCTTAACGTAGGCGGCCAGACGCTCCTTATTGGCGCGCTTGGAGGCACCCACGGCCTTCAGAAATTCGGTGTCGTCCTTAAACTCCTTGAGTTTCTCCAGCTCAAAGGCGTCCTTGAGCCAGCCATCGCCAATGGCATCGGTCACGAGCTTGGCATAGGTGGGGTTGGCCTCGGCAAAGAAGCGACGGTGCGAGATGCCGTTGGTCTTGTTGTTGAACTTCTCGGGCGTCAGGGCATAGAAGTCCTTGAGCACGATGTTCTTGATGATGTCGGAGTGGATCTTGGCCACGCCGTTGACGCTGTGGCTGCAGATCACGGACAGGTTGGCCATGCGAATCTCGCCATCCCACAGAATGGCGGTCTGGCGCAGGCGCTCCTGCCAGCCCTCCTGCGTGGTGTCGAACGACTCGTGCCAACGACGGCTGATCTCGTCGATGATCTGGTACACGCGGGGGAGGAGCTTGGAGAACGTGCCGATGGGCCACTTCTCCAGAGCCTCGGGCAGGATGGTGTGGTTGGTGTAACTCACGACCTGCGTCACGATGTTCCAAGCGTCGTCCCACTCGAGCTTCTTCTCGTCGATGAGGATGCGCATGAGCTCGGGGCCGCACATAGCGGGGTGCGTGTCGTTGGTATGGATGGCAACAAACTGCGGCAACAGCTCCCAGTTCGCGCCGTGCTCCTTCTCAAAGGTGTCGAGCAGGCTGTAGATGCCGGCCGAGACAAACAGGTACTCCTGCTTCAGGCGCAGCAGACGGCCGTGCTCGCCGGCGTCGTTGGGGTAGAGGATGGCGCTGATGGCCTCGGCCTCGGCGCGCTCAGCATCGGCCAGGGCGTAGTCGCCGCGGTTAAAGGCCTCCAGGTCAAAGTGCTCTTCGACCGGCTCGGCTGCCCAGACGCGCAGCTTGTTGACGGTCTCGCCGGCATAGCCCACCACGGGGATATCGTAAGGAACGGCCAGGATGTCCTGCGTATCTACCGTGCGGTAGA
This sequence comes from Collinsella sp. AM10-26, assembly GCF_003472525.1. Lineage (NCBI taxonomy): Bacteria > Bacillati > Actinomycetota > Coriobacteriia > Coriobacteriales > Coriobacteriaceae > Collinsella > Collinsella sp. AM10-26. The sequence goes on from NZ_QRMC01000004.1 coordinate 250,059, forward strand.
ACGTGCGGCCGTCCTCCTCAAAGCCCTCAACGCGGCCACCAAACTTGATGGTCACGGCCTTGTCCTGACGACGGACCTCCCAGGGATAGCCGTGGGTGAGCCACTCGTCAGTGGTCTCGACCTGGCTACCGTTAACAATCTCCTGCTTAAACAGACCGTAGCGGTAGCGCATGCCGTTGCCGTAACCGGCAATGCCCTCGGCTGCCATGGAATCCAGGAAGCATGCGGCCAGACGGCCCAGGCCACCGTTGCCCAGAGCCGGATCGGGCTCCTGGTTCTCGATGACGGACAGGTCGAAGCCCATGTCGTCGAGCGCCTCGGCGACCATGTCGCGCACGCCAAAGTTGAGCAGGTAGTTGTCGAGCAGGCGGCCGATCAAAAACTCGATCGAGAAGTAGTACACGCGCTTCTTGCCCTCGGCGGTCGCACGGGCGTCACTCTTGGTGGCAACGGTGCGCGCCTTCTCGGCCACGAGCTTGGCCAGGGCGTTAAAGCGGTCGAGGTCGCTGGCGGCCTCGACGCTCTTGCCGCTGATGCTCATGACGGCATCGCGATAGAGCTCGGTAAACTCCTGCTTGTTGTCGAAGATCTTATTCATACGTTCCTTTCCCCCGGGGATATCTCCCGGAACGGTTATGACTTACATCCTACGCCCCGGCGGGGCGGGTAATTACAGCGGTAACGGCTTTGTTACGCGTCCTTGCCAGATGCCTTAACGGCGCCTGTCTTGGCCTTGGGAGCAGCCTTTTTGGCAGTTGCCTTCTTGGCCGTGGCGGACTTGGTCGAAGCCTTGGCAGCGGGCTTAGCAGCCTTTGCCTTAGCCAGAGCCTTCTTAGCAGCCGCGGCCTTGGGCTCCTCAACCACCGGCGGCTTATAGCTGCTGGGACCGCGGCGCTTAAGCACCACGCCTGCCAGGCCGGGCACCTTAATCTCGATGGAGTCCATCTGCCCGTTCCAGGGATAGGGCTCGCTCGAGCAAGTGTAGGGCTCCTCGCCGGCATAGCCGCTGCCGCCAAACTCGGGACGGTCGGAATCGAAGATGACCTCCCAGTCACCCTCGCGCGGCACGCCCACACGGAAACTCTCGTAGCTCGCCGGGTCAAAGTTGATCAGGATCACCAGATCGTCGTCGATGTTCTCGCCCTGACGCACAAAGCTCACGATGGACTGCTTGGAGTTGTCCGCGTCGATCCAGGTAAAGCCGTCGTCGGTGTAGCCGCGCTCGTACAGAGCGGGCTCGGCGGTGTACAGGTGGTTGAGCGCCTTGATAAACGCCTGATGATGACGGTGGGTCTCATACTCCTCGGTCAGGAACCACTGGATGGACTCGTAGTAGCGCCACTCGATAAACTGGCCGATCTCGTTGCCCATAAAGTTGAGCTTGGCACCGGGGTGCGTCATCTGGTAGAAGGCAAGCGTGCGCAGGCCGGCAAACTGGCGCCACCAGTCGCCCGGCATGCGGCCGATAAGCGAGCACTTGCCGTGCACGACCTCGTCGTGGCTCAGCGGGCAAATGAAGTTCTCGGTAAAGGCATACATGATGGAGAACGTGAGCAGGCCGTGGTTGCCGGGGCGCCACGGAAAATCGGTCTGCATGTAGTGCAGGGTGTCGTTCATCCAGCCCATGTCCCACTTGTAATGGAAGCCCAGGCCGCCGTCCTGCGGCGGATAGGTTACGAGCGGCCACGCGGTGGACTCCTCGGCCATCATCATCACGTCGGGGAAGTGGGTCTCCACGGCGCAGTTGACCTGGCGGATAAACGCGCTGGCGTCCAGGTCCTCCTCGGTACCGTATTTGTTGAACTTCTTTTGGCCGGGATCGTCAATGCCAAAGTTGAGGTACAGCATGCTGGACACGCCGTCCATGCGAATGCCATCCACGTGGAAGTTCTCGACCCAATACAGCACGTTAGAGACCAGGAAGGAGCGGACCTCGCCGCGGGCGAAATCGAACTTGTGCGTGCCCCAGTTGGGGTGAATCTCGTGCTCAAACAGCATGTGGCCGTTAAAGGTGGCCAGGCCGTGGGAGTCGGCGCAAAAACCGCCGGGCACCCAGTCCATGATCACGCCAATGCCCGCCTCGTGGCACGCATCAATAAAGTGCATGAGCTGCTGCGGGTTGCCGTAGCGCGACGTGGCGGCGTAGTAACCGGTTGTCTGGTAGCCCCAGGAGCCATCGAAGGGATGCTCCATAAGCGGCATGACCTCGATATGCGTGTATCCCATGTCGCGCACGTAATCCACGAGCTCCACCGACAGGTCGTCGTAGGTGTAGAACTCACCGCGCTGCGCGGGGAAGGGATCCATGGGACCGGGGTAGTTGCCGTACTCATCGGGCTCGCCCTGCGGCGCGTCGCCGTGGCGCTTCCACGAGCCAATATGCACCTCGTAGATGTTCAGCGGCTGCGACATGTGGTTGTGGCCGGCGCGGCGCTTGAGCCATGCTGCGTCGTTCCACTTATAGCCGTCGAGGGCCCACAGCACGCTTGCCGTTCCCGGAGGGCACTCGGCCTTAAAAGCGTACGGATCGGCCTTGTAGAGCTTCTCGCCCTCGTTGGTCTCGATAAGGTATTTATAGAGCTGGCCTTGCTCTGCGCCGGGAATAAAGCCTTCCCAGATAGCGCTCGTATGCACGGGCACCAGCGGGTTGGCTTCCTCATCCCAGTCGTTAAATTCGCCAATGACATGGACACTCTTTACATCGGGCGCCCAAACGCAAAAGCGCCAGCCGCGCGTACGGTTCTGCGTGTCGGGGTGCGCGCCCATCTTTTCCCAGCTGCGCTCCCATGTACCGATGCCAAACAGGTAGACATCGTCCTTGGAGAGCTCCGGCGCGTGCGGGGCGGCTTTACGGGTAGCGGGCTTTTTGGCCGTTGGCTTTAGCTTTGTATCGCTCACGTTTGATCCCATCATGACGCGGCAGCGTATTGCCTTGGTGACTAGATGCGAAAGGTCCAAGGCTGCACGAATCGAAGGGACGGCGATAGTTCTATGATTCATTCCACCTCGCGTGCTCGGTGGAACTTTCGGCACGAAATACGATAACACCTGTTCGTTACTTTTATGGAGAAAAGTGGATTTGCGGCGGTGTTTAATCGGCGAGCGCCATGTTTGGACCACTGACAGAATTGCAGTGGTAAAACTCTTGACAGTTTTACCAATTAGGGTTTCAAGATTGTTAGTTTGACGTTTGGTAAAACGTTTTTAGCAGGTTGTTTACCATTTGACATTGAAAGGTATGTTTATGTCCCAGACCGCCGCTCACAATGTCGCTTTTATTTTCGATTGCGACGGCACACTGGTTAATAGCACCCCCGTTTGGGCCTATGCCCAGCCCGAGTTATTGCATCGCCACGGAGTTGATGTGACGGTCGACGATTTTGCCCAGTTTGAGCATTTGTCGCTCGAGGACGAGTGCCAGGCCTACCACGACACGTGGGGCATTGGTGCGAATGGCGAGGAACTGTATCGCGAGCTGAGCAATATTCTGATTGATGGGTACTCCAAGGTGCCGCCGCGCGACGGCCTGCTTGCATTTTTGGAGCAGGCGAAGACGGCCGGCATTGCCATGTGCGTCGCCACGTCCACGCCGGCCGAGTTGGTTAAGTCTGCACTTGCGGGAGCCGGGCTCGATGCCTACATGGAGTTTGTGACCACCACCGGTGAGGCAGGACGCTCCAAGCAGTTCCCCGATGTGTATGAGCTCGCGCTGCGCCGCCTGGAGGAGCGCCATAGGCACAAGTTTGAGCGCGCATGGGTGTTTGAGGATGCCGTTTTTGGCCTTAAGAGCTCTGGCGCCGCGGGCTTTAAGCGTGTGGGTATTTATGACCCGCACGGCCGCATGAAGCGCGACGACGTACGCGCCAACTGCGATTTCTTTATCGACAGCTATAAGGACCTGGATCTGGATCACGTGCTGGCGTTTGAGGGATAGGCGAGGGCTGTGGTTTGTAAGGTATTAGTGGTCTGCGGCTCGCCCGTGGTGGCGAGCGCGGATCTGTTGCGTAGGCTAGCGGGGGAGTGCGATCGCGTTGTCGCCGTGGACCGCGGGCTCGACGCGCTGCTGGGCGCCAGTCTGGGCTGCGACGTGTATGTAGGGGATGCCGACACGGTGAGTGATGCGGGCCGCGCGTTGGTCGATGCCGCCACCGACTTTGAAGTTGAGCGCCACGACACGTACAAGGACTATACCGATCTGGCGTTGGCGCTCGATTCCGTCCGTCGCCGCTGGCCGGGTGCCGAAGTGGTTGCGACTTGCGCTACGGGCGGCCGCCCGGACATGGCGCTTTCCGTACTGGGCCTGCTCGCAGGCTACGAGGATGCCCCTGTCTGGATTGCCGAGGACAAGGTGGTAGCTCGCATCCTTCGCGCAGGCGAATCGTGGACCATCGAAGGTGCCGAAGGCAAGACGTTCTCCATCATCGCAATCGCCCCCAACACCGAGGCAAGCGAACACGGACTAGAGTGGGAACTAGATCACGCCCCGCTGGGCTTGTTGGCCGACACGGGCATTAGCAACGTCGTCAGGTCAACAGCCACGATCCAAGTCCACCAAGGCGTCGCAATCGGTTATTTGCTTGCGTGAGGGTTTTCCTGGGACGGGGGTAAATTAGCTATTTTCTCCAACGCTAAAATAGCTAATTTACCCCCGTCCCAGGAAAACCCGTAAGTAAGACAATCAACTCAAAAAAGTACTTGCACGTCGCGCCAGCTTCCCCTATAGTATCTCCTCGTCACGGGGGCGTAGCTCAGCTGGGAGAGCGCTTGACTGGCAGTCAAGAGGTCAGGGGTTCGATCCCCCTCGTCTCCACCATCGTGATTGCAAAGGCCTTCGGTATTCCGAAGGCCTTTTTTCATGCCAAAACGTCTCGCGCCAAAACCCCACCTCCGCCAACAAAAAGTTGCACAATTATTTCCCATGTCTGTACATAGTTTGTTAGACAAAAGCGATTACTAGTACGCCTCTCTGTTCAATTCGGGCTTCAGGAATGTCTCCAATCACCGCTAGCACCCCAATAACCTGCGCCAACGTGAACAACATTCCAAAACAACCCCCTTTAAGCACGCCAAATGAACGATATGTTGTCCAACGCAACCCAAATCAGTTTCGCTATCAGCTTGTGCTAGGATACCTAACGTTACATGAGTTCAACTGTGCTCACGGCTTCAGCAAGCCACAAAGCGCAGGGTCGATCAGCATCCGGCCGTAACGGCGGTGCTAGAAACACCAGGAGCTCCAATATCGATTGCCATGTGCGATTTTGCACTTGCTTTTTGTGGCTATATATAAGTTCGCATAACGCAGTGCAATAAGTTGTTATGGCACACTACAGCAGTCTTCAGCTGTTTGCGTGCGGCTCAGTTTTGTACCCGCTTGACTGGGCCGCACGCAGCCAGCTGGAGTCGCGGTCTTTTTGCGATACACGTCCGCGACTCTAGCAACTGCGCTTTTACATACCGTTCACGGTGGGGCAGAGCCACGTGCTTGTCTAACTGGGCTCAGGGTTTGAATATGGAGCGCCTTCGCGCACAAGCGCCCTGGCGAAGCCATACCCAAACCCCGTGAGCCACACGTAAGACAGCAAGGGGGGTGGTGCTCGTGTAGTATGTGATCCAGGTCATTAATGGTCGCGAAGATGTAATGCGCGAGCGCATTGAGCGCATGGTGCCGGCTGGCACCATTCAGGAGCTCTTTTATCCCCAATTTCAAACCGAGATCAAAGTACACGGCGAATGGGTCAAAACGACCAAGCCGCTCTTTCCCGGTTACCTTATCTGCGATACGGCAGATCCCCGCACCGTGCAACAGTTTCTGCTGCGCATGGACGACTTTGCCCGGGTGCTATCCCAGGACGGTCAGTTTGTGCCGCTGGCAAAAGAAGAGGTCCAGCTTATTGGAAGCTTTACTCATGCGGGAGACCGCGTTGTGCCCATGAGCGAGGCCTTAAAAGACGGCGACCAGGTCGTTGTGACGGCAGGTCCGCTGCTGGGTCACGAAGGCCTTATCAAAACCATTAACAGACGCAAGAGCACTGCTTATTTGGAGCTTGACCTGTGCGGCCGACGTGTGACTACGCGCGTTGGCCTCGCCGTGCTTTCGGCCGAGCAGCGCGTAATGCGAAACCTTAAAAAGGCGATCGCCTAGCTGCTGGCGACTGTTTAACGGAACAGGGAGGATCCCCGGGGGCGGGGACGTAGGCTAAGGGAGAATGTACTTAATGGTCGAAATCAAAACTGCTGCACTGTTGCTGTTTATCACTGCTCTGTTGGTGACGTTGTTTACGGTTCCACTTGCGTCAAAGATTGCATGGAGGGTCGGCTCGGTTGATTATCCGAGCCGACGTCGTGTAAATACCAAGCCTACTCCGCGAATGGGCGGCATTGCCGTAATGCTTGGCATGGCAGTTTCCTTCCTTGTTTGGGTCTTGGCCGCTCCTTCTCTTGGTCTGCCGTCTGCAATTCAAGTTTTGTCTTCCAATGGGGTAAATCCTTTGGGAGTGGCTGTGGCTATAGCGGCAATGTTTACCGTTGGCGTTGTCGACGACGCAATTCAACTTACTGCTCTCAATAAGTTTTTCTGGCAGATTGTTGCCGCTTGCATTGCGGTTGCATCGGGCGTTGTTATTGGTGAAATTGCAAGCCCTCTGTGCGGTGGTTATTTTGGAGCCTTCGTGAGTTCGTGTGGGTAGTCCCTACGCCTCGCGCCCCGGCAGGG
>NZ_QRMC01000005.1:0-227220 GCF_003472525.1 Collinsella sp. AM10-26
CGATATGGCACCGTGGGGACACATGTATGTCAATCCTGGTCTAACAGAGCCATTCGTTTTGGCTTGGCTGCCAGGTTGTGGAAGCTGCGCTCACTGCGCACGGAGAAATTGTCCATACGGACTCCTTTCATCGATGTTGGCAGGGCCACCGTGCCTCTTGGCCGGTTGGCGTCGGGATCGTGGAGCCAACTCTCTACCCCGACTCTGGATAAAACGCGCCCGCTCCTTGCGGGCACGATGGAGTCTATCAGCGCGCGCGGACAGAAATCAAGCGCCGCCTGCGAAATGACGTGCAAGCGACGCTTGATTTCGCCGGCTGCTGCTAGGCTTAAATCCGAAAAAGTGTCGAAATATCCTGCATATAAGTACGGAAAAATGTCGAAATACACACTTTAAAGCTTCGAAAAAGTGTCGAAATGAGCACCTAATAACTACGGAAAAGTGTATCCTAGTGCTAAAACGGCACGTAATAAGGGGTGCGCTTATGCTGCAGAGAAAAGCGAAAGCACAGTTTGAATCTTGGCTTGCCTCGTCGCCCAACAAGGCTCTTTTGGTCAAGGGCGCCCGGCAGGTAGGAAAGTCATATTTGGTCAACGTCTTTGCAAGCGAATCGTTCGAAAACGTCGTGACGTTCGACCTTATCGCCGACGCGTCCGTGCGCGATTCGTTTTTGGCGTCGAAAAGTGCGGACGACCTGCTTATGCGCATGTCTATCGCTGCGACGCAGCCGATGGTTGCGAACAAGACCGCCGTGGTTATCGACGAGGTACAGCGATGCCCCAACGTGGTGACGTTTATCAAATACCTGGTCCAACGTGGCGACTTTCGATATATCCTTACCGGATCGCTCCTTGGCGTTGAGCTCGAGGGCATCGATTCCCTGCCGGTGGGGTATGTCGAGCAGGTCCAGATGTACCCGCTCGACTTTGAGGAGTTTTGCTGGGCAAATGGCGTTGGCGCCAGCGTGTTTGACATGCTCAGAGGCTGTCTAAAGGATGAGGGGGAGCTCCCTGGCTACCTGTATGACCGCTTGCTCGACCTGTTCCATCAGTATGTGGTGGTGGGAGGCATGCCCGACGCGGTCAATTCCTTCTTGGCGACGCGCAATGTCGACGAGGTTCGAAACATCCACCGCGATCTTCACGCCCTGTATCGCGATGACATTGCAAAGTACGCTCCGCCCGAGCTACGCTTGGTTATTCGCGATATCTATGATTTGATTCCCAGCGAGGCCGGCTCCAAAAACAAGCGATTCAAACTGTCATCGATTAACGGTGTCAAACGTTTTTCGCAGGTGACAGATCATTTTCTCTGGTTATCGGAGGCGGGTGTCGCGCTTCCCGTGTATAACGTAACGGCGCCCGTTGCACCCCTTTTATTGGGGGAGCAACGAAATCTGTTCAAGCTGTTTTACTTGGACACCGGAATGCTCATGTCGTCGTATTCCAAAAGGGTCGCCCAAGGCGTATTTGATGGGGAGACGGAAGACGCCTTTGGCATGAACATGGGGGCGGCGTTTGAGGGCTTCGTTGCCCAAGAGCTCAAAGCTCATGGGTTTAGATTGCGCTACTTTACGTCCAAAAAGGTCGGTGAGCTCGATTTTGTGGAAGAGACGTTCGATGGGGAAGTGTTTGCCATCGAGGTCAAATCGGGCAAGAGCTTTAAGTGCCACGCGGCGCTCGGTAACGCACTGACAACGAAGGGCTACGGAATCGATCGCGCCCTGGTACTTGCGGAATGCAATCTTCACCGCGATGGTGACGTGCTGTATCTGCCCATCTTTATGGCAGGGCTTTTGGAGCCGTAACGTGCCGTCGACTCTTCCGGCCCTCACTTAACCCTCGCTACTCGTCGTCTCCGTCGTTGGGGTCGCCCTTGAGGGTGTTGATGTCCAGATACTCGTTATCGTCCTCTTTTTGCTGGGTCTCCGACTCCGCTTGGGTGGGGCCGCGGAACAGCTGGAATCCCTCAAACGCAATGACGCCGAGTAGGGCAATGATAATGGCGATAAAGGCAACCTTGACTGCCTGCGGAAATTCCGAGAAACGCAGTGCCTTTTCCTCGGCGTAATAATCGGCGAAGAGCTCTTCGCCCGTGCTTTTGGTATACGCCGGTGCGGACGCGGCCTCCGGGTCATATTCCGGTGCAGGCGCGGCAGCGTACGGATCGTTGAGATAACCGCTCGATGCGGTGCCATAATCCTCGGTCTCGATGCGACCGGTGCCATCATAGCCATCGGAATAATCGGAATATGCCGCACCGCCCTCATAGTCCGCGGCGCTCGTGTTGGCGGCAAAAAGCGGGTTAACTGGAACGTCGAGCGCCAGCATGCCGGTAGAGGTCTCATCCAGATCGGCTGCAGCCCAGGAATCGTAGGCCACCTGATGGGTAGCGGGCTCATCGAGCCTTGTGACCTGAGGCTTGCGTGCCGCAGGAACAGGCAACTGCTGGGCGCTGAACATGACGGTGCTGTCGGCCGATTTGCCCTGCGTCGCTGCAGCGAGAAATGCCGCCGTCTCGGTCGGGTCGCTTGCGGGGCGGGGAGCGGGCGTGGGCGCCGAAGTGGGTGCGGGCGTAGGCGCGGGCGTCGAAACAGGCGACTGCGCAGGAGTCGGCGCAGATGCGGGCTTAGGCGCAAGTGCGGGATTGGGGCTTGACGGGCGAGCCCCGCCGCCCATGAGTTCGTCGGCGGTCCACGGGCGATCATCCATCACGTCGTCAAGGCTCAGCGAAAACAGGTTGTCTTCACCCTCATCGAACATGCGGTGCACATGTCCATCAATTGCCGGAATCAATCCGCGACCGGTGCATGATGCCTTGCTCAACGCCATTCTGTTCCACCCTTTCGAAATACCAATGACATCGATTATATGGAACTTCCCAAGCGGCTCGGTCTTGGATTCATGCTTTCCAGAACTCGCGCCCAAAAAGGGGAGGGGTGCAGGCGCGCTGACTATTTGTCGCCGGCCGCCGCCTTGGCCTCGTTGAGGTAGCTATAGAAGCTGTATTTGGAGATGCCAAAGAACTCGCAGGCGCGCTCGCTCGACTTTGAAATGAGGAAGGCGCCGCGACGGTCGAGGTAGCCAATGGCACGAATACGCTCGTCTTTGGTCATGAGCGCCGCGGGCTTGCCCACAAACTGCTCGCACTCGTGCAGCAGGTCCTCGAGCAGGTTGCCGATGTTTTTGGTAATGGGCTCGGGCTCGGTGTAGCCCGTGCCGCCGGTGCCGGTAAAGGCGTCGAGCGAACGCTCAAAAGCCTTCATAAGCGTAATGTCAAAGTTGATGCCCAAAATGCCGACGGGCTTGCCCTCGTCGTTGCGGATAAAGATCGTCGACGATTTGAGCAGCTTGCCGTCGGTGGTTTTGGTGAGGTATGGCCCGCGGTCGTGCACGTCGGTGGTGCCCTCGTGCATGGACTCAAACACGATATGGCTGGGGCCGTCACCCAGTTTGTGCCCGCTGACGTGGCCGTTTTCGATCACTACGATGGAGTGGTCCACGTCCTCGGTTTCCAGATCGTGGACGACGACTTCGCAGTTGGGGCCAAATTGGAGCGCCAGACCGTGTGCAAGGCGCTTGTAGAACTCAATCTGTGCGGGGGTCATGGGTGCCTTCCTAAAAATTAGTTTGGGCTCACTGTGCCATAAACCACACTTGTTCGCAAATAACGAAAGCGTCGCTGCGTTATAAGACCGCCGACATCTCAGGCGCCTCTTGCGAGCACGGCGAGGTCAACGCCGCCCGTTGGTTCCAGGCCTAAAGCCGGGTTGAGGTAAACCATGTAAAGGGGGCACTTTGCCAACCGGCGGGGTGCCCCCTTTTTGCATCGTGGGCGTGCGGGATAAGCGCTTTTAAGGCCAACGGCGGCGTCGCGCCCGTGCGTCTTGCCCTAAACGGTGAACCCGCCTCGCCGGTGCTGTTCCCTGCGAGTCTCTTTCCCGACCTTATGGGGCTTAAGGGCAAGGATGGCGGATCGTCGCTGCTTAGCGGTCGAACCGCTTTTGCTCTGCTCAAACCGTAGCACAGGGATGTGCCCCGGGAATGCTTGTTTATGTTCGCGGCGCCGGCGATATCGCCACGGGTGTCGCTGCCCGTTTGGTGCGCGTCGGCGTGTCGGTCGTTATGGCCGATATCGCGGTCCCCACGTGCATCCGTCGCACAATCAGTTTTTGCGAGGCCATTCGCTTGGGCGAGGTCCAGGTCGAGGGCATTCGCGCCCGCTTGGCGCAGACGTCGGCCGAGGCGCTTGAGATTACCGAGGCGGGGGATGTCACCGTGGTGGTGGACCCCCAGGCGCAGATGCTCGGCGAACTGAAGCCTGCGGCTGTGGTCGACGCGATTCTGGCCAAGCGCAACCTGGGTACCACGCGCGACATGGCGCCTGCCGTTATTGCCGTGGGACCGGGCTTTACCGCGCCGGTTGACTGCGACGCCGTGATCGAAACCATGCGCGGGCATTTCCTGGGCCGTGCCATTACCCAGGGCTCGCCCCAGCCCAACACGGGCGTGCCGGGCGTCATCGCCGGATATGGCAAAGAGCGCGTTATCCACAGCCCCGCCGCCGGCGTGTTTCGATCTGACCGCACCATCGGCGACATCGTGAGCGCCGGAGACGTGATTGGCTACGCGGGCGATACGCCCATGGTCACGCAGATTGACGGCTGCTTGCGCGGCCTTTTGGCCGACGGCGTGCAGGTGACTGAGGGCTTTAAATGCGCCGACGTCGACCCGCGCGGCGATGCCAGCTATATCAACTATATTTCGGACAAGGCGACGTCGGTCGGCGGCGGCAAAATCGAGCTCTTTGCGCTGGACGAGGCTCGCGAGCTGCTGGCCGGGGGTAAATCGCGTCTGGTCCGCTACACCATGGGCGGCGAGAACTCCGATACCGGCATGATCTACGGCGGAGCCATCTGCCTGTGCTATCTGCACCTGGACGCGACCCAGGCGCCGTTGTTCCAGTCGGTTGCCGACGTCTTGGCGTATCGACGTATCGGCGACTTCGTCATCGACTTTGAACCGTTTATCGCGAGCGTGCTCGAGGGCGATGTGGCCGAGTGCCATGGCGAGGAATCGCGCCACACCATTGTGGGCTGCCCCAGGCTTTCGCTGGTGGAGGAGGGGAGTAAGGTCACCTACACCAACGCGGCCTCCGAGATTCCCGCGGCGCACATCGAGACGCTCTGCCCCGAGGAGATCGCCATCTCCATCGCCGCCGAGATGATCCACCTACGCCGCACCAAGCTCGTCCCCCGCAAGCGCTAGTCGCATCCCAGGGGTAGCTAATTTGGGACGGGGCTTTTTTAGCTGCCTTGTCGCAGGGTAGCTAAAAAAGCCCCGTCCCAAATTAGCTACCCCTGGCACATGCGGGTCATATTTGTGCGGGGGAGTTGTGGAGTTGTGCAGGCAGACGAGGTTTTTCTGGTAATACGCTCCCGATGCGCGTATAGTACCGATTGTTTTGTCGGCTCCTGCTGCGTCGAGTCCAAACCGCGAAATGCCATGAGCGGCGCGGATGCAGCCAGGAGGCACGAGGACAACCCATCGTGGCCACGCCCCGTGCTTAAAACCCCAAGAAGGAGTGAACAATGGCAGAAGAGAAGTATGTGCCGCGTCTGAAGACCAAGTACAACAACGAGGTCAAGCAGCAGCTTCAGGACAAGTTCCAGTACGAGAACGTCATGATGATCCCCAAGTTTGAGAAGATCGTCGTGAACATGGGTGTCGGCGAGGCCGCTACCGATTCCAAGGCCATCGACGGTGCCGTGCGCGACCTGCGTGCCATCACCGGCCAGCAGCCGATGATTACCCGTGCCCGCAAGTCCATCGCTACCTTCCGCCTGCGCGCTGGTATGCCGATCGGCTGCAAGGTTACCCTGCGTGGCGACCGTATGTGGGAGTTCTTCGATCGTCTGACCTCCGTCGCGATCCCCCGTATCCGCGACTTCCGCGGCATCTCCGCCAAGAGCTTCGACGGCCGTGGTAACTTCTCCATGGGCGTCACCGAGCAGCTCATCTTCCCCGAGATCGACTTCGACTCCGTCGATCACCAGCGTGGTATGGACATCACTTTCGTGACCACCGCCAACACCGATGAGGAAGCCAAGGCCCTTCTGGACGCCTTCGGTTTCCCGTTCAAGAAATAGGTTCACCTGCCCTATAAGCGCCGTTCCCACAAGGGGGCGGCGCTTGGGGCGAACAATACTCTATGTGAGGAGGATATAAGTGGCTAAGACATCGATGATCGTCAAGTGCAATCGCAAGCAGAAGTTCTCTACTCGTGAGTACACGCGCTGCCAGCGCTGCGGCCGTCCGCACTCTGTGTACCGCAAGTTCGGCCTGTGCCGTGTCTGCTTCCGCGAGCTTGCACTCAAGGGCGAGCTTCCCGGCGTTAAGAAGGCCAGCTGGTAAGTCACTACCAGCGTTTCAAGCATCAGTTTGGAACAGGGAAAACGCGCTAAAAAGGCTTTGCCGTTAAGGGCGGCGAAGAACCAAGAGCACGTGTTCATCAAGAACGAAGGAGAATCTGTATGAACCTTACAGACCCGATCGCAGATATGCTTACGCGCATCCGTAACGCTAACTCTGTGAACAAGGCCACGGTCTCCATGCCGAGCAGCAAGAAGCTCGTCGAGATCGCTCGTGTTCTGCACGAGGAGGGCTACATCGAGGGCTACGATGTCGAGGACACCGTTCCCCAGAAGACTCTGCACATCACGCTTAAGTATGGTCCCAAGAAGGCTAAGGTCATCAACGGCATCCGCCGCATTTCCAAGCCGGGCCTGCGTAAGTACACCGGCGTTGCCGACATGCCCCGCGTCCGCGGTGGCCTTGGTACCGCCATTATTTCCACCAGCCATGGCGTCATGACCGACCGCGATGCTCGCAAGCACAACGTCGGCGGCGAGATCATCGCTTACGTCTGGTAATTCGCTCGGTAGGTAGAAGGAAAGGAGATCACCGTGTCTCGTATCGGTAATAAGCCTGTCCAGATTCCCGCCGGAGTCGAAGTGGCAGTCAACGGCAACAACGTTGTCGTCAAGGGCCCCAAGGGCCAGCTCGAGCTCGATGTCTTTGAGAAGCTCGCTATCAACGTCGAGGACAACGTCCTCACCGTTTCCCGTCCCGACGACGAGCGTGAGACCCGTGCCCGCCACGGCCTCACCCGCGCCCTCATCCACAACATGGTTGTTGGCGTTTCCGAGGGCTTCGAGAAGAAGCTCGAGCTCGCCGGCGTCGGTTACCGCGTGCAGCAGAAGGGCAAGAACCTCGAGTTCTCCCTGGGCTTCTCGCACCCCGTGATCGTCGAGGCTCCCGAGGGCATCACCTTCGAGGTTCCCGACAACACCCACGTGAACGTCAAGGGTATCAACAAGCAGCAGGTCGGTCAGATCGCCGCTGAGATCCGCGGCCATCGTCCTCCCGAGCCTTACAAGGGCAAGGGTATCCACTACGTTGGCGAGCACATCCGCCGCAAGCTGGGTAAGGCCGCCAAGTAGTCGTAACCGACTCACTCGCATAAGACCAGCACCCCGTCAGGTGCTGGCAAGATCAACCTTTTTAGGAGTTTACGTATGAACAAGCATAAGGCGAAGCTGGAAGGCCTCAAGCGTCGTCAGCGTCGTGTACGCGGCAAGGTCTCGGGTACCTCCGAGCGTCCGCGTCTTCGCGTGACCCGTACTAACGCCAACATCTATGCCCAGATCATCGACGACAGCAAGGGCTCCAGCCTGACGCTCGTCTCTGCCTCGACCCTCGAGGCCGAGTTCAAGGGCACCCACACCTCGAACAAGGAGGCTGCGGAGAAGGTCGGTCAGCTCGTTGGCAAGCGCGCCATCGAGGCCGGCATCACCAAGGTCGCCTTCGATCGCGGTGGCCGTATCTACCATGGCCGCGTCAAGGCCCTCGCCGACGGTGCTCGTGCCGCCGGTCTCGAGTTCTAGGAGGTATGTAGCACATGGCTCGTAATCAGAAGCAGCAGCGCGAGGCCTCCGAGTTCGAGGAGCGCGTCGTTTACATCAACCGCGTGTCGAAGACCGTCAAGGGCGGTCGTCGCATGAGCCTCGTCGCTCTCGTCGTCGTTGGCGACGGCAAGGGCAACGTTGGCGTTGGCATGGGCAAGTCCGCTGAGGTGCCCCTGGCCATCTCCAAGGCGTCTCTCGATGCCAAGAAGAACATGTTCCACGTGCCGGTGACCGAGCAGGGCACCATCCCGCACGAGGTTCTCGGCCACTTTGGTGCCGGCCGCATCATCATCAAGCCCGCTGTCGAGGGTACCGGCGTTATCGCCGGCGGCGCTGTGCGTCCCCTCTTCGAGCTTGCTGGCATCAAGAACGTCCTGTCCAAGTCCCTCGGTACCGACAACGGCCTCAACATCATCAAGGCTGCCGTCGAGGGCCTCAAGGAGCTCTCCAGCCCTGAGGACGTCGCGGCTCGCCGTGGCCTGACGGTCTCCGAGATGTTCGTCGGTAAGGAGAACTAAGCATGGCTGACACCATCAAGATCAAGCAGGTCCGCAGCACCAACGGTTGCAAGCAGGACCAGGTCCGTACTGTCCGTGCCCTCGGTCTCCACAGGATCCGCGAGGTTCGCGAGATTGCTGACAACGAGTCCGTCCGCGGCATGATCTTCAAGGTCAAGCACCTTGTCGAGATTGTAGAGGAGTAGCAAATGCAGCTTCACGATCTTACTCCCGCGCCCGGTTCCACCAAGAACCGCAAGCGCGTCGGCCGTGGCAATTCTTCGGGTCACGGCACCACTTCTGGCCGCGGTCAGAAGGGCCAGGGTTCCCGCTCTGGCGGCACCAAGGGTGCCGGCTTCGAGGGTGGCCAGACTCCGCTGGCTATGCGCCTGCCCAAGCTTCCGGGCTTCCGCAACCCCCGTCGTATCGAGTACACCGCTGTTAACGTTGAGCGTCTCGAGCGTAAGTTCGAGGACGGCGCTGTGATCGACGGTGCCGCTCTTAAGGCCGCTCGCATCACTAAGAGCGAGTTCGAGCCCGTCAAGGTGCTCGGCAATGGTGAGCTCACCAAGAAGTTCACGGTCAAGGTCGACAAGGTCAGCGCTTCTGCGCAGGCCAAGATCGAGGCCGCTGGCGGAAAGGTCGAGCTGCCGTGCTAAATGGTCTTAAGAATGCTTTCCGCATCAAAGAATTGCGTGAAAAGATTCTTTTTACCATAGCTATGCTCGTCGTGTACCGCATTGGTGCGCACGTTCCTGTGCCCGGCATTCCCTTCCAGGGGATGCTGGGCCTTTTCTCGACCGATAACAATTCGGTCGCCGCAGGTGCTATGGCCCTCCTGAATCTTTTCTCTGGCGGCGCGTTGAGCTATGTGTCGGTGTTCTCCCTGGGCATCATGCCTTACATCACCAGCTCGATCATCCTCCAGATGCTCCAGGCCGTTGTGCCTTCCCTGCATGAGCTTGCCCGCGAGGGCGAGGTCGGTCAGACCAAGATTACGCAGTATTCGCGTTACCTCACCCTGGCTCTGGCAATCCTCAACTCCGTGGGTTACCTCTTCCTCTTTAAGAGCTTCGGCATCAGCTTTACTGGCGCCGGCGCTCCCGAGATCATCTTCGACCTCATGATCGTCGGCACGCTCACCGCGGGCGCCATGCTGATCATGTGGATTGGTGAGCTCATCACCCAGCGCGGTATCGGCAATGGCATGTCGCTGATTATCTTTGCGAACATCATGGCCGGTCTGCCGCAGGCGATCTTCTCCAGCACCGAGGGCAATGCCGGTGGCATCATCACCATGGTGATCATCTGCGCCATCATCTTGCTGGTTATCCCGCTGATTGTTTTCCTTGAGCGCGGCCAGCGCCGCATTCCGGTCTCCTACGCTAAGCGCGTTGTGGGTCGTCGCATGATGGGTGGCCAGACCACCTACCTGCCCATCAAGGTCAACACCGCGGGCGTCGTGCCGATCATCTTCGCTTCGGCGCTGCTGTACTTCCCGGCTCAGATTGCCGTGTTCTTCCCCGGCATCGGCTGGATTCAGGCAGTTGCCTCTGCGCTTTCGACCGGTTGGCTCAACTGGGTGCTTAATGTTGTCCTCATCGTGTTCTTCGCATACTTCTACACCTCCATGGTGTTCAACCCCGATGACACGGCCGACAACCTTAAGAAGCAGGGCGGCTTTATTCCGGGCGTGCGTCCGGGTAGAGCTACCGCGGCCTACATCAAGAACGCGCTCAACAAGATCACGCTTCCCAGCGCTGTCTTTTTGGCGCTCATCGCCATCGTGCCTTCGATCATCTTCTCTTTCACGGGTAACCAGCTGATCCAGGCATTTGGCGGCACGTCCATCCTCATCATGGTCGGCGTCGTGCTCGACACGGTCGATAAGCTCGAAGGCCAGATCAAGATGTATGATTACGATGGATTCTTTAAATAGGCTAGAGGAGGATTGCTCATGAACCTCGTATTGCTCGGAGCTCCGGGTGCCGGTAAGGGCACCGTCGCACAGGAGCTCGTCGCCGAGTTTGGCGTCGCTCACATTTCCACGGGCGACCTGCTGCGTGCTGCCGTCAAGGGTGGCACCGAGCTTGGTATTCAGGCTAAGAAGTACATGGACGCTGGCGAGCTCGTTCCCGACCAGCTCGTGATCGATCTTGTCAAGGAGCGCCTTGCCGCCGATGACGCCCAGCAGGGCTTCATCCTCGACGGCTTCCCGCGCAACACCGCCCAGGCCGTGACGCTCGATTCCGAGCTCTCCACCATGGGTCGCGAGATCGACTGCGCCCTTCTGGTCGATGTGGCCCCCGAGGTCATCATCGATCGTCTGTCTTCGCGTCGTACCTGCCGCGCCTGCGGTTACACCGGCACGGCTTCCGATACCACCTGCCCCAAGTGCGGTGGCGAGATGTATCAGCGCGACGACGACAAGCCCGAGACCATCAAGAACCGTCTCGACGTCTACGAGAAGTCCACGAGCCCGCTCGTCGACTACTATCGTGGCCAGGGTCTGCTCAAGTCGGTCAACGGTGACCAGGCTCGCGAGACCGTGTACGGGGATGTCAAAGAAGCCCTCGGTCTATGATCAAGATTAAGTCTGCAACGCAAATCGAGCAGATGAAGAAGGCAGGAGCGCTATCTAAGATGGCGCTCCGCCACGTTGGAGCCATGGTGCGCCCCGGCGTTTCGACTTTTGAGCTCGATCAGCTCGCGGAGCAGATTATCCGCATGCATGGCGGCACCCCTGCCTTTAAGGGATACGGCGGGTTCCCGGGGACTATTTGCGCATCGATCAACGATGCTGTGGTCCACGGTATTCCCAACCCCGACATGATCCTGCGCGATGGCGATATCATCTCCATCGATACGGGAGCCGTTGTCGACGGTTGGGTTGGCGATAACGCTTGGACGTTTTTCGTCGGCACCCCTACGCCTGAGGCCAAGGCCCTGTGCGAGGTTACGCGCGATTGCCTTAAGGCTGCCATCGAGCAGGCTGTTCCCGGTAACCATATCGGGGACGTCGGTTATGCCGTTCAGTCCCTCGCTGAGTCTCACGGTTACGGCGTGCTTCGCGACTATGTGGGCCATGGCATTGGCCGTGTGATGCACGAGGACCCCAACGTTCCTAACTATGGAAAGAAGGGGAGGGGCGTGCGCCTCCAGACCGGCATGGTCATTGCCATTGAGCCGATGGTTACGATGGGTTCCAACCATGTGAGCTCGGGCTCCGACGGTTGGATTGTTACGACCAACGATCACCTGCCCGCCGCGCACTACGAGAACACCGTCGCCATTACCAATGACGGTCCGGTGATTCTCACCACGGACGCGCAAGGTGCTTGGTGCTCCCTGCAGGGCGGAGAAATGTAAAAGTCGCCGCCCCCTGATGCCCAACCTCGCCTTTCAATTTCGAAGGCATGACCCCAAGGTCTATTCCTTCTCATTTCAAGACGATCTTGGGCATCAGGGAACGGCTTTGTTTTACATTTCAAATGTAACAAGTTCCACGTAGTTGTGGAGCCATTACGAAGATATTACGATGCGTGCATACGTATTGTAGAATACTCAATCGCTGTCGTTTTCTAGAGAAAGATGATTGCTTGTGAAGAAGGAAGACGCAATTGAGCTCGAGGGTACGGTAAAGGAACCGCTGCCCAACGCCATGTTTAAGGTCGAGCTCGAGAACGGTCATTCGGTTCTGTGCAACATTTCTGGCAAGATCCGAATGAATTACATCCGTATTCTCCCCGGTGACAGGGTTGTCGTGGAGCTTTCCCCGTACGACCTGACCCGCGGCCGCATCACCTATCGCTACAAATAGCGGCACGCATACACGCACTCCATTTCCGACTGCAGGCTTAGCTCAACCTACGGTCGGATTGTGTGTGAAGACCAGCCATAGTTTTAAACGCCTGCGGCTGGGCGAGTAGATAGTAGGGAAGTAGTTTGAGCGCTACCGAAAGGAAGAACGATGAAGGTACGTCCTTCGGTCAAGAAGATGTGCGATAAGTGCAAAATCATTAGGCGCCATGGCAAGGTCCTCGTCATTTGCGAGAACCCCCGTCATAAGCAGCGTCAGGGTTAAGAGAGGAGACTACGTTGGCCCGTATTAATGGTGTCGACCTCCCGCGTGAGAAGCGCGTTGAGATCGGTTTGACCTACATTTACGGCATCGGCCGCACCACTGCGACGAAGATTTGCGTCGAGTGCAACGTTAACGTGGATACGCGCGTTAAGGACCTCACCGAAGATGAGGTTAACGCCATCCGTGATTATATCGACAAGAACCAGATCATGGTTGAGGGCGACCTCCGCCGTGAGCGCAACCAGAACGTCAAGCGCCTTATGGACATCGGCTGCAACCGCGGCCTTCGTCACCGCAAGGGCCTCCCGGTCCGCGGCCAGCGCACCCACACTAACGCTCGTACCCGCAAGGGCCCGAAGCGTCAGATCGGTGCTAAGAAGAAGAAATAAGGAGCGCTAGATAGATGGCTACTGCTAAGAAGAACGTTCGCGCTGCCCGTCTGAAGCGCGCGGACCGTAAGAACATTTCCGTGGGCCAGGCTCACATTCGTTCTACGTTCAACAACACGATCGTTTCGATCACCGATCCCCAGGGCAACGTCATTTCCTGGAAGTCGGCTGGCCAGGTGGGCTTCAAGGGCTCCCGTAAGTCCACGCCGTTCGCTGCCCAGATGGCTGCCGAGGCTGCTGCCAAGCAGGCCATGGAGCACGGTATGAAGAAGGTTTCCGTCTTCGTCAAGGGCCCCGGCTCCGGTCGTGAGACCGCCATCCGCTCCCTCCAGGCTGCTGGCCTCGAGGTCTCGAGCATCCAGGACAAGACCCCCATTCCGCACAACGGCTGCCGCCCCAAGAAGCGTCGCCGCGTGTAACTGAAAGGATCGTATCAATATGGCAATCGACAGGACTCCTGTTCTTAAGCGCTGCCGTCAGCTCGGGATCGATCCCGCTGAGCTCGGTTACAGCAGCAAGAAGGAATCTATCCGTCAGCCCAAGCGCCGTCGCAAGGAATCTGAGTACGGCATGCAGCTGCGCGAGAAGCAGAAGGTCAAGTTCATCTACGGCGTTCTGGAGAAGCAGTTCCACGGCTACTTCAACAAGGCCCGTAAGATGAACGGCGTCACCGGTGAGAACCTCATGATTATCCTTGAGTCTCGCCTCGACAACGTCGTCTTCCGTCTTGGCTTCGCCCGCACCCGCAAAGAGGCTCGTCAGTCCGTCCGTCACGGTCACTTCACCGTGAACGGCAAGCGCGTGGACATCCCGTCCTACCGCGTCAAGGCCGGCGACGTCGTCGCTGTCGGCGAGAAGTTCCGTGACCTCCTTCCCATCAAGGAGGCCCTGATTTCCTCCGAGCGCTTTGAGGTCCCTGGCTGGCTCGAGGTCGATATCGAGAAGCTGTCTGGTAACGTGCTCGCTCTGCCGACGCGTGAGCAGATCAGCGGTGATATCAACGAGCAGCTCATCGTCGAGCTCTACTCTAAGTAGTCCATCCGGGCTGCTGAGGCTGGAGGTAATACATGTCAGAATTCATTAGGCCTCAGGTTCAGGTCGAAGAGATCAACGAGACGTCTGCTCGTGTCTCCGTCGAGCCGCTCGAGCGTGGCTACGGCGATACGCTGGGTAACTCCCTTCGTCGCGTTCTTCTGTCCTCGCTCGAGGGTGCCGCCGTCGAGGCTATTCAGATCGATGGTGCGCAGCACGAGTTCATGACCATCCCTAACATGGTCGAGGATGTCACCGACATCGTCCTGAATGTCAAGGGTCTTGTCTTCAGGGCTCTCGGCACGACCGACGAGGCGACCGCCACCATCTCGGTTGACGGCCCCTGCGAGGTCACCGGTGCGGACTTCTTTATTCCGTCCGAGTTTGAGCTGGTCAACCCCGAGCAGCACATTGCTACGCTCACCGAGGGTGGCCATCTCACCATGAGCATGCGCATCGGCTATGGCCGCGGCTATGTCTCTGGCGAGGCTAACCAGCGCGACAACGATCCCATCGGTGTGATCCACGTCGACTCGCTGTACTCGCCGGTTTCCCGTTGCGCCAAGCTCGTTGAGGCTTGCCGTGTCGGTCAGCACGCCGACTACGACCGCCTTGTCCTCGAGATCGAGACCAACGGTTCCATCGCCCCGCGCGACGCCGTGGTCCAGGCTGCCAATATCATCAACCAGCATATGGCCGCCTTTATGAACCTTGCCGAGACCCCCGAGGTCGAGGAGGAGGCTTCGATCTTCGCTCCCGAGGTCACCAACGACAACGCCGAGCTGGACAAGCAGATCGAGGATCTGGACCTTTCCGTCCGTTCCTACAACTGCCTTAAGCGCGCCAGCATTCACTCGGTCCGTCAGCTCGTTGAGTTCTCGGAGAACGATCTGCTCAACATCCGTAACTTCGGTGTTAAGTCGATCGAGGAAGTGAAGGACAAGCTTGAGTCCATGGGCCTGAGCCTGAAGGCTTAATGCTTCGCATATTTGAGGAGAAACTAGACCATGCGTCACAACGTTAAGAAGGGCCTGAAGCTCGGCACCGATGCGAGCCACACCAAGGCCATGAAGAAGAGCCTTGCTAAGGCCCTCTTCGAGAACGACCGCATCAAGACCACCGAGACCCGCGCTAAGGCGCTGCGTTCGGTCGTCGACCCGATCATCACTTGGGCCAAGAAGGGCGACCTGCACTCTCGTCGTCTGGCTATCGCCAAGCTCGGCGATAAGCAGCTCGTTGCCGAGATCTTCGACAAGGCTGCTCAGGGTATGTGGCAGGACCGCAACGGCGGTTACACCCGCATCATGAAGCTCGGTAACCGCAAGGGCGACAACGCTCCCATCGTTATCATGGAGCTCGTCACCGAGCCTTGCACGCCTAAGGCTAAGAAGGCTGCTCCGGCCCCCAAGAAGGCCGCTGCTCCCAAGAAGGTCGAGGCTGTCGAGGAGACCGCCGCCGAGGAGGCTCCTGCTGAGGAGACCGCTGAGTAGACATTCCGTCTGCGTAGGCTATATTCGAGGGGTACGTTCGCGTACCCCTCTTTTTTTGTCGCGATACCGTTGCTTGTTTGTTGGGAGCGCCCATGACTGCGCCGTCTGATTTCAATTCGATTCTCGAGCTTGACGCCACCCTTGTATTCCGCGTCGCCTATGACGGCTCGTCGTATAGCGGGTTTGCCGAGCAGCCGGGGCAGACGACGGTTGCGGGTGAGCTGCGTCGAGCCATCGAGACGCTGCTTCGCCGCCCGATCGATCTGACATGCGCGGGGCGTACCGATGCCGGCGTGCATGCCGTGGCTCAGTACATCAGCGTGCCCGTAACGGACGCTGAGCTCGCGTGTACGCGCCGTAGGTGGCTGCGGGCTATGGATGCCCTGCTGCCCAAAGATATCGCCATAAACGAGGTCTACAAGGCCCGTAAAGGCTTTTCTGCACGTTTTGACGCGCGTTCCCGTACGTATACGTACCGTATTGCCGATCGAGATGCGCGCCCCGTGCTGTCCCGCGGTGCCGTGTGGTGGCATCGCTATCCCTTGGATGTTGAGGCAATGTCTGCTGCCTGCCCCGCGCTGCTGGGCGAGCAGGACTTTAAAAGCTTTTGCAAGGTTGCCTCGGCCGTTGGCAAGCCCACGCATCGCTGCGTGATGCGTGCCGAGTTTGGCCATGAGGTTGCGTTTGGCGAGGACATCCTGACGTTCACCATCGAGGGCAATGCGTTTCTGCATTCGATGGTTCGTACGATCGTGGGCACGCTTGTCGAGATTGGTATGCATCGCCATGAACCTGGGTGGATGCGTGAGATCATCGATGCTTGCGACCGTACCGCTGCGGGCCCCACGGCTCCTGCCTGCGGCCTTACGTTTATGGGCGTGGATTACGATCCCGCCGAGCTTGTCGTGCTCGACTAGGGGAGGGCTCGACGCGTCGTGCGTCGACACCTGTCATCTGTGGGCTGCGCGTGTGCAACATCTGTTCTTGGCGTGCAATACAACCGGTGTCTCATTGCTTTTATTGCCGGGGTGTACCATGAACGACAGTTTGATTCACTGCTGTCGAGAGGACGGATAACTTGGTTCGACGTGGCTCGCATCCGCGACTTTCGGTGATCCTTGTGGTAGAAGGTTCGCCCAGCTATGCGATGCGTGCGCTCGAGAGTATCCAGAACCAAGACCTCTATGATTTGCAGATTGTCGTTGTCTGCCGCGATGCTGCGCCCGGTGTGCGCCATTCGCTTCAAGTTGCTGCCGACAGGGACATCCATATTGATTTGATTGACGTCGAGGACGCTAAGCGCGGCGCTTGTCTTCGTGCCGGTTTTGATGCCTCGCGCGGCTCTCAAATCATCGCCATGAACGCCGATGAGTGGTTTGCTCCGCACGCCCTTTCCAAGATGGTCGATATCGCGTGCGATACTGCGGCAGACATAGTCTTCCCCACGGTGTCGCTCGACCGCTATGATGCACATCGAGAGCGCCATTCGCGCGTCTTGGATGCTACTCATATTTCCATTGATAGCGAACCTTCGATGGTGGCCGGGCTGCCTCAGTTGATTTTAGGCGGCCTGGTTGCTCAAGTCTCTGGCGTGATGTACACCCGTCCGCTGTTTGAAGCATGCCTTTTGTGCGATAAGACGTTTCGCACTGTTGGGTTTATGGCGTGTGCGCTCTCGCAGGCACAGCGCGTCTCCGGATGCGGCGACGCTTGTTTCCACGCGGCGGCGCCTAAGCTTACAGATGCCTTTGATCCCACCATGTATGCCAAGGTATCCGATGACACCCGAGCGCTCGATGAGCTTGCGGACTCACTCTCGGAAGCAGATAGCGGTGGTTGGCTCATGCTGGCAAGCCAGAAGTTCTACTTTGCCGGACTGGTCGCCTGCATCGAGAATTTGTGTCTGAGCCCGCATGGGGTGTCATCAATTGAGCGCTCCGCCCGTATGCGTGATATGCTCGAGGCGCCTCGAACCCGTCAGATGGTCGCCGCGCTCAAGGATAACCATCGGGGGCTCGGTCTGTTGTTTGGGCCGATCGCCAGCGCCAAGCCCGCGCGCTGCGTGATGTGTACGCATCTGGCAGCTTTTCTTAACCGGACGGGCGCAAAAACCGCCTAAATGGCTCATTACGAAACAAACTTGCATAGAATTGTTTCGAAATGCGTTCTTATACACAAAAGCCTTCAAATAGCGTTAAACTATTCAATCATTGATTGATTGTCTCCGCCATCTTTTGGAGTGAGGTTTGTATGGCTAAAAAACGCAATGGGCGCCAGGATGCCATTAGAGATATTGTGCGCAATAAGGACGTCCGCACGCAGCGCGTGCTGGTCGATGAGCTCCGCGCTATGGGCTTTGATTGCACGCAGGCGACTGTCTCTCGCGATATTGCCGATATGGGGCTGCGTAAGCTCCCTGAGGGCATCTATGTTCTGGCAGAGGACCTGCACCTGCAGCGTATGGTTTCCGAGCTCGTAACGGGCGTTCTGCGCACCGATAATCTGGTTATGATCAAGGCTCAGCCTGGCACGGCTTCCGGCATCGCCGCCGCCGTTGATGCGGCAGAATTGCCCGATGTGCTTGGCTCGCTTGCCGGCAACGATACGATTTTGGTTATTGCCCAGACGGCCGAGGACGGCGAGCGTCTCGAGGCGCTGATCAATAAGCTGAGCAATTCTCGCAAGTAGGCGTGCGGGTCGTGCGCTTGGCCCTGCGTGCGCTGACATAGTGGCTTGTAAGGGGTATCGACGTTGGTCGGTACCCCCTTTTTTGTTTGCAGGCATAAAGACCGCCCACCAGGTCGCTTTAAACTAAAAGGCCCCCGAGCAGTTTAATAAGCTGCTCGGGGGCCTTGTTGCTTATGGCCGGATGATTTCTAGCCGACCGTATCGTCAGGCGTGGGCGAGGGGTCGGGAGTGGGCGTAGGCGAGGGGTCGGGAGTGGGCGTAGGCGTAGGCGTGCCGCCATCGCCGCCGGTCGAACCACCAGTGGAGCCGCCCGTCGAGCCACCGCTCGTACCGGTGCCGCCGGTGGTGTCGCCGCCTGTGGTCTCGGTGGTCGTGGTCGTCGTGGTGGTGGTTTCCTCTTCGTCCTTGTCTTCGTCCTCGTCGCTTTCCGTCTTCTTGGTGTTGTTGTTGGTGCCGTAGAACTTCCAGACGTTATTGTTCTTGTACGTGGGGGCCGTTCCGGTCGGGAACTCCTCGCGCTCGGTTCCGGCCAAAACAGTGTTCATGAACTTCTTAAAGACGGGCAGGTTGGTGCTGTCGCCCAGCAGGTCCGTACCGTACTTTTGGATGGGAATCTCGCCTGCGGAATAACCGGTCCACAGGGCGCATGCCAGTTGCGGCGTGTAGCCGCAGAACCACAGGTTGGTGGTGTTGTCAGTGGTACCCGTCTTGCCAGCATAGGGCTGGTTGACGCTCAGCGCGCCGGCGGCACCCGTGCCACTGCCCTGCATGACGCCGGATAGAACGTCGGTAACCGCGGCAGCCTCGCCTTCGGTGAACACCTGCGTGGGATTGTCGGTGTGCTGGTACAGCACCGAGCCGGTACGCGAGTCGATCTCGGTGATGGCGATCGGCTGGCGATAATGGCCGCCGTTGGCAAAAGTGGCGTAGGCCGATGCCATCTCGAGCGGCGAGATGGACCCGGTGCCGAGCGTCATGACGGGAACGTCCTCGATATTGTCCTTGGCGGGATCGATGCCGAGCTTTTTGACGAGCGACATGATCTTGTTGTTGCCGATGGCTTCTGCCACCTGAATGTAGCCGGTGTTGGATGAGTATGCCGTTGCCTGCTTAAGCGTGATGTTGCCATAGCTCTGGTTGGCATAGTTTTGCACCTTGGTCGTAGTGCCCTTGGCTGTAAGAGGCGAGTTGCAGTTGAGGGTGACGTTGGGGTTCATACCGTTTTGGATGGCAGTTGCCAGCGTAAAGGCCTTAAACGTGGAGCCCACGGGGCGCTTTGCCGTAGCGTGGTTCACGTGATTCTCGTCGGCGTTGTAGTCGTAGCCGCCCACCATGCACTTGATGTAGCCGGTCTTGGGGTCTACGACGACCATGCCCATGTCCAGGCCGTCGAGCGAAAGCGTGTCGAGCTGCGAGCGCACAGCCTCCTCGGCCACCTGTTGCATGGTGGGGTCGATGGTGGTTTTGACGGTCAGGCCGCCCTTAAAGAGCACGTCGGTCGAGAACTCCTGCTCCAGCAGCTGCTTAACATAGGCGACAAAGTAGGGCTGCGAGTATATGTCGACGCCGCTGCCCGAAATCTCGGTCACGTTGAGGGTGATGGGCTCGGCCTGTGCGGCATCGTGCTCCTCCTGCGTGATGTGGCCCAGGCGCAACATGTTGTCAAGGACCTTGTTGCGACGGGACAGCGCCAGGTCGGGGTTGACCGTGGGGTCGTACTGCGAGGGCGAGTTGGGAAGGCCGATGAGCAGCGCGGCCTCGCTGAGGGTGAGGTCGGCGGCGCTCTTGGACAGATAGGTCTCGGCTGCGGCCTCGATGCCGTAGGCGCCGTGGCCGTAATAGATGGTGTTGAGGTACATCATGAGGATCTCGTCTTTGGAGTACATGTCCTCCATCTTGACGGCGATGTAGGCCTCGCGCACCTTACGCTCGATGGTCGAGTCGAACTGCTCCTCCTGCAGGATGGTGTTGCGCACCAGCTGCTGGGTGATAGTTGAGGCGCCTTCGTGCCCGCCGCCGAGGGTTGCCACCGCAGCACGCGCGATACCCCACAGGTCGATACCGCCGTGCTCGTAGAAGCGCTCGTCCTCGACGTCAACGGTGCCCTGCAGCACGTAGGGGGAGACCTCGTCCTTGGTGATGGACTTGCGGTTTTGCGTGTAGAAGCTCGCGATCTTGTTGCCGTTGCAATCGACGATCTCGGTGGGCTCGCTCACCAGATACGCGTTGGCGTCGGTGTAGTCGGGCAGATCGGACAGCCAGCGGTTGACGTTGCCGACCATGCCGATGCCAAATGCCACGCCCGCGATAAGCAGAAAGCCCAAAAACGAGAGCAGGATTATGGGCAGGGCATGCGTCTTTGAACGGCTGCGTCCCTGTCGTTGGCGAGGACCCATATATTGACCTCCAGGTATGTCGTGCCGGACGGTGGATGTGCCGTCGGGGCAGGATGGACATAAGTTATTACACGATAAACCAAACGGGGCGCGCGAGGCCTCGTGTATGCTGGAAGACGGCATTTTTCAGAGTGAATGCATACCTTGGTAAGGAGTTTGCCGATGGCGATTCGGACGATGGGGCCGAGCGGACAATACGAGACTGGATTGGATGGTGCCGGTGCGGCGCTGCCCGAGCTGCTGGCGCCGGCGGGCGGACTCGACCAGATGCTTGCGGCCATAGCCGCGGGCGCCGATGCCATCTATGCGGGGTTGGGCGACTTTAACGCCCGTGTGAGCGCCCATGGCTTTACGGATGACGAGTTTGCGCGCGGTTGTGCCGTGGCGCATGCCCATGGCGTGCGTGTGTACGTGACGCTCAACGTGTTCGTGTTTGACGATGAGTTGTCCGACGCGGTTGCGTTGGGAGCTCATGCACTGGAGCTGGGCGCCGATGCCCTGATTGTTGCCGATGCCGGATTGGCGTGCGCGCTGCGTGCGGCGATTCCCGGCGTCGAGATTCACCTGTCCACGCAGGCGGGCGTTCATAGCGAAGGCGCCGTGCGGCTTGCCGCCGATGAGCTGGGGGTCGAGCGCGTGACGACGGCACGCGAGCTGACGGTCGACGAGATTGCCTCCTTGTGCGGTACGGGCGTGCCTATCGAGGTGTTCTGCCACGGGGCCATCTGCATTGGCTACTCGGGTGCTTGTGAGTTCTCAGCCCTGAGACGCGGGCGCTCGGCGATGCGCGGGGACTGCACACAGCCGTGCCGCCTGGCGTACGACCTAGTGGACGAGGCGGGGGAGAGCGTCGTCGCCGTTGAGGGGGACCGTCTGCTGTGCCCGCGTGATTACCTGGGCATTGCGCACCTGCCCGAGCTTGTTGCCGCCGGCGTGGCGTCGCTCAAGATCGAGGGTCGCATGAAGAATCCCGACTATGTCTTTAACGTGGTGAGGGCGTGGCGTCACGCGCTCGATATGCTGCGCGACGGCACGTGGGATGCCAATGCGGTGCCGGCGCTTGAACGAGAGCTGGGAAGGTCGTTTAACCGTGGGTTTACCGATGCGTACCTGCGAGGGCGTTCGGGCGCCGAGCTTATGAGCTTTGAGCGTGCAATCAACCAGGGCGTGCGCGTGGGGCGCTTGGTCGCTGTGGGCCACGAAGAGGTGGCCGTTGAGCTCGACGCCGCCGTGGCGGCGGGTGACACGCTCGAGATTCGGTTCTATCCGGGTGTCGACGCGCGTCCCGATGCGCCCAAGCGCTGGCCGCAGGTGCCCTGCCCGGTGAGTGCCGCGGCGGGGGAACGCGTTGTCGTGCATTGCAAGCGTAAGGTGGACACGGGCTGCGAGGTGTACCTGATTCGCAGCGCCGGCGTGTTGGATCAGACGGCGGCGGTGTTGGAGCGCATGCGGGCCGAGGCAGATGCGATTGCGCCCGTTGCGCGTGCCGTTGAGGTACTACCCTTTGAGGACGTTGCGGTGGATGGCGGTGCGTCGACGGAGTTGGTGGAGTGCGCGGTTCCCGCTCGCATGGTTTTTGCTTGGCAGCTGATGGATGCCGACCCGCGCGGAGAACTCGATTTGTCCGACGCCGTTGTGGTGCTCGACGAAGTGTGCCGCACGGGTGACGCTGACCGGACCCGCTCGCTGATGCAGCGTGCCGGGCGCGTCGTCTGCCGCAACCTGGGACAGGTGGTGATCGCTCGCGAGCTGGGCGTGACGTTTGACGTGGCGGCGCCGGTGTTCTGTGCGAACCGGACTACGCTTGCCTGGCTACGTGGGCTCGGCGCGGGTCGGGTGTACTTGCCGGCCGAGTTGCTCGGCAATGATGCGGAGCGTATTGCCGAACTGACGGCCGAACCTGGTGTTCTGGGTCCCGTCGATGCCGACCACACCGAGCTCATGGTGTGCGAGCACTGCCTGCTGACCGCCGAGGGGGCTTGCGCCACCGATGCGGCGCAAGCCGGGGCATGTTGTCACGATTGCATGCGTCGTCGGCAGGCGCGCTATCTGGTTGAGCGGGATGGCACGCGTTTGCCAGTTGCCATCGATGCACGCGGCAGGACGAGGATTTTCCTGTCATAGGTGCCGCGTCGCGCCGTTTTGGTTATCATAAGTGAGTTTATGAACTTCCAGCACCGCCGTATCCGGTGAGGGTGCTATAGCAAAAGGAGGATACCCAATGCTGTCTGTTGACGAGCAAATGCGTATCATCACCTCGGGCGCTGCGAAGATCGTCCCCGAGGCCGACCTTCGCAAGAAGCTTGAGAAGGGCGAGCCCCTCAACATCAAGCTTGGCGTCGACCCCACCAGCCCCGATCTGCACCTGGGCCATGCCGTGCCGCTGCGCAAGATGCGCCAGTTCCAGGACCTGGGCCACAACGTTACCCTTATCATCGGCAACGGCACCGCGCTGATCGGCGACCCCTCGGGCAAGAACTCCACGCGTCCGCAGCTTTCGCAGGAGCAGATCGAGGCCAACGCCGAGACCTATGTGAGCCAGGCCATGAAGATCCTGGACCCCGAGAAGACCACCATCGTGCACAACGGCGATTGGATCCTTTCGATGGATCTGGCCGGCCTGCTGCAGGTGTGCTCCAAGTTTACCGTCGCCCGCATCCTTGAGCGCGACGACTTTACCAAGCGTTACCAGTCCCAGACGCCGATCGCCCTGCACGAGTTTCTGTACCCCGTGATGCAGGCTTTCGACTCCGTTCAGATTAAGGCCGACGTGGAGATGGGTGGCACCGATCAGCTCTTCAACCTGCTCGCTGGCCGCGAGCTCATGGAGAAGATGGGCATGGAGCCGCAGATCGCGCTTACCATGCCGCTGCTCGAGGGCACCGACGGCGTGCGTAAGATGTCCAAGTCCTATGGCAACTACATCGGCCTGACCGACGCTCCCAAGGATATGTTCGGCAAGACTATGTCCATCCCCGACGAGATGATTGGCAAGTACTATCGTCTGGCCAGCTCGCTCACCCCGGCCGAGGTCGACAAGATCGACGCCGCCCTGGCCGATGGCTCTGCCGACCCCTACGAGCTCAAGCGCGCTCTGGGCCGCGACCTGTGCGACACCTACCACGGCGCCGGTGCCGGCGACGAGGCTCAGGCCGAGTTCGACCGCGTGTTCAAGGAGGGGCAGCTTGCCGACTTCCCCGAGAAGCACGTTGAGCTGATCGTCAACGACGAGGGCCAGATCTACCTCGCTGGCCTGCTCAAGGACCTGGGCCTTTCGGCCAGCGCCGGTCAGGCCCGCCGCGACATCGACGGCGGCGGTGTCAAGATCAACGGCGAGGCCGTGGCTCCCAAGAGCTACAACATCGACCCCAGCGCCCTCAAGCTGGGCGACACCCTCTCCGTAGGCAAGCGCAAAGGATTTAAGTTGGTCTAACGAGTAAGTTAACCTCACAGAATGAGAGTGGATAATCTTCCGTTTTTGGCCTGTTTGTGGGCTCAAAGTGGGAGATTATCCACTCTCGTTATTTGCAGGGGGTGTATTGCTGTCCCATCGTTTGGGCATACAATGGCTATTGGTTTGCTGCGGTGAAGGTCTGTCCGCCCTGCAGCTTTTTTCTACGGTTAAAGGAGTATGTATGTCCGTTGAGGTCATGAGGTCTGTGATCGACGCTGCCGAGGGTCGCGTGCCCGTCGACACGCTGTTTACCAATGCGCAGATTGTCGACGTATATGGCCAGCGCGTGGCACCCGGTAGCGTTGCCGTCAAGGATGGCGTAATCGTCGGCGTGCTCTACGACGGTCGCGACGATGCCGCCGGCACCTACGAGGCGACCGAGGTTATCGACTGCCAGGGCCGCTATCTTGCTCCCGGCTTTATTGACGGGCACCTGCATATCGAGTCTTCGAACATCCGTCCCGCCGAGTATGCTCGCATGGCCGCGACGCGCGGTACTACCACCGCCATTGCCGACAGCCACGAGATTGCCAATGTTGCCGGTCTCGACGGCTTGCGCTTTATGATCGAGGATGGTCGCCGCGCACCCATCTCCATCAAGTACATGATGCCTTCGTGCGTGCCCGCGCTGCCCGATGAGCAGGCCGGTGCCGTTATTTCGGCCGCCGATATGCAGGCGTTTTTTGCCGAGCATCCGGGTGATGTCTTTGGCCTGGGCGAGATGATGAACCTGCCGGGCGTCTTTATGGCCGATCCCGAGACCTGTGCTCGTATCGACGCTGCCAACCAGACGCCGTCCAAGCAGGTCGACGGTCACGCCCCGCTCGTTGCCGGCAAGGATCTCAACGCCTATGCCGCGGCAGGCATCATTGCCGACCACGAGTCGACGATTCCCGAGGAGGCGCTCGACAAGCTGTCCCGCGGCATGTATGTGATGCTGCGTGAGGGCACGTGCAGCCACGACCTGGCTAATTTGTCCCCGATGCTGCTGGAGAACCCTGCCCGCGCCCGCCGCTGCTGCTTAGCGACCGACGACCGCGCTCCCTCTGATGCTCTTTCGACCGGCATGATCGACAATGCCTGCCGCGTGGCCATCGAGGCCGGCATCGACCCGGTGGTCGCTATCTCCATGGCGTCCCTTTCCACGGCTGAGGCATTTGGCCTGGACCACGGCTGTCGTGACCCGCATGAGCTCCGCGGCGCGATCGCCCCGGGCAAGCGCGCCGACCTGCTGGTGCTCAACGACCTGACGTTTGTCGCGGCTCCGCATCTCGTGTATGCCGCCGGTGCGCTCGTGGCACAGGACGGCGCCTTTGTGGGCGAGATTGCACCCGAGATGGCCGAGGTTGCGGCCCTTGCCGATGAGCTGCGCGCCTCCGTTAAGCTGCCGAAGCTTTCGCTTGACGTGTTCGATTATGCCTTTAAGCCGGGCGAGGCGGTTATTGATGTGATCCCGGGCATGGCTATCACGGGCATGGTTCGTCCCGAGACTGACGAGGGCCTGCGCCGCATTATGCTGATCGAACGTCACGGCCGCGGCGTGTCGCTGCAAGCCGAGGGCGCCGACGGTGATGGTCCTGCGGGCCTGGGTCTTGTTGGCAAGCACATCGGTCGCGGCTGGGTGCGCGGCTTTACCATCACGGGCGGCGCTATCGCCTCGACGATCGGCCACGACTCGCACAACGTGTGCGTGGTGGGCGACAATGCGGCGGATATGATGGCTGCCGTTGAGGCCGTGGGCCAGGGCGGCCACGTGCTGGTGCGCAACGGCGAGGTCGTGGCGCGCATTCCGCTGGCGCTCGGTGGCCTTATGAGCGAGGGTACGGCCGAGGACGTTGCCGCGCAGCACGACGACTTTATGGTCAAGGCGCGCGCCATGGGTATTGAGCCGCCGCTCGACCCCATCATGGGCATCATCTTTCTGCCCCTGCCGGTTATCCCGACGCTCCGCATCCGCCCCGAGGGCATGTTCGACGTTACAACCTTCACCTACGCCGACTAATCATCGGGGACGTTCTTAAACGACTAGTCGCTGGGGACACTCTTTGGCGTGTCGCCTGACGCCGCGACCGTGGGCTCTCTGGTGCGCGTGAGCTATTTGCCAGGTCTATGTAACGTTTATGACTGCGGGGTCTTATTTGAGCTCCCTTTGGGTACGTTGGAATCGGATACACGTTCGATTCCAGCAAGCCCGAAGGGAGCTTTTCTATGTTTAAGCTGATTGCATCCGATATGGACGGCACACTGCTTGACGAAAATGGCCAGGTGTCTCCCGAGACCTACGAACTGATCCTGGCACTACGCGAGCATGGCGTGCATTTTGCCGCGTCGTCAGGCCGCCGCTACGATCGCCTGTGCGAGTTCTTTGCGCCCGTTCGCGACAAAATGGACTTTGTCGCAGCTAACGGTGCCCAGGTCTACGCCGACGGCAAAATGGTAGGCCGTGAGGTGTATTCGCACCTGGCGATTCGAAAGCTAGCCCAGGCCGTCGCGACGTTTCCCAATCTGCATCTTGCACTCTTTGACCGAACCAAGTCCTTCTTGCTCGATGACGAGAGTAAGTTCGTGCGCGAGGTGGATAAGGACCTTCCCAATGCCGAGCGCATTTGGGAGCTGCCCGATCCCAGCGTAAATATCATCAAGGCGAGTATCTTTTGCGATGATGGTGCCGTTATGGACAGCGCTTACGTACTGCAGCGCGAGCTCGGCCAGTTCTTTACCTTTGCGCCTTCGGGCAACGCGTGGATCGATGCCATGCAGCCCGGCGTGTCGAAGGCCTCGGGTATAGCGCAACTCGCGGAGCATTACGGCATTGGGCGCGATGAGATCATGGCATTTGGCGACTCGATGAACGACTACGAGATCATTCGCTTTGTCGGCACGGGCTGCGCGATGGAAAACGCGCGCCCCGCGCTCAAGGCAGTCGCCGATCGCGTGGTGGGGTGCAACCGCGACCACGCCGTCCAGCAGGAGCTCCGTCGCGTGCTGGAGAGTCTCGCCTAATTCGGCAGATGGGGACGTTCCTTTTCTGCCGGCAGTGGGGGACAGTCCTTGCAGCTTTTTGCGAAGAGTGTCCCCGACGACCAGTCATTCAAGGACTAGTCATTTAAGAACGTCCCCAATGACTAGGCGAGGGCGGCCATGATGGTGCGGGCGACGCCGTCGTGGTCGTTGTCGTATTCGGTGATGGCGTCGGCGGCCTCGCGGTCTTCGGGTTCGCCGTTGATCATGGCCATGCCGTGGCCCGCTGCCTGCAGCATGGGGATGTCGTTGATGTTGTCGCCGAACGCCCAGGCGTCGGCGAGACGCTCGCCCAGGTGCTCGCATAGCCACGTGAGGGCTGTTCCCTTGGTGGCGCCCTCGCCCATGACCTCGATATTCATGGCGTACGAACGCGTGACCTCAATGCCTCCGAGCGTGTCGAGCTCAGCCGAGATGGCGTCGCGATCGGCCGGGTCGTGCCAGTACATGGCGATGCGCTCGAGCACCTCGACTTCGTCGATTTTGCTGTCGATATCCATGTCGATCGGCGTTCGCGTGCGCTTGAGCGAAGCCGCGATGTGAGGATCGCCGCCACAGAATTCGTCCAGGCGCGTGTAGAGCGGGCGGGGGAGGAAGCACTGCCCGTCCGCGAAGATATCGAAGGTCACATCGTGGCCGGCGGCAATGCTATGGACGCGGTGGGCGATGGCGCGGTCGAGCGGTCGGCTCAAAATGCGCGTAGCACGTGAGACATCGGTAGGCGTACCGTCGTCGAGCTGCCAGACGCTGGCACCGTTGGCGCAGACCGCGTAGTGCACGGCAGGATGGGCGAGGATGGGCTCAAAGACGCCCGACAGCGGGCGCCCCGTGCAGGGCACAAACTCAATACCGCGGCGTGCGAGCTCGTCGAGCATCGCCCAGGTGGCGTCGCTCATCTGCTTATCGCTCGTCAGCAGCGTTCCATCCATGTCGGAAAACACAATCATTCGATGCAGCCCTTTCTACTGGCATAAAAAGCGTGGCCGAGGGCGGTGATGCCCTGGCCACGCTCGGGTTCTATAACGGTCCGCGTCCTAGCGGTCGGCGAGCGGCTTGTACTTCAGCGGCTCGATCACCGGACGGTATGCCGGGCGGATGATGCGATGCGCGCAGAAGAGCTCTTCCATGCGGTGCGCCGACCAGCCGGCCATGCGGGCGACGGCGAATAGCGGCGTAAAGAGCGTCTCGGGCACGCCGAGCATCTTGTAGATAAAGCCTGTGTACAGGTCGATGTTGGCGCAGATGGGCTTGGTCATGCCGTGGTCGCGCATCACCTGCGGTGCCAGGCGCTCGATGCGCTCGATGAGTGCGAACTCATCGCCCAGGTCCTTCTTGGCGGCAAGCGTGCGCGCGTAACGGCGGCACACCTCGGCACGTGGGTCGCTCAGCGTGTAGACGGCGTGGCCCATACCGTAGATGAGACCCGTGCCGTCGAAGGCCTGTTTGTCGAGGATCTTGCCCAGGTAGGCCGCGACCTCGTCCTCGTCCTCCCAGTTGGAAACATGCGCGCGGATGTCCTCGTGCATAGACACGACCTTGGCATTGGCACCGCCGTGGCGCGGGCCCTTGAGCGAGCCGATAGCCGCGGCGTAGGCGGAATACGGGTCGGTGGCCGAAGACGACAGCACGCGGCAAGCGAAGGTGGAGTTGTTGCCGCCGCCGTGCTCGGCATGCAGCATGAGCATAACGTCGAGCAGCATCGCCTCATCGCGGGTGAACGCCATGCCGCCGCGCAGGACCTGCAGGATGGTCTCGGCGGTGGAAAGGCCGGGCGTGGGGTGCGGCACGTGCACCTCGGAGCCGCGAAGCTTGGCGATCGAGGCCATGTGTGCGAAGGCGGCGATGCGCGGGAGACGTGCGAGCATGGAAATGGCGACGTCGATTTCGTGCTCGGGCGTGATCACGTCTGGTTCGGCATCGAAGGCGTAGAGCAGCAGCACGGCGCGCTGGAGCACGTTCATGATGCTCGACGACACCGTGGTCATAGGGAACTCTTTGACGTACTCGTCGCTCAGATGTCTAAAGGCGCCCAGGCGCTCGCAAAAGCCGTCGAGCTCTTCCTTGTTGGGCAGCGAACCCGTGATAAGCAGATAGGCGACTTCCTCGTAGCCGTAGCGATTCTCGGCCTGGGCATTGTTGACCAGATCCTCGATGCTATAGCCGCGCAGCGTGAGCTTGCCCTGGTCAGGCACGACTTTGCCGTCGACCTTGTTGTAGCCGTGCACGTCCGAGATGCGGGTAAGGCCCGCGACCACGCCCGAGCCGTCGGCATTGCGCAGGCCGCGCTTGACGTTGTGCTCTACGAACAGGCCCTCGTCATAAGGGTCGGTCGGCAGGCCGTGGTAGAGGTTTTCGCTCTCAGGCGAAATCTGGCGGCTTGCTTCGTAATCCAGAACCAGGCGGCTCAAGTGGTCATCGAAGCGGTAATAGATTTTCTTGGCGTCGTAGGCCATGCGCGCTCCTCTCCGGGCCGCATCGGGGTGACTTGCATGGGCATGCGCGCGTCAGGCTATCCCCAGCGGCTTGCTCGCTACAGGCGGTACATAAAGTTGAAGACGTCCTCGCGCTGGATGGACACGTTGACGCCCGAAAGCTCGCCGGCCTCGGCCAGGGCCTTCTGCAGCTCAGCGAAGTCGAGCTTGGACTCGGCGGTATCGGCCAGCATGGTCATGGTGAAGATGTCCTCGATAATGGACTGCGTAATGTCGCGGATGTCGACGTTGGCCTCGCCCAGAACGCGGGTGACGCCGGCGACGATGCCGGGGCGGTTCTTGCCAAGGACGGTGATGACGATACGGGAGGACGAGATCTCGGCCATGGGAAACCCTTTCGCGTGGTTGCGGCGCGCGAGGGCGCTCCGCTACGGTACAGTGTTCATCATTGTACCTGTCTGGCGCAAAAAAGGCGCGCTCGCTGCGGCGTTACATGCCTGCAACATGAGCGTAAGGGGGAAGGCCGTACGGGGAAGAGCCGTCTGGCGCGTGTCCGGCTCGTGTTGGGTTGATTTCCGATCTCAGCCGAACACATTGAGCGGACAGGCCGTTCCCGCAGTCAGCCGAACGCCTCCGACGGCTGATTCCGAACTGGAAGCGGAGGGCATCCCCGCCCTTCGGTAGGGGATACCGCTCCGCGGCGCATGCCGCGGGCGGCGCCCCTATCGGACCACCGTGACCTCAGTTGGGATGGGCCCAGCACTGCCGCGTACTCGGTGAGCTAGAGCCAACTGTTCGTCTTCACGTCGCGTATGGCGATATTTCGGTCGTCCGGCTCGGTGATGCCGTAGCCGAACGCCTGGAGCGTCTCGATGGACTCCTGGATCCTCTGTTGGAACATGGGACCCGGATCGACCCTCGGCCCGAGGTGCCCGCGCCAAAGGCACGGCGTGGCGCGCAGCATGTTATGGATTTTGGAGATGGGCTCGATGTCGGCGTAGACGTTGAGCGTCGCCATGGCGTCCTTGTGGCCGAGGATCGATTGGAGCGCCTTGATATCGCCGCCTTGGCGGATCCACTGCGTTGCGAACGTGTGGCGAAGGCCGTGGAACGTGATCAGCTCGTCGTTGGTGCCCATGAGGCCGTTGGTCTCCGAGAACGTCTTGAACGCCCTGCGGATATAGCTTGTCGTCGCGAAGGTCGCGCCCGGCTCCGACAGGATGTAGCAGTCCCCGATCTCGACCGCCCCGGTAAGGCCGCGCAAGCGCAGCTTTCCGCAGTCGATCTCGTGGGTCTCCTTCAGGAAGGGGAGTAGGCCGACCGGGTCGATGGGGATACCCCTGGCGTCATGGGTCTTGGTGTCCTTGATGAACGAACCCATTCCCTTCGCGTACGCCACCGAGTGTCTGATCGAGATCAGGCCCGTCTCGAAATCCACATCGCACCACCGAAGGCCGCAGACCTCGCCGATTCGCATCCCCGTGTGCAGGGCGAGTACGACCGCCCTCTAATCCTCGGCGGACCAATCGAGTCCGAACTCCTTTCGGGCATCCTCTTCGCTCATGACTTCGAGAAGGTCTCCGGGTTGGCAACGAAGGGCGAGGCATAGCTGCTCGAGTGTGTTGAAGCGAATGCCGCGAATATGCCCTTTTTTAATACGGGACAGGTTCACGGGCGTGGTTCCAATCCTTTCGGCAAGTTCGTTCGAGGAAATCTTTCGCTCGGCCATGATCTTGTCGAGGCGAACAATTACGGGCATGGCGTTTCCTTACGCAATCTCGTCGGAGTCGAGGTACAGCTCTCGGGCGTACAAGAAGAGCTGGGAAAGCATGAACAGGACGATGCCGAGAACCAGAGAGGTCCAATCGAATGATGAAGCGATCTCTTGGGCGCCGACGGCCCCCTCGCCGCCAAACATCGAAACGGAGGTTTTGAGTGAGCCGGCGTAGAGGCTGGTGGCAGCTTGAACAACGAAGAGAATGCCGAGCACCTTCAAGCATGTCGCAGACCCTTTCTTGAAGGGGTCTCCGCTCTTGATCGTCCACACGAGAACGGCGCTGAGGATGGTCGTAGCGATACCGATGACGGCAGGGACCAATGTCGAGATCGCAAGGGCTGGATACGCGGGGGAGTCTGCAATTACAGGGTTGTCGAGCACTTCGATTGCTGGCTTTAAGGAGAACGCCACTTGTGCGATGGCGGTGGCGCAAAGGGTCGCAGAGGCTATCGCACATGCGATGCGGAAGGAATGAAGCCGGGGAGTGCGATTGTCGGAACTCATAATAACCTCCGAAGAATTTAAAAAACTCAGGTTACTTTTTAACAGTTTATGTTAAATTGATTTTGCCGGCAAGTAATCACAGCATGCTGCAACCGAAACCCCTCTAGATTGGGGAGGATTATGTTCAGTACTGTTAAGTCGTGTAAGCTCTTGGTTTTCCTCGGCCTCGCTCTTTGTCTGTTGCTGCCGGGAGCCCCTGCTTTTGCGGATACCCCGATGCCTCCTTCCCAGGAGAGCAGCCAGTGTGCCCTCGTTGAGCCCCTCGGGTATACGGACGACGTCGTCGATACCTACTGGAGCTACAGCTGTCCTCGCGGCGTGAGCGGGCACAGCATCTCGATGTTCAACATCTCTTACAAGACGATCTCCTACCGAAATGGCTATCGCCGATCCGCGCATCATAGGGAATCCCGCCTCGCTGCAATGTGTTCCTGTGGTGTTCTTGGCACAACTGATAAATGGCAATTTGTCTATAGCACCTACTAGATGCGAGGAGGGGCCGAGCATTTTGTTCGGCCCCTCTGTTCCGACTGGATGAGGTTAAGGTTGGCGATGAATATGCTCAAAATCTCGAAGGCAATCTTTAGGTCGCTCCTCTCCTCCAGGTCGCTCTGTGTTGCCGTTGTTGCGTTGATGGTTCTTTGTGCTCTGCCCGTCTTCAGGAGCGCGGCTGGCATCGACGGACGGGTTGAATACCTCGAGTCGGGAATAACCCGTGTTGAGCAGGAATTGTCAGCATCCTATGCGGATGCGCTTGTGAATGCGGGGGAGGAGGGCGTCTATACCTCTTCATCAAGCATGCCCGCGCTTCTGTACCCTCTTGCCGCGGGGCGTCTTGTCTTGGCGCCGCTCTCTCCTCTGCTTCCGTTTCTGCAGGTATCGGATGGAGCGTACTCCTTTTATGACGGATCGAAGGAGTACTTGCTATGGGCCGCAACGGCCGTTGCCGTCTCGTTCCTTGCCGCGCGTCTTAACAAACGTGAAAAACTCATCATCCAGGCACCGATGGGTGAGCTGGGCAGGCTTGTTGCATCGAGCGTATGGGCGAGTGTTTTTGCGATGCTTGCCGTCTTCGCCGTCAATCTTCCAGGGATAATCGCCGCACTTGTGAAGAATGGCCCGGGCTCGCTGTTCTATCCGATAGGCTACGTTCAATATGCGACTCCGGTTATCAAACCGGCTTGGCTGGTGTTCGCACAGACGGCCATCTTGCAATTCTTGGTGGCGGCGTTCATCTCGCTCGTCGTTCACCTTGCCGTGAAGATTGCCAATAACCCTACGCTTGGAATCGTGTTCGTATGTGCCCTGATGGGGGCGACGATGGTTCCCGGGTATTACGGAAGATCCATCGCTTTACGTGAGTTCGCCCTGTTGAATCCCCTTACGTATGCGAACACTGAGTTGACCGTCGGCGCCTATAGCCCGTACCCGACAACGCAGATAGTGAATCTGCCTGGACTTTGCTTCGAGCGTGGCGCGATTACCCTCGTATGCGCAATCGGGATCGAGGTGCTGGCAATTAGCCTGCTTTGCGTTGCTGGAAAGAGCGGCTGCGCGCGCCCGATGTCCCCGATTTGTCTTGAGAGAGGTTCCTTCACCGCATCGAGAACGACAGCCCGTTCGAGCGCTTGTACCTCCGCCGTTGCATACGTAAGAACGATGGGGAAGCTGCTCCTGCATTCTCCTGCCCTCGCCGTATGCGCGATTGCAATGTCGACGGCGATGCTGGCCCCGGCTCTGGTCGAGGTGTTTCCTGACGCTGGTGACGTTTCCGCTGTTCGGTATAGGGATGGGGAGCTCCGTTCAATAGATCGGTATCTAGAGCAGGACGTTGCGAATATGGACGTCGAGGGCAAAGCGGCCCTGGAAGGCATGCGAGATGCTCTTTCGGGTTTCGTGTACGCGCCCACGCCTGCGGAGGGGTTTCGAAGCCTTGCGACGTACGAGCGCGCTCGAGGCGAGCTGGGCGCGGCAGATGCGACCCTCCTGCAATCGATCGGAATCGAGCCGGAGACTCCTTCTCGTGCGGAGGCGCGCGCCCTTCTGCTCGAGTCGATCGCGAGCTTGCCGGACCCCAAGGTTTACGAGTTAAGTACGAAGATGCCCCCATTAATCCTCCTTTCCTATCTCCAGGCAGCGCTTCCTTCCTTGTTTTGGCTGTTGCCCGTGGTTGTCACATCGCTTGCGTGCACCTACCTGCGGTGCCGTTCCCTTCTGGTTTTCCAAGTCCCCGCAACAGCGCATGTGCGTTTTCTGACGGCTGTTGCGCTGTCTCTCCTGCTTGGCTTGGCGCTGCTTTTGGTGTCGATGGTTCCCGCTGCGGTTGTGTCCTTGATTAAGAACGGTGCGGGTGGATCGGAGTATCCCGTCGCTCTCATTCGGGCGGGAGCTTCGACAACGTCCATGGTGGGGGAGGCGGTGTTGTGCAGTATTCCGTTGCTGGTCATGGCATACGGCGTGATTTCCGTCGTCGCTGCGTTGACAGCAGCGATTAGCCGCAACCCCGTTGTCACCGGAGTGGTTTGCGCGGTTCTCTTGGTGTTGGGTTCGTTGAGCGCTCATGTTGAAAGCGCGGGCATGGGCGTCGCGCTGCTGGCTCCATTCGCCTCGTTTGATCCCGCTTCCCAGGTGGGGACGATTGGGTTCCTTGGGCGAGGGACGAACGCGATGCCTTTTGGAGAGGTCGTCGGCGCATCGGTCGCTCTGCTGGTGGTCTTGGGCGCCGTATCTCCGTTGATGGTGCGCCTGAGTGTTCCAAAGATCGAAAGGGGATGATCTCGATGATTGGCCTTCAAACGCTGACGATCTCTTATGGAAAGAAGGTACTCGTAGATTCGGTGGACGCTGAGTTTGCCCCGGGTACGGTCTACGGTCTCGTCGCTCCGAACGGGCATGGAAAGACGACGTTGCTGCGGGCGATGGCAGGTTTGCCGGGTCCTCGCGTGGACGGGAGCATCGTTCTGGATGAGGCGCAGGGCACGGGTACAAGAGAGGTCCGTTCTATGATCTTCTACGCACCTGGTGAGGGGACGCTGCTGTATCCCGGATTGCGTGCGGAAGATCACCTCAAGATGGTTTGCGATATGTGGCCACATGCTCGCGATATCGAAGTGATAGTGGAACAAACGCAGATAGGCGAGTTCGCGAAGATGAGGATCCGTACTCTGAGCCAGGGCA
This sequence comes from Collinsella sp. AM10-26, assembly GCF_003472525.1. Classification (NCBI taxonomy): domain Bacteria; kingdom Bacillati; phylum Actinomycetota; class Coriobacteriia; order Coriobacteriales; family Coriobacteriaceae; genus Collinsella; species Collinsella sp. AM10-26. The sequence continues at coordinate 34,908 of NZ_QRMC01000005.1, forward strand.
TGAAGCAGCAGCTTACCCTGGCGATTGCGTATGCGACGGGTGCGCGGTACCTTCTATTAGATGAGCCCATGAACGCGCTCGACCCCAGCAGGGTGGACTTGCATTCAGAGATCCTCAGGAAGCTGGCCGATTCTGGTACGTGCATCATCATGTCATCCCACATCTTGGATTCGGTCGATAGGCAGTGCGATGAGATTCTGTTTTTGAAGGATGGGAGGCTCATTAGAAGCATCCCGCAAGATGATACTGCGCCGAAGTCTCGTGGATCCCATTTCGCAAAGCCTGCCGGACGCGCCGAGGGTGCGCTAAGCACGTATCGGCGACTCTACGAAAAGGGCGGGTAGAAATGCAAGTTAAAAATCTATGTGGTCAATATGATACCGTTGAACCCGCGTATCAATACCGCTCAGCCATTTGCCTCGCCCCCGTCGCACGTATCTTCATTCGGTCTGTCATTAATTAAACTAACGATGCTTTGAGAAATGTAGGTGCTTCTAAATGTACTGTCGACTTCTTCTCAAACTAATCCTAAGAGACAGGGCCGTATGGATCTCTACGCTCGTTCTTGCCGCAGCCTTCTCCGTCCCCATCGCGTTCAATTCACCCATCTTCGGCCCCTTCTTTATGAAGCAGGGCATGCAGAGCTTTGTCGACGCATTCAATACGCGCGCAACCCAAGCCAACGGCAATATGAACGAGCGAGGAATCATCACGTTATCAGGGGCAATTTTGAGAAAGGAGATGTTTTCTATCCAAGACGTCCGTTAGGAGGACACAATGAAGAAAATCGTCGAAACCGGGATCACCAGGCGAGCCGCTATCGCCGCAGCGGCGGTTGGAGGAATCTCCCTACTGATGCCAAAAGGGGTGTTAGCGGCGGAATTTCAAACACTTGATCAGAATCGAATCGACTACTTCGTTCGCCCCGACCTCACTGAAAACCAGTTTGACGCGATGCTCCGCGAACGCGCGGAGGAAGAAGCTGCGCAAATCATCGAGCAAGCCCTCGCCGGGTACGATGGCGACGCACGAGCCGGGGGACGTCCGACCTACGACACGGTATACGGCAGCGTGGTAAACAAGAGCACTGGATGGCATGACGTCGCCGGACAGCCGGCGGGCGGCGTGCAGATATCGGGAGGTGGCTCTATCTTCGTATCACCTTCCGGCGGCGGATCGATCGGTGTGTCGGTATCCCTTCCCGGAGGAGTTGGCAGCGTGAGCGTTTCCATCCCGAAGGCAAATCGCTCCCTCAGCGTGACGGGGTACGCGGTCAACATTTCCGGATCGGGCTTCTACAAGGCGACGGCGAACGTGACCCACAAGATTCAACCCTACGTCGTCTATGAGACGACGAACGGGGTACGCAGGGTCTACGCAAAGATGGCCACCAACACGTTCTACAGCATGGCTCTCGGCAAGCGCAAAGTAGGCTGACATGAAGACCGGCTCCGCCAAAATACCCATTGCGCTGGCGTTATTGGTCGCGATAGCCGCAATCGCAGTCTCTGCCGTATCCATAAAAGATGCGAACACCTTGAAACATGGCATTTCCGAAGGGTTCCGCCTAGACGGAGTGTACCGAGACCACGAGACCGGCTTAACCCAGCTCTCCTTCCTTGGGGAAGACGAAAACAGGTGGCAAATCGTCGACAGCAATGGAAATGTGACCGACGGTTCATTTGAGACAACCGGCGATCCGAACATCTTCATGTTGGCCGACCAATCAGGAGATGATTACGGATTTGTCCACCTGGCTTACGCCTCCGCAGACGGAAACCAAGGAAGCCTTTATTTGAACACCGGAACGTCGGTGCTCGAATTTGACAAGGTAACCAGCGGCCCGGCTTTCGTCGTGCCGTAAATGCAAATCGAGTGTCATGAGAGAAGAGGGGACTGGCCTTGCCAGCCCCCTCTTCCTTTTACTGCCCAAGCGGGAATGCTCACCACTGCAGTTCGCGAACGTCAGACGCTTCCTCCGCCCGCGGCACTCGGCCAGGTACATGCTGATGATGACTTGATACGGCACCACTGTACGGGCGGACTCCGCCTTGAAGTAGTCGATGTTCTAGCCGTCGATGTTCATAGTGACGCGGCGGCGCACCTTCCCGATGTAGGGGTTCGGAACGCTGTCGGAGAAGTCGACCTCGGCGGGCATCTCCATAATCTCGTCCTTGCCATTCGTTTCGATAGCTCCAATACTGCCGTCCCTCTGTCCTCGTCGATTTTCTCGCCGAGATTATCCTGATGGTCGAGCCGCCATGCCTCTCGCAATGGCAAACCGTCAGCACCCACGATTCCAGAACGTTGAAATTTGCAACGTTCTACCAGTGCGTGGGTCGTTTTGAAGGTAATTCATGGGACCATTTGTCGGTAATCCGTGGGTCATTTTTCCTCGCGTTGTGCCGAAAAGACCGTGAACCTTTTGTGGGACACGCGGCGCCGTGGTACCATAGCCGAGTTTGTTGTCTTGGTCGGAAACCAAGACGCCTTATGCGCTGATCGGTAACCAGCGCCTGACCAATAAGGAGTCCTACCATGAAGCAGGGTATCCATCCCCAGTATGTCGAGTGCACGGTGACGTGCTCCTGCGGCAACACCTTCAAGACGCACGCTACCGTGTCCGAGATGAAGGTCGAGCTTTGCAACGAGTGCCACCCGTTCTACACCGGCCAGCAGAAGTTCGTCGACACCGGTGGACGCGTCCAGCGCTTCGCCGACAAGTTCGGTGGCGCCGCTGCCGCTCAGCTCAAGAAGGCCGAGGAGGCCAAGGCTGCCAAGGCCGCCAAGGCTGCTGAGGCCGAGGCCGCTCGCAAGGCCGCCGCTGAGGCTAAGGCTGCCGAGAAGGCTAAGCGTGCCGCTAAGTTTGCCGAGGAGGCTGCCAAGCAGGCCGCCGAGGCTCCCGCAGAGGCTCCCGTCGAGGAGGCCGCTGCCGAGGCCGAGACCACCGAGGCTGCTGAGTAAGTAGCTCGCCGCGGAAACACTCGCATTCATGGCATAAGGGCCGCGCATCCGTTTGGGTGCGCGGCCCTTTTCTTTTTATTGGTGCAAGCTAGCCCGTCCCCATTGCGCCAGGTTGGTGCGAAGGGGACGGGCTAGCTTGCACCAAATGGCAGAGAGAGGCAGCGGTTTCCCAGATAAAAGCCGCCAAAATAAACCAGTCCCTTTTTGGCAGGCTGTCGTAGTTATTACGTGGTCGAGCGTGTCGACCGCATAGGCGGCGCCTTGTTTGGCTAAAGTACAATCATCTGTGTTTAACTCGCCCGCAGCTGCACGGTGTGGGTGATGGCCAAAAAGGAAAACCACATGGGATTCATGTCAAAGCTGCTGTCCTTTGGATCCGATAAGGACCTAAAGCGCTACTACAAGATCGTCGACCAGATCAACGGTCTTGAGCCCCAGTTTGAGAAGATGACCGAGGAGGAACTCCGCGGCCAGACCGATAAGTTCCGCGAGCGTTACGCCAACGGCGAGTCGCTCGACGACATGCTCCCCGAGGCCTTTGCCACCGTGCGTGAGGCTTCCAAGCGCACCATGGGTATGCGCCACTTTGACGTGCAGCTTATTGGCGCCATGGCACTGCACGAGGGCCACATCGCCGAGATGAAGACCGGCGAAGGTAAGACCCTCGTCTCCACGTTGGCTGGCTATCTCAACGCTATTGCCAGCAAGGGCGTGCACGTCGTTACTGTCAATGATTACCTTGCCAAGCGCGACTCCGAGTGGATGGGCCGCATCTATAAGTACCTGGGCATGACCGTCGGTCTGCTCCAGAACAACATGCCACTCGAGCTCAAGCGCCCGGCCTATCAGGCCGACATCACCTACGGCACCAACTCCGAGTTCGGCTTTGATTACCTGCGTGACAACATGGTTACCCGTCCCGAGCAGCGCGTGCAACGTGGCCACAACTACGCCATCGTCGACGAGGTTGACTCCATCCTGATCGATGAGGCTCGCACCCCGCTGATCATCTCGGGCGCTGGTACCAAGTCCGCCAGTACCTACAAGGACTTCGCGCGTGCCGTGCGTGGCCTTGAGCGTGGCGAGGACGTGTCGCACGACATGCTCACTGCTACCGAGGACGTGGAGCCCACGGGCGACTATGTCATGGACGAGGCCAAGCACACCATCGCCGCCACCGAGCGCGGTCTTAAGAAGATCGAGCGCCGCCTGGGCATCGAGGACATCTATGCCGACCTTTCGGGCCAGCTGGTCAACCACCTGCAGCAGGCGCTGAAGGCTCAGTACATGTTCCATCGCGACAAGCAGTACGTGGTCACCAACGGCGAGGTCAAGATCGTCGACGAGTTCACCGGTCGCATCATGGAAGGCCGCCGCTACTCCGAGGGCCTGCATCAGGCCATCGAGGCCAAAGAGGGCGTGCTCGTGCGCGAGGAGAACCAGACGCTGGCCACCATCACCTTGCAGAACTACTTCCGTCTGTATGACAAGCTCTCCGGCATGACCGGTACGGCACTCACCGAGGACGCCGAGTTCCGCGAGATCTACAAGCTACCCGTCGAGGTCATCCCCTCCAACAAGCCCGTGCAGCGTGTTGACCACGAGGACCTGGTGTACCGCACCATCCAGGCCAAATACAACGCCGTTGCCGACGACGTCGAGCGACGTCACGCCAAGGGCCAGCCGGTCCTGGTGGGCACCGTCTCCATCGAAAGCTCCGAGAAACTGTCGGCCGCCCTTACCAAGCGCGGCATCGCGCACGAGGTCCTCAACGCTAAGCATCACGAGCGCGAGGCTCATATCGTTGCCCAGGCCGGACGCTACGGCGCCGTGACCATCGCTACTAACATGGCCGGTCGTGGTACCGACATCCTGCTGGGCGGCAACCCCGACGAGCTGGTGCGCGAGCGCCTTGAGTGCGAGGGCCTGACCATGGAGGACGTGACACCCGAGCAGCTCGAGCAGTTTAACGCCGAGGCCAAGGAGACCTGCAAGGCCGAGCGCGAGCGCGTGCTTGCCGCCGGCGGTCTGACCGTCATCGGCACCGAGCGCCATGAGTCCCGTCGTATCGACAACCAGCTGCGCGGCCGCTCCGGTCGTCAGGGCGATCCGGGCGAGACTCAGTTCTACCTGTCGCTCGAGGACGACCTCATGCGCCTGTTCGGCGGCGACAAGATGGACCGTGTCTCCAAGATGATGGTCACCGCTGACATGGGCGACGACATGCCCATCCAGCACAAGATCATCTCCAAGGCCGTCGAGAACGCCCAGCACAAGGTCGAGAGCATCAACTTCTCCATGCGCAAGAGCGTCCTCGAGTACGATGACGTCATGAACAAGCAGCGCCAGGTCATCTACGCCGAGCGCAACAAGATTCTGGACGGCAAGGATCTGACCGACCACATCACCGAGGTCATGCACGATACCGTGTACCGCTGCGTGCAGGAGTTCTGCACCAAGGACAGCCACGAGGGCGAGCGCGACCTGGAGGGCCTGCGCAAGTGGGTTGTGGAGCTCACCGGGCATATCGATACGCCCAAGTTCCCCGATGAGGACTTCGAGGCCCTGGCCGCCGATGTCCTGGCCTACGTCGAGAAGTGCTACAACATGAAGGCCGAGCGCCTGGGCGAGGACCTGATGCGCGAGCTCAACACCCAGGTCATGCTGCGCGTCATCGATACCCGCTGGATGAACTACCTGCAGGAGATGGACTACCTCAAGACCGGTATCGGACTGCGCGGTTTTGGTCAGCGCGACCCGCTGGTCGAGTACAAGACCGAGGCTTATGGTGCCTTCCAGATGCTCGTCGACACCATGTACGAGGATTACCTGCGCACCGTCCTGCGCATCGAGATCAAGGCCGCCCCGCACGCCGTGGAGCACAAGGAGGACCCCGCGCTCGAGGGTGCACACTTCTCCGGCCCCGCCGATGTCGATGGTGACAACGGCGACTCGGTGCTGCGCAAGCAGGCGCAGGTGCAGGCCCGCACGGCCGTCCAGGGAGGCCCGGCTGCCGTCAACAACGGTGGCAAGGTGACGACCTACCGCAAGTCCGAGAGCGATGACCCTTATGTCAACGTGGGCCGCAACGACCTGTGCCCTTGCGGTAGCGGTAAGAAGTTCAAGTACTGCCACGGCAGGAATCGTTAATGGCCGAGGCTTTAGAGGTAACGCCCGCCGAGCTGGACGCGTTTGCGGACCGGCTCGGCGAGGTCGAGTCGTATCTTCATTTGGACGAGAAGCGCACGCGCGTGACCGAGCTCGAGACCAAAAGCGTGGCCCCCGGCTTTTGGGATGACGCCGACGCCGCTCGCGCCACCATGGAGGAGATCGCTCGCGCCAAGGAAGATATCGCTGCCGTGGATACCGCGCGCGGCGAGCTATCTGACGCCCGCGCGGCGCTGGAGCTTGCCGAGGAGATGGGCGACGACCCCGATGCCGCCGCATTGCGCGAGGAGGCTGCCGCTACGGCAGAACGCCTGGCCCGCGCTATCGACGAGCTCGAGCTTTCGAGCTGGTTTACCGGTGAGTTCGATCACGGCGATGCCATTGTGACCATCAAACCCGGACAGGGCGGCCTGGAGGCGCAGGACTGGACCTTCATGCTCTTCAAGATGTACATGAAGTACTGCCAGCGTCGCGGCTGGAAGGTCACCATTAACGACTGCCCCGCAGCCGAGGTCATCGGCATCGACCGTGCGACCTTTACCGTCGAGGGCAAGGACGCGTTTGGCATGCTGCGCGCCGAGGCCGGCGTCCACCGTCTGGTGCGCATTAGCCCCACCGACGACAAGAAGCGCCGCCAGACCACGTTTGCCGGCGTCGAGGTCATCCCCGTGCTGCCTGACGATATCGACATCGAGATCAGTCCCGACGATATCCGCGTGGACGTGTATCACGCGAGCGGCCCGGGCGGACAGGGCGTAAACACCACCGACTCCGCCGTGCGCGTGACGCATTTCCCCAGCGGCATTGTGGTTACCTGCCAAAACGAGCGCAGCCAGATTCAAAACAAGGCCGCGTGCATGCAGATTCTCAAGGCCCGTCTGTACGAGATCGAGCTCGAGAAGCGCGCCGAGGCGCTCGACGAGATTCGTGGACCCAAGACCACGATCGGTTTTGGTAACCAGATTCGCAGCTATGTGCTCTACCCGTATCAGATGGTCAAGGACCTGCGCTCGGGTGTGGAGACTAGCAACGTCGAGGCCGTTCTCGACGATGGCGATCTGGATCCGTTTGTGATCGGCTACCATCGCTGGGCAACTGGCAACGCCGATGCGGAGGCCCCGTCTGTCTAAACCCATAGGGTTGGCTTTGGGCAGATGTGGCCAATACGGACCCTGAGCGGGGGTGGTATTTGGTCGGCGAATCGGTAAAATCGAATACAAGAAGAAGCTCAAAGCGCATCCGTTTGGGTGCGCTTTTTTGAGGGAGGCAGCATGGCATATCGTCTGGACATCAAGCGCATTCTTTCGATGAACTTCTTTCGCGATCTGCCCCAGATTATGTTGGGGTGCGCTCTGGCCGCTATTGCGACCGACCTGTTTTTGATTCCCAACGGCCTTGCTGCCGGTGGCGTTACGGGCCTTGCCACCATTATCCAGGCGGTCGGCGCCTCGCATGGCATATCGCTTCCCGTCGGTATCCAGACCATCGTGATGAATGCCTTGCTGCTGCTGGTCGTTATGCGCGAGGGCGGCATGTTCTATGTGGTGCAGACCGCGACGGGCTTTGTGCTGCTGGGCTTTTTCACCGACCTGTTCGCTCCGTTTGTGGCGCCGTTGGCACATGCCGATCTGATGCTGCCCGCTATGTGGGGCGGCATTATCACGGGCATCGGCTACGGCATGGTGCTGCGCGCCGGTGCCAACACCGGAGGCTCCGACACGATCGGCCAGATCATCTCGCGCAATACGTCGCTACCGGTGGGCTCCACCGTCATGGCGATCGATGTTGCCGTGTGCGCGCTGTCGGCCCCGGTCTTTTCGGTCGAAAACGCGCTGTATGCAGGTCTTTCGATGGTGATCAGCGGCTACGTGATCGATGCTGTGGTCGATGGCGGCAACAAGCGTCGTATGGTGCTCATCATCTCGGACAACTTCCCCGATATCGCGGCCGACATCATGTATGGCCTGGGCCGCGGCTGCACCAAGTTAAAGGCGACCGGTATGTATTCGGGCGCCGAGAAGCCGGTGATTATGGTCATCGTGAGCCGTCGAGAGCTCAACACCCTGAAGACGATCGTGCGCGAGCGCGATCCTCACGCCATTGTGACGGTTGCCGATGTTACGGAAACCTTTGGCGAGGGATTCAAGGACATTAACGCGTAGGGCAGGCTGCGCCCCATCCAAAAGACGTTCACATTGATAAACCGTTTCATCAGTGGGTCTGCCTGCTAAATTGCTCAAATAATGATAAAAAGTCTGGTAAAGCCATCAGTTTCCAGCATAATGAATGACGTACGTGCATTGCGGCTGTGTTGGGATTACCTTCTGTGCCGTGCGCATTTTGCCTAATGAGGATGAAAGGAAGGCACAATGAGCGACGAAGAGCTCAAAAAGGTTGCCAACGAGGTAAGGAAGGGCATCGTCACCGGCGTGCACGCTGCCAAGTCCGGCCATCCGGGCGGTTCGCTCGGCGCTGCCGACATCATGACCTATCTGTACTTTGAGGAAATGAACGTCGACCCGGCTGATCCCCACAAGGCCGACCGCGATCGCTTTGTGCTCTCCAAGGGCCACTGTGCTCCGGGTCTGTACGCCGTGCTCGCCGAGCGTGGGTTCTTCCCCAAGGAGGATCTTGAGACGCTGCGCCATATCGGTAGCCACCTGCAGGGCCACCCCAACATGAACGACACCCCGGGCGTCGATATGTCCACCGGCTCGCTGGGCCAGGGCATCTCCGCCGCCGTGGGCATGGCGGTTGCCGCCAAGCACTGGGGCGATGACTATCGCACCTACGCCCTGCTGGGTGATGGCGAGAGCGAGGAAGGCCAGGTCTGGGAGGCCGCCATGTTTGCCGGCAACCAGCAGCTCGATAACCTTTGCGTGATCGTTGACCACAACGGCCTGCAAATCGATGGTCCCGTCGAGGAGGTCAACGACCCCATGCCGCTGGCAGACAAGTTCCGCGCCTTTAAGTTCCACGTGGTGGAGCTTGCCGACGGCAACGATTTCGATCAGATCCGCGCCGCCTTTGCCGAGGCCCGCGCCACCAAGGGCCAGCCGACCGCCATTATCGCCGAGACCATGAAGGGCAAGGGCGTTTCCTTTATGGAGAACCAGGTGGGTTGGCACGGCAAGGCCCCCAACGATGAACAGTTTGAGCAGGCCATGGCAGAGCTCACGGCCGCCGGAGAGGAGCTCTAGGATGGCAGACGTCAAGAAAATCGCCACGCGCGTAAGCTACGGCGAGGCCCTCGTCGAGCTCGCCAACGAGCACGACGACTTTGTGGTCCTCGACGCCGACCTGGCCGCCGCCACGCAGACCGGCAAGTTTAAGGCCGCCTGCCCCGATCGTTTCTTCGATGTGGGTATCGCCGAGAGCAACCTGATGGGTGTTGCCGCCGGTATCGCGACCACCGGCCGCGTTGCCTTTGCGAGCACCTTTGCCATGTTCGCCGCCGGCCGCGCCTTTGAGCAGGTCCGCAACTCCATCGGCTATCCGCATCTCAACGTTAAGATTGGCGCCACGCACGCCGGTATCTCGGTGGGCGAGGACGGCGCCACGCACCAGTGCTGCGAGGATATCGCCCTCATGCGCGTTATCCCTGGCATGACCGTTATCGTTCCCGCCGACGACGTCGAGGCCCGCGCCGTGACGCGCGCCGCCTACGAGTGCGACGGCCCTGTGTACATGCGCTTTGCCCGTCTGGCCTCGCCGGTTATCAACGACCCCGAGACCTACAAGTTCGAGTTGGGTAAGGGTATCGTCATGCGCGAGGGCGCCGACGTTACCATCATTGCCTGTGGTCTGATGGTCGGCGAGGCCCTCGAGGCCGCCAAGCAGCTTGCTGCCGAGGGCATCGACGCCGAGGTCATCAACATGCACACCATCAAGCCCATCGACGCCGACCTGATCGTCAAGAGCGCCACCAAGACCGGTCACGTCGTGACCGTCGAGGAGCACTCCGTGATCGGTGGTCTGGGCAGCGCCGTTGCCGATGTCCTGTGCGAGCAGTGCCCGACGCCGCTCAAGAAGATTGGCGTTAACGACACCTTTGGCGAGTCCGGCCCGGGTGCAGAGCTCCTGCACAAGTATGGCCTGGACGCCGCCAACATCGTGGCGACCACCAAGGAGTTCTTGGCATAAGGCAAGGCGAGGCAAAGTATCGCTTCAGCAACCGTATGCAATCCATAGCAGGGGCATCCTCAAAGAGGACGCCCCTGTTTTTTGTCGGCAACAAACAAATTAGGCCCGCACCAAGCAAGGGCTTTCTCCGGGAAACGGGCCCAGACCAGCAAAGTGCAATTCAGACCCTTCCAACTTTGTATATGCAGCACCGTAAGATAAACGCGGCGGCCCCTTAGTAGCCGCAGGCCGCGCGTAGGGTTACCTCCCAAATCTTTCCGCAGGACGGAGGAGCCCCGCCGCACGTAGTGCGCAGCGGGGGCTCCGACATGTCCGAGGACGATTTGGGAGGTAACCCTACGCGCGGCCGGTGAGACCAAACCCCGCCATGCTTCTTATGTGCAGCAAAGCTAATGCTGCTAAAATACAAAGCGCTCATGTAGTTTAAACGCACGACGATAAGGAGCACCAGTGGGTAACCACTTCCGTACCTCCGGTGCGGGCGATGATGCCCCCAAGACGCAGACAGGCGTCCAGGGCAGTCGTTTCGCCACTCCGGATTCAGAGGGCCAGCCTGTTGCTCAGGCCCCCGCTCAGCCGGCAGATCAGGCACAGCCGGCATCCGATCCCTTTGCCTACAATCCCACCAGCGATGTCGCGCTTTCCGGCACGGCGGGTTTTGAGCCCGTTCAGGCCGTGACCGCTCGCGTGGAGCAGCCTCAGGCTGGCGCCGCCACGCCACAGCCTACCATGGCCGGCATTCCCGACCCCATGGCCCCTGCGACGCCGGTTCCTCAGCCTGCGCAGTCCGGCCTCTTTGCCGCTATTCCCGACCCCACGCAGCCTGCTGCCCCGGTGGTCAAGAGCGATCAGGCAGCCGAGGTCGCAAGCCTCGATAACGCGCTCAACAATCCCGATTTTACGTCGGTGTTTGCGCCCATCGATCCGCAGGCCAGCCGCAAGAAGATGGCCAAGCAGGCCGGTGTCGAGCCCGTCATCCTTATGGAGCATGTCACCAAGATCTATCCGGCACAGCCCAACAAGCCCGCGCTCGACGATATCAACATCGAGATCTATCCGGGCGAGTTCGTCTTCCTGGTCGGTCACTCCGGCTCGGGTAAGACCACGCTGCTATCGACGCTCAACCGCGACGTCAAGCCGACGAGTGGCCGCATCCTGGTTGCCGGTCAGGACCTCATGAAGATCAAGAACCGCAAGGTTCCGTTCCTGCGCCGCCAGATTGGCGCCGTGTTCCAGGACTTTAAGCTTCTGCCGCAAAAGACCGCCTACGAAAACGTGGCGTTTGCCCTGCAGTGCATCGGCAAGCCCAAGGGCGTCATTCGCAGCCAGGTGCCCGAGGTGCTGCGCCTGGTCGGTCTGGCCGATCAGATGGACTCGCTGCCCGACCAGCTTTCCGGTGGCGAGCAGCAGCGCGTTGCAGTCGCCCGCGCTATGGTCAACCGTCCGCCGCTGCTGATCTGCGACGAGCCGACGGGCAACCTCGACCCGGCGATCTCGCTGGGCATCATGAAGCTGCTCGAGCGTATTAACCGCACCGGCACCACCGTGATCGTCGCCACGCACGACCGCGAGATGGTCGATAGCATGCACCGTCGCGTGATCGCCCTCGAGGGCGGCCACGTTATCCGCGACCAGGAGAGGGGAGGTTACGGCAACTATGGCACCAACTAACGTGGGCTACTCCTTCAAAGAGGCAATCAGCCACTTCTTCCGTAACTGGACTACCTCGCTCGGCGCCGTCATCACGATTTTCCTTTCGCTGTTTATCATCGGTCTGTTCATTATGGGCTCCGCGATGCTGAACTCCGTGATCGGCACCGTCGAGGATCAGGTTGTTATCAACGCATTCATCAGCGATGATGCCGACCAGGCGGACGTCCAGGCCTTTGAGGCCGAGCTCAAGACGTGGAGTAACGTCAAGTCCGTGACCTATAAGGATAAGGACGACGCGCTGGCCGAGTATACGAGCAAGATGTCGGGCAACGCCGATGCCACCATGAGTGCGCTCGACGGCCAGAACCCGCTTCCGGCCTCGTTCGCGATTGAGATGGACGATCCGTCTCAGGTCGAAAGCACGGCCAAGAAGCTCAAGAAGAATGCCGATTTCCAGAAGATCGCGGATGACGGCGACGTCAACGCGAGCGTGCTGTACGGCCAGGAGGAAGTGAGCCGCCTGTTCCAGGTGACCAACTACATCCGCATCGCCGCCGTGGTGCTCGTTGGCCTTCTGACCTTTATCGCATTCATCTTCATCAACAACACGATTCGCCTGTCCATCACGGCGCGTCGTCGTGAGATTGCGATTATGCGTCTGGTCGGCGCCAGCAACGGCTTCATTCGTGGCCCGTTTATCACCGAGGGCGTACTGCAGGCCATTTTGGGCTCGCTGCTTTCCATCGGCGTTCTGGAGCTGCTGCGTAATCTGATGATTCCGCGTCTGCAGGAGAGCATCGGCTGGATGTCGTTTGCCCTGCCGATGCAGTACTACCTGGTGACCTATGCTGCGCTGATTCTGGTCGGCGTGATTATCGGTCTCTTTGGTTCTGCCATCGCCATGCGCCGCTACCTGCGCGTGTAGGCATGCCTGGAATTCACCCCTTCCAACGGGTCGTCTCTTATGGGGCGGCCCGTTTTTTGATCCCTAGGGAACGGCAGGATTGCGGATCATCGTGGCGCTGGTCTATCTATGTGATCCGTTTTCCTCCGCCCCCTAAGGACCATTTGGGTAGACTCTTGGGGTGTAAACGACCATCGATAGTTAGGAGGCGCCATGGGGCGCAATAATAAGCATAAGCGTGGAGCTCGCAATAAGCGCGGGCCGGTGCGCAGCGAACGCCGTCCGAGCCTGACCGGACGCGTGCAGCTCCATGAGCATAGCGCCTACGTTGTAACCGAAAACGGCGACTACAAGGTCATGGGTCGCGGTAAGCGCGAGATCATGGATGGAGATACCGTTGCCGTGAGCATTAAGAACAGCCCACACGGTGAACGGCGCGCCGTGATCGAAGGCGTGGTTGAGCGCGCAGCCATAAGCGTGGTGGGCACGTACCAGACCGCCGGTCCGCTTGGTGTGATCGAGCCGCTCGATTCGCGTCTGAAGGCCGACTTCTTCATTCTGCCCGAGGATACCTCGGCGGATTGTCTGGGCGTCCACCCGGGTGATGCCGTTGTCGCGCGCATTTTGACCTACCCGACGCGCCTGGAATCGGGCACCGTGACGATCGAGCGCCGCATTGGCGGAGATGACGCGCCCGATTTGGGCGTTCAATATGTGATGGCGCGTTACGGCTATACCGATAGCTATCCCGAGGCCGCGCTGGACGAGGCCGAGGGACTTTCGCTCGATGTGACCGCGGCGCTTAAAGATCCGCTTCGCCGCGACCTGCGCGACCGCTTTGTCATCACGATCGACCCGGTCGACGCGCGTGACTTTGACGATGCCATTTCGCTGGAGCGCACACCCGGGGGCGGCTACAAACTGGGTGTGCATATCGCTGACGTTTCTCACTATGTGGCTTGGAACGGGCATATCGATCTTGAGGCTCGCCATCGTACGACATCGGTGTATCTGGCCGATCGCGTGCTTCCCATGCTGCCCGAACGCCTGTCCTGTGACCTGTGCTCGCTTCGCCCTGACGAGGACCGTCTGGCGTTTACCGTTGACATTGAGCTCGATGCGCAGGGCCGCGTTCGCCATTACGATCCGTACCCCAGCGTGATTCGCTCGCGTGTGCGCATGGATTATGACGGCGCCGAGGCGCTGCTGGTGCGTGCCGGCGCGGTTGAGTATTCGGTGCTGGAGGGTGCGGCCGAGGATGTTGCGGCTGCCGAGACCTCGCGCGAGGAAGCGCTTGAGCGCGGTCTTGCGTGCGAGGAGGCCGCTCGCGGCTGCAACGTCGATCTCGGCGATTTCCTTGTCGCCGCCAACGAACTCGCCGAACTTCGCCGTCGCATTCGTCGCGCCCGCGGCTCAGTCGATTTTGACACGGCCGAGATCCGCGCTCTATTGGATGAGGACGGAGTACCCATGCAGATTGTCGCGCGTGAGCGTTCGTGTGCTACGTCGCTTATCGAGGAAGCCATGCTGCTCGCCAACGAGTGCGTTGCAGAGTGGCTGGCAGACCGTGATATCGAGGCCTGCTATCGCGTGCATGAGGATCCGAGCCCCGATAGCCTGCACGGTGCCGCCGTTGCGCTGGCGCAGCTCGGCATCATCGACGATCGCCGTGCTGCCGGTATTGCCCTGGGGAGTCCCGATGAATTACAGGCTGCAGTTGATGCTGCCGCCGGTACGGCCAACGCACCGCTCGTCAACACGCTGCTTCTGCGCAGCATGCAGCGCGCGCTGTACAAACCGCGTAACGAGGGCCACTTTGCGCTCGCCGCGCCGTGCTACTGTCACTTTACGAGTCCCATCCGTCGCTACCCCGATCTGGTGGTGCACCGCGTGCTCAAACTGCAGTTGGCATACGAACAGCTGGGTGGGAAAGACGCCTTAGTGCGTACGCCCAGGCTGATCGGAAAAGGCCGGGAGTCGCTTCCGCGCATTCTGCCGCAAATTTGCCGTGCGTGCAGCGATGCCGAGCGCGCGGCCGATGCCGCCAGCCACGCGACGCAAAAGATCAAGATTGCCCAGTACTACGAGGATCGCCTGGGCGAGCGCTATGCCGGAACGGTCTCGTGGGTTAGCAGCATGGGCCTCTTTGTGCGCTTGGACCTGACGCAGGTCGAAGGCTTGGTTTCCATCAAGAGCCTGGGCAACGAGTGGTTCGAGTTCGACGAGGACGCGCTCACGCTCACAGGTGCCGACACGGGCACCCGTTACGAGCTGGGGCAGCGTGTGATCATCGAGGTCTCGCGCGTCAATACCACGCGCGGGCACTTGGACTTTAAGCTTATCCATTAGCTAAATCCCGACTCGTGGCGGGAGAGCGGAGGGCGGTCTTTCGGGGCCGCCCTCCGCATTTGAATCGTGGCCACCTTGCCCTCTGCTCGGCCGCCCGCTTACCTGCTATTTGAGAGGTAAAACCTACCAAAATAAACCTGTCCCTTTTTGGCAGGTTTACAAGAAAGCGGGGATGAGATGGCGACGGTGTACGGTTATGCGCGGGTGAGTTCGCGCGATCAGAATCTTAATCGGCAGCTGGATGCGCTGGGCGCCTATGGCGTGGGCTCGGCGAATATTTATGCCGACCATGCGAGCGGCAAGGACTTCGATCGACCGCGTTATCGCGAGCTGCTGCACGTCCTGGGAGACGGGGACGTGCTGGTGGTGCTTTCTATCGACCGACTTGGTCGTAATTACTCCGAGATTCTTGAGGAGTGGCGACGCATTACCAAGGAGCTCGGAGTTGCCATTGTGGTGTTGGACATGCCATTGCTTGACACGCGCGCCAGGGCCAGCGGCGCGCCGGATGTGACCAACACCCTGATTGCCGATATAGTGCTGCAACTGCTGAGCTACGTGGCGCAGGTGGAGCGCGAGAATATCCATCGGCGCCAGGCGGAGGGAATTGCAGCGGCGCGGGCGCGAGGGGTCCGTTTCGGTCGACCTCGCAAGCCGTGCCCTCCTCAGTTTGAGCTGGTGCGCGATAGCTATGAGGCAGGCGATATTACCCGCAGCCAGGCGGCAAAGCGCCTGGGCGTGTGCGTGGGGACGTTCGATCGCTGGATGCGCGAGGCGGGGTAGGGGTTTGCGGCACGTCCGATTGGCGCCCACGCGAGGCGGTATCGGTAACAGCCCTGTTACCGATAATGCGACCTTGTTGAATTATTTTGTGTCGCGCGTATTTCCGAGCGGTCGGATTTGAGGGGCGAGCGGTAGAACGCTCGCCCTTTGTGCGCCACGATTCGGCACAATGTACCGTAAAAGCTGTTTGTATCCGGTACGAATCGTTCGTTGGTCTTTAATTCTTCTCAACGGAGGTGTTTGAGATGGCAAACGGATTGCTTTTGCGGCTTCGCGAGCGTGAGCTCAGCTCGAGCCCGGCGGAACGCAATGTCATCGCATATGTAAGCGCTCATCCGCACGAGGTGGTCGGGCTGTCCGTCCGCGGTCTTGCCGATGCCACGTTCTCCTCGCCCTCGAGCATTTTGCGCTTTTGCAAGCGTTTGGGTTTTGCGGGCTACAAGGAGTTCCAGCGCGAACTGATTGCCGAGCTGGCGCTCTTGGGTGACAAGAAAGACGTTGCCCTCGAGGACATCTCCATGGATGACAGCGTCGAACGCATCGTGGGGAAGGTGATGAAAAGCAACGTGCGCACGATCGAGGCGACGGCGCGAACGCTCGATTACACCGTCTTGGAGCGATGTGCGGCCCATCTTAAGCGGGCGCGCGCGGTCAACCTGTTCGGTATCGGTGCCTCTCGTTTGGTCGCACACGATCTGGCGCAAAAGCTCATGCGTGTCGACAAAGAGTGCCATCTGTACGACGACTGGCATGATCAGCTCTTGTGTGCCAAGAACATGCATGAGGGCGATATGGCAATCGCCTTTAGCTACTCGGGCTTGACGCAAGAGGTGCTGGATTGCACCGCCGAGGCCCAACGCCACAACTGTCCCGTTGTGGCCGTGACCAAAGTAGATGGATCATCCAAGCTTGCTACCATGGCCGATGCCGTGCTCGGCGTCGCTGCGAGTGAGCCCTTGGTCCGCAGCGGTGCCATGGCTTCGCGTATGGCCCAGCTTATGGTTGTCGATGCCCTGTACGCTGCTTACGTTGCCAGCGACTACGAACGGGCGACGCATGTCATTAAGCAAAACTACATCGTGAAACAGGAAAGATGAGGTGAATGAAATGCTTGATTTAACAAAATTCACGACCGAACAGCGTAATCAAAGGTCAATGGACCTCGATACGATGACATCGCTGCAAATCGTCACGACGATGAACGATGAGGATCTTCGTGCCGTCCAGTCGGTCACAAAAGTGCTGCCCCAGGTTGCCACAGCAATCGACTGGGCTGCTGAGGCACTCGAGCGCGGCGGTCGCGTCTTTTACATGGGCGCGGGCACCAGCGGTCGTCTGGGCGTACTCGACGCTTCGGAGTGTCCGCCCACGTTTGGCGTGTCACCCGATCTGATTGTCGGGCTCATTGCCGGAGGCGAGACGGCGTTTATCAAGGCTGTCGAAGGTGCCGAAGACAGCGAGGAGCTTGGCGCGAACGACCTGCGGGAGCGTGGACTCTCGGACAAGGATCTTGTCGTTGGCCTGGCGGCAAGCGGTCGTACTCCTTATGTGGTGGGCGGCCTTGTGTACGCCAAGGCAATTGGGTGCAAGACCATTGCAATTGCCTGCAACCAAGGGTCGAAGATCGGGGAGAGCGCAGATCTTGCCATTGAGCCCGTGCCCGGTCCCGAGGTGCTGACCGGCTCAACGAGGCTCAAGGCGGGAACGGTTCAAAAGCTCATCCTCAACATGATTTCGACCGGTGCCATGGTCAAGATCGGCAAGGTATACCAAAACCTGATGGTCGACGTGCAGCAGACGAACGAGAAGTTGGTGGTGCGCGGCCAGAACATCGTGATGGAGGCGACCGGCTGCACGCGCGAGCGCGCTGTTCAGGCGCTTGCAGATGCCGACGGCCACGTAAAAACCGCTATTGTCTCGGTACTGCTGGACTGCGATGCCGAGCAGGCTGCGGTAGCTCTTGAGCGGGCGCGCGGCCATGTTCGTGCTGCGGTGAGTGGCCATGAGAAGAACAATGCCGATGCCCAATAGGTGCGCGGCGTGAGCTGATATGACATCCAAACGAGATACCCAATACAAGGAGGAGTTATGACGAACAAAGAGCTGGCTCAAAAGCTGCTGGACCTTTTGGGCGGTAAAGACAACGTGCTCGCAAACGCGGCGTGCATGACGCGCCTGCGCGTGACCGTCAAAGACACGGGCAACGTCGACACGGAGGGTATTAAGGCACTCGACGGCGTGATGGGCCTGGTCGAGGACGACACGATGCAGATCGTGCTGGGTCCGGGCAAGGTGAATAAGGTGCTCGAGGAGTTCTCCAAGCTCACCGGCCTTGCGAAAGGCGTTGCTGATGAGAGCGTGGTTGACGCTGCGGCCACGAACAAGGCCGCGCAGAAGGCCAAGTACGAGTCCAAGCCGGTTCAAGCCTTCCTCAAGAAGATTTCCAATGTCTTCGTCGCCCTGCTTCCCGGCATCATTGCGGCTGGCCTCATCAACGGTATCTGCAACGTCATTAACGTCTCGACGGCAGGCGCGCTTGCAGGCGAGTGGTGGTACCAGGGCATTCGTTCCATGGGCTGGGCCCTGTTTGCCTATCTGCCCATCTTGGTGGGCTATAACGCGGCGCGTGAGTTTGGTGGCTCCGCTGCGCTGGGCGGCATCGCCGGCATGATGTGTATCGCCAACAGTGCCATGCCCCTGCTTGCGCCTGGCGCGGCTGATCCTGCCGCTGCCATTCTGCTGCCGCTTACCAATGCGCAGTACAACCCCGCGGCGGGCGGCATGATCGCGGCTCTCATCGCTGGTGCATTTTTTGCCTGGATGGAGCGTCAGATTCGCAAGGTTATGCCCAACGCACTCGACACGTTCCTGTCCCCGCTGCTGGTGCTCATCATCGGCGCCTTTGCTCTGATGCTCGTCATCCAGCCGGTTGGCGCATGGCTGACGACTGCCATCTTTAGCGTTTTGACCTTTATCTTCGAGAAGCTGGGCGTCCTGGGCGGCTATATCCTGTCGGCAGGCTTCTTGCCGCTGGTGTCCGTCGGCCTGCATCAGGCGCTCACGCCGATCCACGCTATGCTCAACGATCCCGACGGCGCTACCAAGGGTATCAATTACCTGCTGCCCATCCTTATGATGGCTGGCGGCGGCCAGGTCGGTGCCGGTCTGGCGCTGTACTTTAAGACCAAGAACGCCAAACTCAAGAAGTACGTCGCCGAGTCCATTCCCGTTGGAATCCTGGGTGTGGGCGAGCCTCTGATGTATGCTGTTACGCTGCCGCTCGTTCGCCCGTTTGTGACGGCCTGCCTGGGTGCCGGATTTGGTGGCGCGCTCGCGGCGCTGCTTCACATCGGCACGGTTTCTCAGGGCGTTTCCGGTCTGTTTGGCCTGCTGATCGTCGTTCCGGGCCAGCAGCTCGGCTACGTTGCCGCTATGCTGCTTGCCTATGCCGCCGGCTTTGTCCTGACGTGGTTCTTTGGCGTCGACGAGCAGAAGATCAACGAGTTCTTTGGCGAGTAGTTTGATATCGCGAGCCGTGTTGCTCAGAGCTCGCGGCGCGCGGCAGATTTCTTGATGCTATGGTTGTGCCGGCGGGGCTAACTGCTCCGCCGGCCTTTTTTAAAGGAGCGTTGAAGCGTGAAAACGGGTATTTCGATTTATCTTTCCAGCCCTCTGCAGGATATTGAGCGGACGATTGAGCGCGGTGCTGCGGCGGGTGCGCGCTATGCGTTTACCTCACTGCATATTCCCGAGGATGGGGGAGCGGCGTATGCCGATAAGGTCCGTCATGTGCTGTCGCTGCTTTCCGCCCGCGGCATTGCGCTCATTGCCGATGTGGGGCCGCGCACGTGCGATTTGCTCGGGCTTGAGCGCATCGAGGACCTGCGCGATCTGGGGTTGGAATACCTTCGTTTGGACTATGGCTTTAGCGCCCAGCGGGTCGCGGAGCTGTCCGGTGTATTTCGCATTGTGGTCAATGCATCGACGGTGAGTTCTGATGAAATCGCATCGTGGCGTGAGGCCGGTGCCGATGTGACTCGTTTTGCCGCCTGCCACAATTTTTACCCCAAGCCTTATACCGGCTTAGCTCTGGAGGACATTGCTCGGGTGAATCTTCGTCTTGTGGCGCTTGGATTCGAAATCATGGCTTTTGTGCCGGGTGATGCTAACGTTCGCGGGCCGGTATTCGAGGGGCTGCCGACGGTTGAGGCGCAGCGCGGTCGCGCGTCAAAGGTTGCCCTCAACATGCTTGAGCTCGCACATGGCGCCGATTGCGACATTGTGTTGGTCGGCGACCCCGATCTTTCCGATGCGGGCTGGGCGCAGTTTGCTCAAGTTTCCGCCGGATACGTGGACCTGCAATGCGAGCTTGAGTCCAGTTATGCCTATGTACGTGGGCAGATTCATCACGACCGGCCCGATTCGAGCGTCCTCATCTTTAGGTCTCAGGAGTCGCGCACGACGCATAAGCCGGATTCCGTGCCGACAGATGCCGGAGCCGGCCTGCCGCGAAAGGCGGGGTCGATCGCTGTGAGCAATAGCGGCTATGGGCGCTACGAAGGCGAGCTTGAGATTGCTCGGGTCGATCTTCCCGGTGACGAGCGTATGAACGTTGCGGGCCATATCAAGCCCGAGGCAATGGAGCTGCTGCCGTTCATCAAACGCGGATTCGGGGTACGGTTCGTTTAGCGTGTAATCCGTGGGCTACAATTGGGCCATCGTGCGAAGGCGCCTCGTGTGGCGTGTGCCTGCGTTGGCCGATCTTTATTCGGAGGATTCTCATGACCGTACTGTTTGTTGAATATCCCAAGTGCTCGACCTGTAAGAAGGCTAAGGCATGGCTGGACGAACACGGGGTAGAGTATATCGACCGCGATATCGTTTTGGACAATCCCACGGCTGATGAGCTTGCGACCTGGATTGCTCGTTCGGGGCTGCCGGTGCGGCGCTTCTTTAATTCGTCGGGCATGAAATATCGAGAGCTGGGCCTGAAGGCGCGTCTGGATGCGGGCATGACGGATCGGGAGTGCTACGAGCTGCTGGCGACCGACGGCATGCTGGTCAAGCGTCCGCTGCTGGTGGGCGACGACTTTGCGATCCCCGGCTTTAGGGAAGCGGCTTGGGCCGAGGCGTTGCTGTAGCGGCTGCGGAAAGTGCGACCCGTTTTGAGCGCTCGGGGCGGGACGTGTTTTCCATCGGCGGGCTCGCTCGGCTCAATCCTCGAGCTGTGCCCATTCGTGCGGATCGTAGACCTTTACGTGCTTGTTGGGCTTGCCGCTCCAGTACTCCTCGTCCATAAAGGGCAGATATGCCTGAACGCCGGGGCAGATAAAGGGAATCCGCTGCTGTTGCAGTCGCTCGCGCTGGCGCTGCTCCAGGTGCGCCTCGGATATGACGGTCGGCATACCGGACAGCTCGACGAGGCTTGCCTGGATTCGCTTAAGGTCGGGGAGTCCCGCGTGCCATGACATCCGCATGATCAAAAATGAGGCGCGGCGGTAGTTTGCCCGCATCACCGTGATGGCGGGGCGCAGTGTGGGATGGATCTTGTCCCGTTCGGGCCAAAGGTCAGCAGTGATCTCGAGGCCCAGGGTCTCCCATAGGTAATCAAGCTCTTCGTCCACGGCGCCTCGATATCTACGCGATCATTGATACTTCGATTGTGTTGCCTGGTGCTATCGTTTTCGCGGTAGAATCTGCCAACGGTTGACGGCTACCGCTCGCGGCGTTTTGCCCTTCGTGTACAGCGGTCGGCTTCACAGGTCCTTCACGGGTTGGACTAAAGTAGGCCAATTTGGCTGAATTTTAAAAAAGTCAAAATTGGGGCTTGCGTCACGGCGGTACTTCCCGTATATTTCTTTCTTGCGCAAAGGCACAGCCGAGCGCAGCGATGCAGTCATTGGGATGTCGTCTAATGGCAGGACAGCGGATTCTGGTTCCGTCAATGGGGGTTCGACTCCCTCCATCCCAGCCATTGCATTTGCTACATATGGCCCGTTCGTCTAGCGGTTTAGGACGCCGCCCTCTCAAGGCGGAGATCACCAGTTCGAATCTGGTACGGGCTACCAAAATTGAACGCCCGGGCCTCGTAAGAGACCCGGGTTTTGTGTATTGACCGATATTTAAGGCGCGCGTTGAGTCTGCCGCCCGGACCGAGGAGTTGTCATGGACCTGCCTATCAGCTTGGAAGACATCACGTATGCCGAGAACTATCTGGCGCAGGGCGACCTGGCTACGGCGACGCCGCTGCTGGAGCGTCTGGTTGAGCTCGCCGAGGAGTATATCGACGCTGAGTGCAAGACGGAGGAGAAGCGCCAGTACTTTAGCTTCGATAGTAAGTTTGAGCGTCTGGCCTATCGCCGCGTGGAGAAGGATCCGCGCGAGCTGGTGCAGGTCGAGGTTCCCTTTGACCGCCTGTACTCCGACATGGCGTTTGCCTACATCCGCCAGCAGGATTATGTGAGTGCTCGGAATGCCCTGATGCAGGCCGTGCGTTGGGATCCCATGAACTGCAACTATCGCTTGGACTTGGCCGAGCTGTTCCGTGCGCTCGAGGACAAGCAGGAGTGGGCATCGCTCTCGTTCTCGGTGCTGGAGCGCTCGAGCGACGGTAAGTGCGCCGCACGCGCCTACACCAACTTGGGTCAGTACTTCTTGGAGCCCGAGACCGAGAACATTTCGGCTGCCGTGGGCTGCGCGCGTCTGGCGCTGCGCCTGGCGCCCAATGATGCGCATACGACGCGCCTGCTCAATAAGATCCATACCACCTATCCTGATGCCGCCGATGAGAGCGACGACCACGTGATGGGTGAGCTCGCCCTGCAGGGCGTGCCGACCTCACCTTCGGCCGAGATCGCCATCTGCCTGATCATGTGTGCGACCGACGCTGCGAGCGACGGCGACAAGCAGGAGGCTACGCGCCTGACGGTCCGTGCCCGCGACCTGGTGGGCGAGGAGGCATGCGCGGCGATCATTAAGCTGGTGCGCGAGAGCGATGCCGAGCTTAACGCCGAGCGCAAGGCAAAGCGCGAGGCTGCGGGCTCAAACGCCGACGACGTCAAGGAGGCCGGCGATGCCCAGTAAGCGCGAGCGCAAGCTCATTTCCAAGAATCGCTCGGCGCATCACGAGTACTTTATCGATGAGACGTTTGAGTGCGGCATTGAACTGAGCGGCACCGAGGTCAAGTCGATTCGCGAGCGCGCCTGCCAGATCACCGATACCTTCGCGCTGATCCGCGGCGGGGAGTGCTGGCTCGTCGGCCTGCATATCCACCCTTATAGCCATGGTGGCGTGTGGAATCGCGATCCCGACCGTCGGCGTCGTCTGCTGCTGCACCGCAAGGAGATCGACTTTCTTGACGGCAAACTTCGCAACCGTGGTTATGCGCTGGTTCCGTTGGAACTCTACTTTAATACCGACGGTCGCGTAAAACTGCTGCTGGGTCTGGGCCGCGGCAAGAAGCTCTACGACAAGCGCGAGGATATGGCCAAGCGTGACGTTCAGCGTGAAATCGATCGCGCGCTTAAGGAGTGTAATCGCTAGGAACGAATTTGCGGGGAGCTGCCCTTCTGTGCCCGTCCCGTCTTCCTAACTTTTTTGACACATTTGCCTCAAAGGCGGCGTCCGTTATGGGCGGCGCCTTTTTTGTGGGTACATACAACCGTGAGGTTCGATCCCGGGTTAGGGGAGTGATTGTTATGGACAAAACTGCGTTCTTTACCATGCCGAGCGGACTGTACGTGGTGAGCGCCGCGGCAGACGGGCTGCGCGCCGGCTGCGTCATCAACACAGCAGTGCAGGTGACGTCCGCGCCGCCACGCATCTCGGTTGCCGTGAACAAGGATAACGTTACGTCTGGCGTTATCGCGTCTGCCAAGGCCTTTGCACTGACGGTGATCGACCAGACGGCTGATATGCTCTACGTTGGCAACTTTGGCTTCCGTACCAGCAGCGACTATGACAAATTTGCCAAGTACGAGACGCGCGAGACCGCACTGGGCATGCCTTATGTTCCCGAGCATGCGGCGGCGCTGTTTAGCTGCCGTTTGATTGACACCGTGGATGTGGGCACGCACCTGCTCTTTATTGGCGAGGTTGAGGATGCCGAGCGCTTGAGCGACGAGACTCCGTTGACCTATGACTACTACCACAAGGTTCTGAAAGGTAAGACGCCGCCCAAGGCTTCTTCGTATCAAGGCTAGAAATGTTTCGAAAGTACTTGCATTATATTATTGAGAACATATACTGATAAATGAAGTACACCAGCAGTCACGTTCGAGAGGAGAACATCATGGCTGAGGAGAAGAAGACGTATAAGTTCGTATGCACCGTTTGCGGTTATGAGGTAGAGGTCGACACGCCCGAACTGCCCGAGGACTACGTGTGCCCGGTCTGTGGCGTCGGTCCCGATCAGTTCGAGCTTGTCGAGGAGTAGCTCGTAGACACACGGCTTGCAGTAACACATAGCTCTGTCCAAGGGCCCCGGTCGAATTCTCGGCCGGGGCCCTTTTGATTAATCCATCCCCAAGGGATCACGGCTGCTGTTAGCCGATCCTGTCTGACGTGAGTCCGGCCGACCGTTTGTCTCAATCTGTAACATGTGGCGGCTCAAAACGGGCCTATCTGTTACAGATTGAGACAAACCAAAACCGTCCGGCAGAAGATCTCAACCTGTAACATCTAACAGTGAAAACGGGGTCTACGTGTTACAGATTGAGACAAACGGAGCTGTCCCTCGGAAAGATCTCAATCTGTAACACCTAGACACCAAAAGCGGGTCTAGACGTTACAGATCGAGACGTTTGCCTGGGTAGGTGCCCCGCTCCATTACATCCCTGTCAACAACACGACATCGAGAATCGTCACGATGGCACCGATCCCTACGAGCAGCGCGTTGAGCGGGCGCGAGTTGGCGTATTTGCCCATGACGCGGCGTGAGCTGGTGAGCCGTATGAGCACAAAGACCGTAATCGGCAGCTGAAGCGACAACAATGCCTGACTCCAGATGAGACCTTCAAAAGGATTTGGGACGACCAGACACGCCGCCACTGCGCCGGCGAAACAGGTCGCCACCCCGATCGAGGAATGTCGGTCGTGGATGTCGTATTCCTCGTCGAACATGCCCGCGGTGATGGTTCCCGCCGCCATGCCTGCCGTCACACTACTCGAGAGGCCTGCAAACAGCAGTGCCACCGCAAAGATGGTCGAGCTTGCCGGGCCCAGAATGGGGGAGAGCGTGGCCGCTGCGACGGCGATGTCGTCTACGACAATGCCGTGCGCAAAGAAGGTCGTTGCGGCCAGGATGACCATGGCCGAGTTGATTGCCCAGCCCACGCCCATCGAAAAGAGCGTGTCGAAGAGCTCGTAGCGCAGACGCTCTTCGATAACCTGCTCGCCTTGGCCTTCGAAGTGCATGGATTGGATGACCTCGGAGTGCAGGAAGAGATTGTGTGGCATAACGACCGCGCCTAGGACACTTACGATAATCGCTACCGAGCCAGTGGGCATACTGGGCGTGATCCAGCTTGCGGCGGCTTGCGGCCAGTCGACCTTGACCAGCGCAAGCTCGGCCAAAAACGAGAGTCCTACCACGCCTACGAAGGCGATGATCCAGCGTTCGGCACGCTTGTAGGAGTTCGTCATCAGCATCGCCATCGATACTGCCGCCACGATGACGCAGCCCGCACGCACGGGCAGCCCAAAGAGCATTTGAAGGGCGATTGCGCCGCCTAGGACCTCGGCCATGGCGGTGGCGATGGTCGCGAGATAGGCGCTGCCGAGCACCGCGCGTCCCACGATGCGGGGGAGGTAACGTGTCGTGGCCTCGGCAAGGCAGGCGCCCGTGGCGATACCCAGGTGCGCAGCGTTGTGCTGCAGCACAATGAGCATAATCGTGGACAGCGTGACGATCCACAGCAGCGCGTAGCCAAACTGCGAGCCCGCGGCCATATTGGAGGCCCAGTTGCCCGGGTCGATAAAGCCGACGGTCACGAGCAGCCCGGGGCCGATATGCCGCGCAATGTCTAGGCCTCCGTGACCACCGGTGCGTCGGGAGCCAAAGTGATGTTTGAGATGGTTGATCATGGCGCGCTCCTGCGTGCCGTTTGTTTGACGCCACAAAGGATACCCGTTTTAGGCTCGAAAGTTAACCAAGACTAATAAAATTGCCGTATTTGAATAGGATGGTGAAAGGGGGCTGCCGAAATGTCTTGATCTGTAACAACTGGGGATGGAAATTGGGCCTAGGTGTTACAGATCGAGACAGGAAGAAATGGTCCTATGGAAAATCTCGTTCTGTAACAGCTGACCGCCAAAGCCGGCCCTTCGTGTTACAGATTGAGACATTCGGAATTGTCTCTCGAAAACATCTCAATCTGTAACAGTAAGCCGTCGAAATTGGGTCTTCCTGTTACAGATTGAGATGTTTGAAGCGGTGAGCTTACAGGCCGAACCTGGGGCCCTTGTTGTTGCCCTTGAGGCCGGCGGTGTCCACTCGTAGGGTGTGCGTTACACAATTGTTTCGAAACGGGCGGGAAACACAATGGGCCGGTGATGCTTCTAGTATGCCTATTCAACTGACTGTCTAAATATCTAGGGGAGGATCGCGATGCAGGCAGATTCCGCTCAGCAGCAGGGCCTTTATCGCCCCGAATTCGACCACGATGCATGTGGCATCGGCGCGCTTGCCGATATCAACGGTGAGCGCCACCACCAGATTCTGGACGATGCACTGTCCATTCTGGTCAACCTGGAGCACCGCGGTGGCACGGGACTCGAGAAGAATACCGGCGACGGCGCCGGCATCCTGTTCCAGGTTCCGCATCACTTTTTCCGCAAAGAGGCTCAAAAGTGCGGCCAGATTCTGCCGGCAGAGGGCGACTATGGCGTGGCCATGCTGTTCTTCCCGCAGGACGACAAGGGCGTAGAGGATGCCCGCCGCGTGTTTGAGGAAGGCTGTGCCGAGGCCGGCGTGCCGCTGCTCTTTTGGCGCGAGGTGCCGGTCGACCCTCACGACCTGGGCGAGACGGCCCGCGCCTGCATGCCCACCATCCTGCAGGCCTTCCTGGGCCGTCCGGACGACACGCCCGCCGGCGATGCCTTTGAGCGTCGCCTGTACGTGTGCCGCCGTACCATCGAAAAGAAGGCCGACGCCGAGTTTGCCCTGTGCGGCAAGATCTTCTATGTGTGCTCCATGAGCTCGCGCACCATCGTGTACAAGGGCATGCTGGTCGCCACGCAGATGCGCCGCTTCTTTATCGATCTCAACGACGCCGCCGTCAAGACGGCCGTGGCGCTCGTCCACTCGCGCTACTCCACCAACACCACGCCTAGCTGGGAGCGCGCACATCCCAACCGCTTTATTATCCACAACGGCGAGATCAACACCCTCAAGGGCAACGTCAACTGGATTCGCGCCCGCGAACCTAACCTGTACAGCCCCGTGCTGCAGCATGATCTTGAGCGTGTGATGCCCATCATCAACCGCGAGGGCTCCGATTCCGCAATTCTGGATAATGTGCTCGAGTTTTTGGTTATGAACGGTCGCCCGCTCACGCGTGCCGCGTCCATGTTGCTGCCCGAGCCGTGGGACCACAACGACAACCTAAGCGAGGAGCGTCGCGCCTACGATGCCTACCAGTCCATGCTCATGGAGCCCTGGGACGGCCCGGCGGCCATCGCCTTTACCGACGGCCGTACGCTGGGTGCCGCCCTCGACCGCAACGGCCTGCGCCCGGCTCGCTACTACGTGACGCGCGACGGCCGCTTTATGCTGGCAAGCGAGGTGGGCACCATCGAGGTGCGCTCCGAGAATATCCTGACAAGCGGTTGTTTGGGACCGGGCCAGATGCTCGAGGTCGATTTTGCCCGCGGCCGTGTGATCTACAATGACGAGCTGCGCGCCCGCTATGCCAAGGAAAAGCCCTACCGCGACTGGATTGCCGAGGAGACGCTGACCGTTGACGCGCTCGATGAACCCGTTGCGGCAACACCCGCCGAGGATGCCGAGGTGCCCGCCGCCGTGCGTATGGCCAAGCTCGGCTACCACTGGGATGATGTTGACGAGGTCGTGCGCCCCATGGCCCAGCAGGGCAAGGCCCCGCTCGCCTCGATGGGTATCGATGCGCCGCTGGCCTGCCTGTCCAAGAAGACACGCTCGTTCTTTGACTACTTCTATCAACTGTTCGCCCAGGTCACGAACCCGCCGATCGACGCCCTGCGCGAGCATATGGTCACCTCGACCACGCTCTACCTGGGCAACCACGGCAACCTGCTCGAGGACTCTCGTACGGCCTGCCAACTGGTGCGCTTGGAGCGCCCGTTGCTCAACGAGGAGGAGTTCGAGCGCATCTGTGCCATCGACCGTGTTGGCTTTAAGACCCGTCGTTTCCGTGCCGTCTACCGCCGCGATGCCGGCGAGGGCGCGCTGCAGGCTGCGCTCAAGCAGCTTGCAGAGGACGTTGAGGCTGCGGTCCGCGACGGCGTGAACATCGTGGTGCTGAGCGATCGCGCCGGAGCGGGCGAGGTGCCCGTGCCATCGCTGCTTGCCGTGGGCTGCGTGCACAATCACCTGATCCGCGCCGGCGTGCGCACCTTTGCCGATATCGTGGTGGAGTGCGGCGACGCGGTGTCCCCGCACGACTTTGCGGCACTGGTGGGCTACTCCGCGAGCGGCATCTATCCGTATAACGCGCATGCGTGCATCCGCGATCTGGCTGCGCGCGGCGATCTGGACGTGACGGCCGAGCAGGGCATCGCCAATTACAACAAGGCTGCGACCGCCGGCATCGTCTCCATCATGTCCAAGATGGGCATCTCCACGGTGCAGAGCTATCATTCCGCGCAAATCTTCGAGGCCGTGGGCTTTACGCCGGAGTTCGTCAACGCGTACTTTGCCGGCACGGTGAGCCGTGTGGGCGGTATGGGTGTCGAGGACGTCGAGCGCGAGCAAAACGAGCGATACGACGCCGCGCTCGCTATCCTTAAGAGCCCGGCTCCCGATCAGCTGCCCACACTGGGCCTGACCAAGTGGCGCCCGCTCGGCGGCGAGGATCACCTGATCGACCCCCAGACTGTCTACCTGCTGCAGACTGCCTGTCGCGAGGACAGCTACGACACCTTTAAGGAGTACAGCGCCCGCCTGCACCGTACCGGTCGTGCCGTGCGCCTGCGCGACCTGCTGGACTTTAATGCCAGCGGCCGCACTCCGGTGGCACTCGACGAGGTCGAGCCCGCGCTCAACATCGTCCGCCGCTTTAACACCGGCGCCATGTCGTACGGCTCCATCAGCAAAGAGGCGCACGAGTGCATGGCCATCGCCATGAATCGCCTGCATGGACGTTCCAACTCGGGCGAGGGCGGCGAGGACCCGCGTCGCGAGACCCCGCTGGCCAACGGCGACTCCAAGAACTCCGCCATCAAGCAGGTGGCAAGCGCGCGCTTTGGCGTGACGAGCCGTTACCTGTGCAGCGCCTTCGAGATTCAGATCAAGATGGCCCAGGGCGCCAAGCCCGGCGAGGGTGGCCACCTGCCCGGTAAGAAGGTCTACCCCTGGATCGCCGAGGTCCGTCAGTCCACGCCCGGCATCGGCCTGATCTCGCCTCCGCCGCACCACGATATTTACTCCATCGAGGACCTGGCAGAGCTGATCTTTGACCTTAAGAACGCCAACCCCGGCGCGCGCGTGTCGGTCAAGCTGGTCAGCGAGGCCGGCGTCGGTACCATCGCCACCGGTGTGGCCAAGGGTGCTGCCGACAAGATCTTGATCAGCGGCCACAATGGCGGCTCGGGTGCCGCTGCGCGCGACTCTATCTGGCATGCGGGTCTGCCGCTGGAGCTCGGCCTTGCCGAGGCCCAGCAGACGCTGCTGCAAAACGGCCTGCGCTCGCGCGTGGTGCTCGAGGCCGACGGCAAACTCATGGACGGCACCGATGTCGCCGTCGCCTGCTTGCTGGGTGCCGAGGAGTTTGGTTTTGCGACCATGCCGCTCATCTCGATGGGCTGCCTCATGCAGCGCGACTGCCAGCAGGATACCTGCCCGGCCGGCATCGCCACGCAAAACTGCCGCCTGCGTCGTGGCTTCCGCGGCAAGCCCGAGCACGTCGAGCACTTTATGCTCTTTGTTGCCGAGCAGCTGCGCGAGGTCATGGCGAGCCTGGGCTTCCGCACCGTCGACGAGATGGTCGGCCATCCCGAGTGCTTGCGCCAGATCGAGGTCCCGGGCAACCACAAGGCCAACCTGC
Organism: Collinsella sp. AM10-26; assembly: GCF_003472525.1. Taxonomy (NCBI): domain Bacteria; kingdom Bacillati; phylum Actinomycetota; class Coriobacteriia; order Coriobacteriales; family Coriobacteriaceae; genus Collinsella; species Collinsella sp. AM10-26. The sequence goes on from NZ_QRMC01000005.1 coordinate 65,113, forward strand.
TCGATCTGTCGCCCGTGCTGGCGAGCGCGACCTGCGAGTTCGGTGCCCACATTCCGGGTGCCGACGGTCGTCACTTCCTGCCGCAGATGGCTGCCGACAGTGAGCTCGACAAGACGCTCGACTCCACGCTGTTTGTGCCCTACACGGCCGATGCTCGTGCGCACCTGCGTCCGATTCGCTTCCGCGCCGATATCGCAAACGTCAACCGCTGCGTTGGCACCATTCTGGGCAACGCGGTGACCAAGGCGCATCCCGAGGGCCTGCCCGCCGGCTCCATCACCATCGATTGCGATGGATCTGCTGGTCAGAGCTTTGGCGCGTTCCTGCCGCGCGGCATTACGCTCAACGTGTGCGGTGACGCCAATGACTACTTTGGCAAGGGCCTTTCGGGCGGCGAGGTGTCGGTGCGCCCCAACCCGCATGCGACCTACAAGTTCGACGAGAACATCATCGTGGGCAACGTTGCGTTCTTTGGCGCCACGAGCGGCCGCGGCTTCATTAACGGTCTGGCCGGCCAGCGCTTTGGCGTGCGCAACTCCGGCGCCACGGTGGTGGTCGAGGGCTGCGGCAACCATGGCTGCGAGTACATGACGGGCGGTCTGGCGCTCATCCTGGGCGAGGTCGGGCAGAACTTCGCCGCCGGCATGACAGGTGGCGTGGCCTATGTCTTTGACCAGTACGGCACGCTCGATGCCCGTGTGAACCACGAGAGCGTTGAGCTCAAGGCCCCGACGGCCGGCGAGCTGGCGCAGATTCGTGCGCTCATCCAGGAGCACGTGGACGCGACGCAGAGCCCGCGCGGTATTAAGCTGCTCTACAGCTTTGAGACGATGAGCAAGCACTTTGTGAAGGTCATTCCGACCGAGTACGAGCGCGTGTTGGCGATTGTCGCCGCCGCCGAGGCCATCGGTAAGACGCATGCGCAGGCCGAGGAGCTGGCGTTTGACATCGTGACCGGTCGCGCGAGTGCCGCGGATGTTGCTCGCTTCGATGCTGCGGGCGATGCTGCGGACGCTGCGTCCGTGGCTGCCAGCTCTGTTGCTTCGACCAAGAAGGAGGCGTAAGTGCCATGGGTAAGCCCGGTGCTTTTCTTGATATCGATCGCGTGACCCACGAGCTTCGCCCCGTGGAGGAGCGCAGCCATGATTTCGATCCGCTGTACGTGGAGCTCGACGACGATGCGCGTCGCGCCCAAGCGAGCCGCTGCATGATGTGCGGTGTGGCGTTTTGCCAGATGGGCGCGAGCTTTGGCAAGGCACGCCCGAGCGGCTGCCCGCTGCATAACCTGGTTCCCGAGTGGAACGAGCTGGTGTACCGCGGCCGCTGGGACGAGGCGGCCGAGCGCCTGTCGCTCACCTCGCCCATGCCCGAGTTTACGAGCCGTGTGTGTCCGGCGCTGTGCGAGGCCGCGTGCAACCTGGGTTCGGTCGACTGCCAGCCCACGACGATTCACGATAACGAGCGCGCGATTAGCGACCATGAGTGGGCCAACGGCGGTCCGCGCCGCTTTGAGCCGGCGGGGGAGGATGCGCCCACGGTCGCCGTGGTTGGTTCTGGACCGGCTGGTCTGGTGGCTGCATGGGAGCTTGCGCGTCGCGGCGCCCGTGTGACGGTGTTTGAGCGCGATGACCGCCCGGGCGGTCTGCTCATGTATGGCATTCCCAACATGAAGCTCGAGAAGTCCGTGGTCGAGCGTCGCGTGGCGCTCATGCGTGAGTCGGGCATTGTGTTTGAGCTGAGCGCCGATGTGACGGACCCTGCGGTGGCAGCCAAGCTCGATGGCTTTGACGCTGTCGTGGTGGCTGCTGGTGCCCGTGCCCCGCGCGGGCTTTCGGCTGCGAACATCGAAGCGCCCGGCGTGGTGTATGCCGTGGACTACCTGACGGCTTCGACCGTCTCGCTGCTCGATGGTGGCGAGCTCGCGGTGGACGCTCGCGGCCTGGACGTCGTGGTCATTGGCGGCGGCGATACCGGCAACGACTGCGTGGGTACCGCCGTGCGCCAGGGTGCGCGCAGTGTGCGCCAGTTTGAGTTTTTGCCGGCCGCGCCCGATAAGCGCGCGGCGAGCAACCCCTGGCCGCAGTGGCCCAACGTTAAGAAGACCGACTACGGCCAGCAGGAGGCTATCGCTGCGATGGGTGGCGAGATGCGTGCCTGGGGCGTGGATACGCTCGAGGTGCTGCTGGACAAGAAGGGTGCGGCTGCGGGCCTGCGCGTGGTCGATCTGGATTGGTCGGCGGGAAAGCCCGAGCACATCGCGGGCTCCGAGCACGAGGTGCCGGCGCAGCTGGTGCTCATCGCCTGCGGCTTTACGGGTCCGGAGCACAGCGTGTTCGAAGCTGTCGGCGTTCCTGTTGCCACGGCCGGGCGACCTCTGCCCATAATGGCTGCCGAGGGTTCGCATCGTGCAGCTCGCGTGGATGGCGTTGCTGCGGATGCCGCGCCGGTGTTTGTTGCCGGCGACGCCCGCAACGGCAGCTCGCTCGTGGTGAACGCCATGGCCGACGCCCTGGCTTGTGCTACCGAAGTCGCAGACGCGCTGGAGCTGTAAGGTAGTCGCCCACAATCGAATCAACAAGGGCTGCCCCCAACTGCCGGCACAAAAGGAACGTCCCTAAGTGCCGGCAGTTGGGGACGTTCCTTTTCTGTCGGCATTCGGGGACACTCCTTGCGGATTTGCGAGCGATTTGCTCGTTTGTCGACGTACGGGTGTTCATTTGTCGACTTTTTGGGCTGTGGTCACCTGTTGTTTCTGTGGTGGCTGCGGGCATCTGGCTCAAAAGGGCGGGTTGGCTGTCTATGTCTACCTGCGGTTTCTTTGCGGTGCGCTCATTCGGTCAAGCTTTTCGTCAAGTGTTTGGTCAGCATCTGGTTTGCAGCCGGAGGCCTATTTTGCCCGCGCTTGCCTCGGTTGCTCGCCCTCCTCGTAAGCTCAAATTGAGGTCCATCAGTTTGAGGAGGATGCCATGACTGACCAAGTTTTTGACCGAGCAGAGCTGGCCGAAGCCGTCGGCAACGATATTGCCGACATGGCTCACTTTTGGATGCTGCGGAAGTTCCAGTTTTTGGAGTCGGCGCGCGAACAGTTCGAGATCATTGTCGATCCGTGGCTCAGCTATTGCGAGGAGCCTTCTCAAAACGAAATCATGGCCTACAACATGGCGTTTACCGATTGGCTGCTGTTTGAGCGCCCCTATCGCCATGGCAAGACGCTGCTCGAGCTATATGTGGATGAGCCGCCAGCATCGATTTTGCCAGCCTCGCTCAAGCGGCTCGAGCAGGTGCGCGACACGCAGTACTTCTCTCGCTTTGGCATTTTGGACAAGGATCCTGCGTCCGGCATGGTCGCGCTGAAGGACACACGCACCGATCATCGCTTTGATGTCTACGATCCCCATATCGTGCAAAAGGAGCATTGGAATGACGGCGCGATCGCGGTGCGCATCGCGTGCGTTGACGATGTCTGGCTTGCGGTGGGACAGCTCTACCTATATGACATCGCGCGCCTGAACGACACGGCGGTCGACGGGCCGGGTGCGGTGCATCCCGAGGATCTGCAGGACGGCTTTGACACCTCGTGCATCAGCTTCTTCTTGCGTCTGGTCCGCGACATCATGGGCGCCCAGGGGCGGTACGTAAAGCCCCTCAACATCTACGAGCAAGAGTGGGAGTAGGGGATGGGCAGCTGTCGCCTGCCTTGCCCTCTGTCTTTATGTCTCGATCAGTAACGTTTAGGGACAAAAAACCGGTCTACCTGTTACAGATCGAGACGAATGCTTGGGCGCCGCTGGTTTGTCTAAATCTGTAACGTTTAGGGGCCTGGAGAACGTCTAACTGTTACAGATCGAGACGTTTGGCACCTGGCTGGGGGAATGTCTCAATCTGTAACATCTACAGGCTGAAAGTCGACCTTACTGTTACAGATTGAGACAAAGGTTGGACGCACGACTGAAAATCTCGATCTGTAACAACTAGAGGCTCAAAGACTGTCTTCCTGTTACAGATCAAGACATTTGCCAGCGGAGGCAACGGTGACGATGGTCCATTTGTCTGACGTGGTGGTGATGAAAGTGTCTAATACCGTTCTCAAACACAAACATGCGACTCGCAACACGTTGGCGCGGAATAGGATGCTCGCGCGGCTCACGGAGACGGCCAAGCAAGGTGCGCTGCTCGCAACGCATGACAATACCGAGCTCATGTGGCTGCGACGCCATGTTGGAACCGACGATATCGCGGAGCCCGAGCCGTACCTGTTCTGTTTTCAGCATGATTGGGATGCATTGACGCCTGCAGAGCGAGCGCTGAGGACTATCAAAGGGCTTGCGGAATTTCATCCCGATTGGGCGTTTTGGGGTTATGACGCGGCACTTTTGTGGGGTCTGGAGGTGCCGAATGATCTGCTCGGGCCGCGTTTTCTTGTTAAGACGGGTTGTTCGGTGACGTTGAGCAGCGGGTGCAGGTTGTTGCGTCCTCAGATGGCGGGAGCGCTTGAGCGCGTCGACGGCGTGCGGGTGACGTCGTTTTGGCGCACGGTGGAGGATTGTCTGCTGCGTGCGCCGTTTTCGTATGGTCTGGCGATCGCCGATTCTGCATTGCGGGCGAAGGGCGTATCACGTGGGGATTTGTGCGAGCGCCTCCGCGCCGATTGCGAGGGCAGGCGAGGGTATCGCAGGGCACAGGCGATTGCGTCGTATGCGGACGGGCTGTCCGAAAACGGCGGCGAGTCTCGGTTCCGAGCGTTCTTTATTGCGTACGGCTTTCCGGTTCCGGAGCTGCAGGTGGAGTTTCGCGACCCGCTCGATCCGAGCCAGGTGTTTCGGGTTGATTGTTTCTGGAAGCTCGAGGACGGGACATGTGTCATCGGCGAGCTCGACGGGAAGGGAAAGTATACCCTGCAGGATGGTGGGGATCGGGAGTCGGTCGACCCATTCGTGGCAGAACGTCAGCGAGAGTCTCATCTGACGATGCTCGGGCACAAGGTGCTTCGGTTTACGTTTGATGAACTCAAGAACCCGGGGAAACTGGCTGAAAAGATGAGACTGGCGGGAATTCAACAGCGGGCCGATCTGGCTGAGGAATGGAGACGCCAGTGGTATGGGTGCTAAGGGGTGCAACTGACGCGAATGTGGTTGTTCCTGCCGAGTTTGTCTCGATCTGTAACATCTAGTGGCCCAAAATCCGGGTTTACTGTTGCAGATCGAGACGTCCGGCACGCACGGCTGGGACATCGCCGCGCTGGCCTCTCTATCCTCGCATCCTCCCTTTTCTCCGTTAACCGATACATCGGCTGCATCTCCGTCGCCTTGGGCGATAATGGACAAATGTTCAAGTTAATCGTGAGGGAGGAGCTCGATATGGCGTCTGCCGATCGTTCCACGTTGTTTATCAATGCGACCGTCCTGGATGGTTCGGAGCATATGGAGCCGCAACCCGATATGGCCGTGACTGTTGAGCGCGGTGTCATCACGTGGATGGGGCCGAGTGCTGTGGCGCAGGCACCTGCAGGTGCCGAGGTCATCGACCTGGCAGGTGCGTATCTCATGCCCGGTCTCATCAATATGCATGTGCATCTGTGCGGTTCGGGCAAGCCGGTTTCGGCGGGCGATGCGGGCGCGCTGATGAAGAAGCTCGATAATCCCGTGGGGCGCGCCATCGTGCGCCATATTCTTAAGGGCAGCGCCCAACAACAACTGGCAAGCGGCGTGACCACGGTGCGCGGCGCGGGAGACCCACTGTTTGCCGACATCGCCGTTCGTAATGCCATCGACGCCGGCAAGTATCAAGGTCCTCGCCTGGTGGCGCCGGGAACGGGCGTCACGGTGCCGGGCGGCCATGGTGCGGGCTTGTTCGCCCAGGTGGCAAACAGTCCCGCCGAGGCAGCCGAACAGATGCGCGACCTGTATGCGCGCGGTGCCGACGTCATTAAGCTGTTCGTAACGGGCGGTGTGTTCGATGCGACCGAGGTGGGCGAGCCGGGCGTGCTGCGTATGCCGGTGGAGGTTGCCGCGGCGGCGTGCAAGGCGGCGCACGATATGGGCCTTCCGGTCATGGCCCATGTCGAGAGTACCGAGGGTGTGAAGGTTGCGCTTGAGGCCGGCGTTGACACGATTGAGCACGGCGCTCCGTTGACGTCCGAGATTCTGGAGCTGTACCGTGGCACCGCGGGCACGCAGCTCGAGGGGCGTGCGCCCAGCGTTACCTGCACTATCAGCCCGGCGCTGCCGTTTGTATTGCTCGACCCGGAAAAGACCCATTCGACCGATACACAAAAGAAGAACGGCGACATCGTGTGCTCGGGCATCATCGAGAGCGCCCGTGCCGCACTGGAAGCTGGCGTTAAGGTGGGCCTTGGCACGGACTCGAGCTGCCCGTTCGTGACGCAGTACGACATGTGGCGTGAGGTGGCCTATTTTGCCAAGTACGTGGGTGTGAGTAACGCCTTCGCGCTGCATACGGCCACGCAGGTCAATGCCGAGCTGCTGGGGCTGGGCGGCGAGACCGGCACAATCGAGTGCGGCAAGGCCGCCGATATCCTGGTGACGCGCAAGAACCCGCTCGATGACCTGTGCGAACTGCGTGAGCCGGCGTACGTGATGTGCCGTGGTGATCTGGTGCGCAAACTCAAGGTGAAGCGTATTCCCGAGGTGGACGCCGAGCTCGACACGATTATGGCCATGCCGTCCGAGGCACTGGCCGAGGAGCTCGCCCGCGACGGCGTGGCATAGGTGTGACAAAGGGGCAATCCCTTTGTCATAATCAAAAAAGCCGAGGTCTCAGTGCGAGGCCTCGGCTTTTATTTGTCCCATGGTATGGCGGCTAGGAGCGCGTCTCCATCTTGGCGTGGCACTTGGGGCAGGTGACGCGGATCTTGCCCTTGCCCTTGGGGACGGAGAGCATCTGGCCGCAGTTGGGGCACTTGAGGTATGCCGTGGTCTTGCGACCCTTCCACATCTTCTTGGCCGTGCGCTTGGCACGCTCAAAGTCTTCCTTGCTAGTACCGGCTGCGCGCGAGGCGTTGGCCGCTGCAGCTCCGCCGCCCAAGCTAGCTACAAACTTGCCCAAGCCGGGTACGTTTGCAGTCGCGGCGACAAAGGCCTCGTTCTCCTTACGACGTGCGTCGATATTTTTGGATAGGCCGCGCAGCACGCCAATCACGATTACGGCGATGGCAATCCAGCTGAGCCACTGGATGCGGGCTATCGATCCGATCATCGCGATGACGATGCCGGCAAAACCCATCACGATGGTGAGCTCATCGGCACCATTGCGACCCTTCATAAAGTCATTCATGCAAATTGCCTTTCGTTCGATATGCTGCACGCCTTTATACCCGATTTAGAGCAAGGGGGACAGGTTAATCTGCACCAATGTGGTGCAAACATACCTGTCCCCGGAATACCAAGACGGTGCAAAGAAGTTTGTTCCCAATGCCCCAATTACTTGGAGAGCTTGTCGACGACACGTTCGATCTCGGCGAGCTTGGCGGCTTTGAGGTCTTCGTCGCCCGATTCGATTGCCGAAGTCACGCAGCCCTCGATATGCGCCTTGAGCACGTCGGCGTTGATGCGCGCAATGAGCGCCTGCGTTGCCATGAGCTGCGTGGAAATATCGACGCAGTAGCGGTCCTCCTCGACCATCCGCAGGATGCCGTCGATCTGCCCGCGTGCCGTTTTGAGCATGCGGGTCACCGATTTATGGTCTGCCATCATGGCGGGTCCTCGTTTCTGGTCAATCCTTCAAATACCTCGCCCTCAGTTGCGGTGAAATGGTTCTTGATTGAGGGCTTGGAGCGCTAAAACAGGAACTATTTCACCGCAACTTCTGAAGGGCTGGTTGAGCGGTGGTTGCTGGGCGGCTATGTCGGCCGACAGCGGTGCCTGCTGGTGCGGTAGCAGCTAGGCTGCGGTCACCGAAAGGGCGTGGAACTTCTCGCCCGCGGCCTCGACAGCGGCGGCGAGCTGCTCGGCGGTCACGGTGTCGGCGCACTCCACCTGTACGGTCTGGGTCTCGTGGTCGGCATCGGCATCGGTCACGCCGGTCACGTTGAGCAGTGCCGTTTCGACGGTGGCGTCGCAATGGCCGCACATGAGGCCGGAAGTCTTGATTGTGTATCGCATGGGTATTCCTCTCTGTTGAGTCGGCTTTCCCAGGCACCCGACCTTGACCTTCAAGCCATCGCTCGCGTACCAAAGTACGCGTCGCTCCTCTTTCAGGTCAATCTCGGGCACCTGGAAAACCCATTCTAAATGGACGTAATAGTGAGCCTATTTTGCCACTTTAGGCTTAAAGGTTCGCAGGCGCAGAGCGTTGGAAACAACACACACGCTCGACAGGCTCATCGCCGCGGCGCCAAACATCGGCGAGAGTTGCCATCCCGTGAGCGGGAAGAACACGCCCGCGGCGAGCGGAATGCCGATGCCGTTGTAGAACAGCGCCCAGAACAGGTCTTGCTTGATGTTGCGAATCGTGGCGCGCGAAAGCTCGATGGCGCGGGCGACGTCCATGAGGTCGCTGCGCATGAGCACCACATCTGCCCCTTCTTTGGCGATGTCGGCACCGGTGCCGATGGCAAGGCCCACGTCGGCGCGCGCCAGGGCGGGGGAGTCGTTGATGCCGTCGCCCACCATGGCGACCTTGCTGCCCGCGTCCTGTAGCTCGCGCACATGGCGCTCCTTGTCGGCGGGGAGGACGTCGGCGATGACCTGCGCACGGTTGAGGCCCACGCGGCGGGCGATTGCTTCGGCCGTCACACGGTTGTCGCCGGTGAGCATGCGCACGTCGACGCCGAGCTTGCGGAGCGCGGCGATGGCCTCGGCGCTCGTCTCCTTGACCTCGTCAGCCACGGCGATGGTACCGACGAGCTCGCCGTTCTTGGCAAAGAACAGCGGTGTTTTGCCCTCGGCGGCGAGCTGTTCGGCAAGGCCGGCGGGCACCTTCGCGCCCAGCTCGTCCATCAGGCGTACGTTGCCGGCTGCAATGGCGTTTTGTCCCTCGCGCGCCGTCACGCCACGACCGGGCACGGCGGCAAAGTCCTCGACCATGCGCGCTACGATTCCGCGCGCCTCGCACTCGGCCATAATCGCCTCGGCCAGCGGGTGCTCGCTCGAGCGCTCCAGCGCGGCAGCCAGCTTGAGCAGCGCCTTTTCGCTCATGACGGGCGAGCCGTCAGTGCGCGTGGCTACCACGATATCGGTCACGGCAGGCTTGCCACGGGTGACCGTGCCCGTCTTATCGAGCACCACGGTGCCCACGCTGCGCAGGTTCTCCAGCGCCTCGGCGCTCTTAAACAGAATGCCCATCTCGGCGCCTTTGCCGGTGCCCACCATAATGGCGACGGGCGTGGCCAGGCCCAGAGCGCACGGGCAGCTGATCACCAGCACGGCCACGGCGGAGGTGAGTGCCTCGTTTATGCTGCCGGTCAGTGCCATCCACACCACAAAGGTCACGGCCGAGATCGCGAACACCACGGGCACGAACACGCCGGCGACCTTGTCGGCCATGCGGGCGATGGGCGCCTTGGTGGCGTTGGCGTCCTCGACGAGCTGGATAATCTTGGCGAGCGATGTTTCGGCGCCCACACGCGTGGCGCGGAAGGTAAACGAACCGGCGCGGTTGACCGTGGCGGCGTTGACGGTGTCACCGGCGGCCTTTTCCACGGGGATGGACTCGCCGGTGAGCGCACTCTCGTCCACGGCCGAGCTGCCCTCGAGTACCACGCCATCGACGGGGATGGACTCGCCGGGGCGCACGCGCAGGACCTGGCCGGGAAGGACGCTGTCGACGTCGACGGTGGTCTCGCTGCCGTCCTCTGCCACGACGGTCGCAGTTTTGGGCGCCAGGTCGATGAGCGCCTCGATGGCGCCGCCGGTTTTGGACTTGCTGCGTGTCTCGAGGTATTTGCCCACGGTGACGAGCGACAGGATCGTGCCCGCGCTCTCAAAATACAGATTGTCCATGCCTGTCATCATGGCCTCGTGGACCTGACCCGCGGCTAATTGGTCGGCCATGATGAACATGGCGTAGAGCGACCAGGCGATGGAAGCGGTGGCGCCCACGGCGATGAGGGCGTCCATGGTGGGCGCGCCGTGCGCGAGCGATTTAAACCCGTTGATAAAGTACGCGTCGTTGACATAGACGATGGGGATGAGCAGGACGAGCTCGGTGAGGGCGAGCGTCATGCTGTGGGTGTGGTCGGTGAAGACGCCGGGCAGTGGCCAACCGAGCATGTGCCCCATGCCTATGTAGAACAGCGGGATGAGGAAGATGATCGAGATGATGAGGCGGGTGCGCATGGCAGAGGCGGCGGCCTCCAATTTTTTGGTCGGCGACTCCATATGGGCAGCGCCGGACCTGGCTTGCGCGCTGCCACTTGAGCCGGCGGCATCGGTGCCCGTGCTGACGGGCGAGGCCGAATAGCCCGCGCGATCGACGGCGGTGCAGATGTCATCGGGGCTGACCTGCGCGGGGTCGTAGTCCACCAGCATGGAACCGGCGAGTAGATTGACCGCGACGCTTTGGACGCCGTCGAGTTTGCTCACGGCGCGGTCAACATGCGCCTGGCAGGCGGCGCACGTCATGCCGCCCACGTCGAACTTATCTTGAGCCATGGCTTCTCCTTTCTGTAGTTCGGTGTTGGAATTGTTAACCTACCGATACTATACACCCATACCCCCTGGGGGTGTCCAGTGCAGAGAGAAATGTATGACATCTCGCTACAGATGAGGGTAGTTGGTTGACCGATGGGCCGTCCCAATCAATCATCTCAACCTGTAACATCTGGACCGGTTTTGAACCATAGCTGTTATAGATCAAGACAAACGGTTGGCAGCAAACTTAATGTCTCAATCTGTAACATCTAGCAGTGAAAATGACCTCTAACTGTTACAGATCAAGACATAGAAATCGGCCGAAAGCTAACGTCTCGATCTGTAACAACCAGGCCCCGTTTTACCGAGTATTTGTTACAGATCAAGACAAACCATTCGAGGGTAACCTGAATGTCTCGATCTGTAACAGTAAGACCGATGTTTGGGTCCTAGTTGTTACAGATCGAGACAAACTCGGAGCAGATGCCCCGGGCATACAACGTAAAACGCCGGGGCACCCGCGTGATGGGCGCCCCGGCGCATGCTGGGCAGGGTTTGCGAAGCGGTGGGAGGGAGGAGAAGCTGTCCTCCCGAAATCCTTACTCCTGACGACGCTTCTTGTCAGTCAGGAAGACGCCGGCGGCTACGAGCACGACACCTCCGATGACAAACGTCTCACCGGCGAGCGCAGCATTGTCGCCTGTGGTGGGAAGTGCCGAGTTGGCGGCCGTCTTGGCGTTGCCGGCAGACGGCTTTCCAGTAACCGGCTTAGCGGCAGCCTGCGTGATCTTGGCCTGCTCGGCCTTCGCCGCCTCTTGCTCCTGGCGAGCGATCTCGTCCTTCAGGGCCTGTTCGGCGGCAACGCGCTTTGCCTTTGCCTCTTTGTAGGCGTTGAGAGCCTCGGTGTAGGCGGGCGTCGCGGCATCAAGGTCTGCCTGAGCGGCATCGAGTGCGGCCTTTGCATTATGTTCTGCCTGCTTGGCGGCGACGCACTTGGCAAAGAGGGCATTGAGCGTATCGTTCGCGTTTGCGTCAGGGCCAGTAGCAATGCCGTTTTCGACGTTGATGGACTTGAGCTTTCCGAGAGTAGCGGCAGCGGCGTCCGATGCGGCCTGAGAATTCTCGACCGCCTGTTCGGCGTTTGCGATGGCGTCGTTTGCCGCACCAAGGGCGACTCCGGCCTCAGTCACTGCTGTGTCGGCGTCCTTCTTGGCCGCCTCGGCGGTGGCAAGATTATCGGCTGCATTGCTCAGGGCGTCGGCACGGGCCTTCTTTGAAGCAAAGTCGTTTTCCGCCGTGGCCAGATTGCTTGTGGCGTGCTCCGCGGTCGCCGCCTTGGCCTCGGCGTTGTCCTTCGCGGTGTCGAGGGCCTGCTTCTTGGCAGCCTCGTCGAGCTTCGCCTTTTCGAGAGCGCTCTGGGCAGACGTCTGGGCTGCCGTGGCTTCTTCAAGCGCCTGATGGGCCTCATCGGCTTTCTCCTGAGCCGCAGCAACATCGGCTGAATACTTGGCAAGTTCCTTCTTTGCATCTTGCAGAGTCTGCTGCTTTACGAGGGTCTCTGCCTTGGCGTCATCAACCTTCTTCTGACTCTGAGCGGCTTGCTCTTTCGATGCCTTAAGCTCGGCGCGCTTCTGGTTGACGACCTGCTCTGCGGTCGCCACGTTGCTTTGGGCGGCTTTGACCTGGTCTTCGGCTTCGGCAACTTTTCCGTTTGCCTTGGCGAGATTCTGCTTTGCTAGGGCAACAGCGGCGGCGGCACTTGCTACGCTGTCGTTCTTGGCGGCAAGGTCGCTATTCGCGGCAACAATGCCTTCCTGCTTTTGAGCGACGAGGGTTTCAGCTGCCTTTACGGCATCGGCTTTCGATGCCGCTGTGCTGCGCTTTTGCTCAAGGTCTGTCTTTGCGGCGGCGAGCTTTTCGCTGGCTTTGGAGAGGCTCAGCTGATACTGATCAAAGAGATTCTCGAGTTCATCGATCGAGTATTCTTTCTCGTACGAACCGTAATTGTTGTCGATCTCCAAGACGAACACATACGGCCAAAGGGTTCCGCGCGAGTTGATGCCGTATCCCATGGTTTTGGCGTTAGGTTGTACGATATTCAAATAATGGCCGATGGTGCCAAAGTCTGCCCCGTGCTTTTCGAATTCGGTTTTGTGGCTCCAGAAAGTATCCCAAGCATCTTTGGGGGCAACGTTGCCAAGGCCGGCTTTCGCTGCAGCCTCGTCAAATATCCCCTTTTCATCATCGACCCATTGGTGCGCGATGTTTTCTTTAGTACTGAAGTTCCAAGCGGCATTTTCACAAATGGCGTAATCTGAGTGACCTAGCGTTTTGTCAGAGTAATTGGAGTCGGATTGAGCGATTGCCATTTGCTCGGCCGTCACCCTAAGCTCACTCAATCCAACGCTTGCACGGTATTCGTTAATCTCGCGCAGCTTGTTAAACGATAGCTTGGCGTTGTCGAGTGACGTGCCGTCTTTTTTATCGCCAATGGTCGTCGGGTTTTTATCGCTCTGCCTATAGATGATGTTTGCAGCGTCGTTGGCACCGATGAACTGGTAGAAGCCGATGACGCTCTGCGCCTCCGCTGTCGTTGCCTTATCGGTTGCTGCCTTGCACGTATCGTATGCTTTCTGTGCATCGACAACGGCTTGATCGGCGGCCGCCTGGTTTGCCTTGGCAGTTTCGAGCGCCTTGTCTGCCTGCTCCTTCTCGGCTTTTGCCTGGTCGACTTGTTTCTGAGCGGCCTTTGCCTTCTCCAGTTCGGCAGCATGTGCCTGCTTTGCCGAGGTCAACTCCGATTGCGCCGCATCGGCTTTCGTCTGGGCTGCCGTTACATCTTTTTCGGCTGCTGCGACTGTCTGCTTCTTGGCTTCGAGCTCGCTTTCGGCGCCGGTGAGGGCGTCCTGCTTGGATTCAACGTCGCTATTTGCCTGAGAAAGGCCTGCTTCGGCAGTCGCCTGCTGCTGTTTCGCCTGGTTGAGTGCGCTTTGGGCAGCATCGACCTTTGCCTGGGCGGCGTCATACTCCGGGCCCTCGGCGCCTGCCTTTGCGGCCGCCAAATCGGCTTGTGCGCTGTCATACGCTGTCTGTGCCGCGACTACCTTACCATCCGCGGCGTTCTTTTCCTGCTGAGCGGAAGCCAGCGTGCCTGCCGCTTCGTCGTAAGCGCTCTGCGCGGCGCTCTGGGCCTGCTGGGCATCGGCGAGCGCGGAATCGGCAGTGGCCTTCGCAGCCTTTGCTTGGTTCAGAGCGGCCTGCGCATCTGCGGCAGCCTGCTCGGCGACCTTGATTTCCTCCGGCGTTGCGTTGGCGGCTGCCTTCTGGGCTGCCTCGAGCTTGGCCTGCGCATCAGCTGCCGCCTGCTTTGCGGCATCAAGGACCTTCGACTTGTCCTCGGCGTCGGTCTTGGCTGTATCGAGCTTTCCCTGGGCATCCTTCAGCGTGGCACTGGCGCTGTCGGCCGCCTTGACGCTTTCATCGAGCTGGCGAGCATATTCGGCACGCGCGGCGGCCTCTGCCTGCGAATTATCGGAGACGGAGGCGTCATAGGTGCTTTGTGCGTTGTCGCGGGCCGCCTGCTTTTCGGTATAGGGAGCAGCCACCGTGTCGTAGTCGGATTTGGCGTCTGCCTCGGCAGCCTTTGCGGCGTCGATAGCAGCCTGCAAGTCGGCAATCTTCTGGGCGTCTGCCTTTACTGCGGAGCCTGCCGCCTCGCCGGCGTGGACAGCAAGCGGGGACATGATCGCGTCCTGTGCCGTGGTATCACTCACATCGTTGGCAAATGCCGAGAACGGCGCGAGCAGCGACGAGCCGGTCATAGCGATGGTGGTTGCCGCGGTGACGGCGAGTCGTGTTGCCTTGTGGCCCGAGAATGTGGGGCGAGGCTCGTCGCCGCTTGAGACTTCCAAGTGTTTAGGTGCGTACTTTGCCATTTCTTCTCCCAATCGTTGAAGGGGTACCTATGACAATTCGTACGTTACGACCGCCGAAAGGGTTTCTGTTGCGCAACATTGGCAAGGAAATATCGACACACTTGAGTCATATATTATGAGGCGAAGTTCTCGGCAAGCTAATGTCTCGATCCGTAACATCTAGCACCAAATATGACCTCTAACTGTTACAGATTGAGACAGATCGCCCGCGGCCAACTCAAATGTCTTGATCTGTAACATCAAGAGAGGTTTTTGACCCCTTACTGTTACAGATTGAGATGTTGTCTCGCGGGGCTGGGGTTTGTCTCGTTCTGTAACATCTAGACCTGTATCTGCCGAGCTAATGTTACAGATCGAGACAATTGCCGGGGAGGGGTCCCGTCACGGCAAGACGCCCGCTCCCTAGATACAGAATCCGGGAATCACGCAGGTTCGCTTGTTTGGCTTTTCCGCAGGCGTTGCGTACGTAAAGACGTCGCCGTCGTGCCCCACGCGGTTCATATAGAGCGTGCCTTCGCTCTCCGATGTGTCGGGGCTCACCGTGCGCTCCCACCAACAGGTGTCCTTGCCCTTCCACTGGCGGACCATCGTCTCGTTCGTGGAATACGGGCTTACCTTGAGCTCGCGGAAGAGCTGATACTCCTTGCCCTCGCCGTTGTAGATATCTGCCAGGTAGTGAAAGTCCTCGGCAAATGACTCGGGCGGTTGCGTACCGCACAGCTCGACCATGGCGGGCAGCCAAAGGGTCGCGGGCAACTCGCTCAGACACGATGCACTGTTGGCGGCGCCGACGTTGTTCGAGATCTTCTTAACCTCTTTAATAAGTGCGCGCAGCTCGCTTGGCAGCAGCTTGAGGCCGTCGCTGTCGAGCCATTCTCGCAGTTCGCAATCTGCCCAGCCGGCGTTCAATGCCTGCGTTGCGGCATCGCGCTCGGCAATACCTGCGTCGAACATAAACGTTAACCCGGCCTTGCCCGTCCCGTCCAGAAGCTCATCGTGGCGGATGCCCACAAGCTGCGCGCCAACCTGCAGTCCGTTGGTGAGCGTGACACGCTTGGTACACGGATAGGGGATATGCCCGTCGTCGTCGAGCAGATGATAGCGCTTGGCAATCTCGCGTGCCTCGCTACGGGACTCCGCTGCCTTAATCTTGAGCGAAATCTCCTGCAGCTGATCCCAGGTGTAGTCGTCAAGTGAGCTGCGGATGCCGTCGAGGTAGTCGGGAATGCCAAAGCCATGAGTGGCGGCGCCGATGACGCCGAGTCCCGCGACGGCAGCGGCAACGCCGCCGATGATAAAGCGCCGGCGGGTCATGGTGTCGCGTTGAGCCTGCTCCAGGATTTCTTGTGCGCGTTCAGCGGCGACGTCGACTGTAAGATGGGTGCCGGCATCGATATCGACCGCGGTCTCGTTGCCCATGCCTTCGCTGTCTTTGGATTCGGCGGTGGGGAGGTAGGACGAGAGCACCTCGAGCATCTGCTGCTCGGTGGGACGATCGCACTGCTCGACTGAGATGCCTTTCATGATGATCTGGACGAGCGCTTCGTCGTCATTGCATCGCGGCTCGAGCGGCGCTGGCTTGGTCTTGGTCTTTATGAGGTAGAACGAGCCGGTTGCCGCGGCACCCGTCGACTCGACATCGAACGGCTTGCGACCGCTGTAGAGCTGGTACAGAATGCTCGATAGCGCATAGACGTCGATGGCGGGCGAGCGGCGAAGGGCCGCGATGCCTTCGATATCCTGCGTGAGCATCTCGGGCGCGGCGTATGCGGGCGTGGCAAAGCGCCAGATGTCGGCGCGCCGGGTGATCGTGTCGTCGCCGAGGGCCATGGTCGCGGAGCCCATGTCGATGAGACAGGGGTCAAAGGAGCAATCGGCGATCTGTTGCTCGAGCGTTCGACTGGTGGTGCGGAACATGATATTGGCGGGCGACAGGTCGCGATGGACGACCGGGTTAACGAGCCCTTGGGTCATCAGGAGTGCGCGAAGCACGGCGTTTCCAACGGCAGCCACCATCTGGGTGGTTAGCCCGCCCGAGGCATCGTGCGGAAGCAAAGGCAGCGCCTGCTTGAGCGAGGCACCCTCGACCCACTCCATGAGGATGAGCGGGTCGTCCTCGCACGATCCATAGCCATAGACGCGCGGAAATCCGCGCAGGTGCGAGACGGTGCACAGATGACGGTACTCCTCGAACAGCGCGGCGGTGTTGGCCAGGTGCGCAGCTGCTTGCTCGGCGGAGCGATTGGGCGTCTGGTCGGAAAGGATGGCGTTGTCCTTGAGCAGCTTGACGGCAAAGACCTCGCCGCTCGTGTTGGTCGCGCGCAGTACCTGTCCGATATTGCCGTTGCTGCGATAGGGCGTTTGGAGGATAAGCGTCATGAAACGGCGCTTGGCATCGTCTTCCGCGCTCGGATTGACCGCCACGGCGGTGTCGAATGTGTCGAGACGGATGAGTTTGCTGCCACGAACGGGATCCATAGTGTTCACAACGTTCCTTTGTTTATAGGGGTTGGCCGTATGCTCATACTAAAAGTACGGACATCGATAGAACCTATGATAGACGGCTCTGATGAAAAGTGAATGTTCATTGTCGCAATTATTGCGTGCAGCACGACGCAAACGGCGGAAAGGCGGAGGACGATTGGCCGCCGTCCGCCTTTCCGCGCTAGTCCACAATGACAAGGAATGTCGTGTAGAGGCCCAGATGGAGCCTGTCGCTGTGTTCGATTTCCACCGGGGGATAGATTTTGCCGGGCTCTCGTTGGTCGCGGGGCGGCTCAATCACAATATCGCCGTCGCCCGCGCCCGATTCGAGCACTGTGCCGTTGGTCGACCCAAGGCCCTGGGCGTACCAGTGCCCGCCCTCGAGCCAAATGCGGAGATGCTCGCGCGATGCATCAGCGCCTACATCGGTGATGCTGGGCGAGGTTTTGGGCAAGGACCCAATTACCGTGCCGCGCGGATCGCGTGTGAGGGGATGGATTTGCATGTCGGCGCAGTTGTCGGCATGGGTTCTGAGCAGACCGAGGTTGGGGGCGACAGTGCGCGGCTGCTCCAGGCTGCTCATAAAGCCACGTCCGACGGTAGTTTCGGTGGTGCCAAAGTGCCCGCCTGTCTTGCTGTCGCAAAAGCGCTCGACGGTGGCCACGCCTTGGATGGGGTCAGCGAGCGCCCCCGTTGCCACAAAGAGCATAAGGTAAAGCGTGCTCTTCTCGCGCACGGTATTGCCGTCAAAGTTATCGATGTGATTGAGGGCATTTGCATATAGGCGGCTGTCCAGCTTGTAGCTGGCGAGAGCTGACATCATTTCGTTGGCTGCCGGACCACGATAGTGCTCGGCGATTGCCTGATAGGCGGACTCGCCGCCGCCGAGCTTGCTGCAGATTGCCGCGGAAATGTTGAGCGTGGTGACGGTAAAGTCGCTGTAGATGGCGGGTGCGTACTGGTCGGGCTCGCGATGGACGATGTAACGGGTGAGATACGAGCGGTTGGAAGAGCATTTCTCGAGCAAGGTGCTGCCGAGATAGGAGTTTCCATTGATAAGCATTCGGGCGATTTCGAGATGCTTAAGACCGCCGAACGAGCGAATATCGTTATAGAGGACCGAGCAAGGCGTCTCTGCTGCCACGGATACCTCCTTTGATTGCTTCCTAGCCAATATGGCGATAGGAATTAATGCCCCCCCGGTGGGCCACGTATTAAATGGCTGCGCAATATATGGCGTAACCAAAGCAACATTATAGGCCACATGTTCGAAATTGCAGGAAGACTGAGAGATTTGGTTTGGACTGGACGGAAATTCCCCTCTGTCTTGATCTGTAACAATTGGGACCGATTTTGCAGCGTAACTGTTACAGATTGAGACGTTTCTGAACCGTGTCGGCCGTTTGTCTCGATCTGTAACACGTAGAGGAAGATTTGCCCTGTAGATGTTACTGATTGAGACAATCGGCCCAGACTCGCCCAGACTCGCCCGTCCGCCTCGTCATCTGTGGTTTACGTGGGGGCATGCGAAGCACGGGTATACTAACCGCGGCGAATCTGCTCCATCGCTTAGAGCTGCTGCGTCTGGACGGCGCGTGATAGGGCTGCCAAAGCGATCGCCAGCGTGCTGAGCAACGTCCTCTCTGTGCGCACCCGTTTTTGTATGTATTAGCGCACTACCAAGCACGCCCGCGCGGCCGCATGCCGTGCCCATTGCGCGTGCAGATAAGGAACAACAACATATGCGTAATTCTGTATCCGACGTCACGGACGCCGAGATTCTGGACGAGACCCGCGAGGCCATGACCCAGGCTGCCTTCGATGCCGCCGATGAGGCCAGCGCCGCCCAGGCCGTCGAGTCCGCTACCGAGAGTCTGCCCGCCTTTGACGAGCTGGGACTTTCCGACGAGATGCTCCGTGCTATTGAGAACCTGGGCTATACGGCGCCCACGCCTGTTCAGGCCGGTTCGATTCCCGTGGTGCTCGAGGGTTGCGATTTGCTTGCCGCCGCTCAGACCGGCACCGGCAAGACGGCCGCCTTCTTGCTGCCGACCATGAACAATCTGGAGCACATCGCTCCTCCCAAACCCGTGCGCGAGCGCGGCGGCCGCAACCGTCGCCGCGGTGCTAAAAAGCCCGAGGGCAACGGCCGTGGCCCCGTGATGCTCGTCATCACCCCCACGCGCGAGCTTGCCCAGCAGATCGACGAGGTCGCGAGCAAAATCGCCGACGTCACGGGCCACGTTGCCGTGACCGTCGTGGGCGGCGTGAGCTACAAGCCGCAGACCGCGGCACTCAAGTACGGCTGCGATATCCTAGTCGCCACGCCGGGCCGTCTGGTCGATCTGATCGAGCAGGGCGCCTGCCACCTGGACGAGGTTAAGGTCCTGGTGCTCGACGAGGCCGACCGCATGCTCGACATGGGCTTTTTGCCCGCCGTCCGCCGCATTGTGCGCGAGACGCCGGCCGAGCGCCAGACGCTGCTGTTCTCGGCGACCCTCGACGAGGAGGCCGTGGGCGAGATCACCGACCTGGTGAGCGATCCGGCCCGCGTGGAGATCGCGCCCGCCACATCGACCGCCGACACCGTTGACCAGTTTGTCTTCCCGGTGTCCATTGAGGCCAAGAACAACCTGCTGCCCGAGTTCCTCAAGAAGGAGGGCCCGGAGCGCACCATCGTCTTTATGCGCACCAAGCACCGCGCCGACAGCTGCTGCCGTCGTCTGGAGCGCAAGGGCATCAAGGCTGCCGCGATTCACGGCAACCGTAGCCAGGCCCAGCGCGAGCGCGCGCTTTCGGCCTTCCGCGACGGTACCGTCGACGTGCTGGTGGCAACCGACGTGCTTGCCCGCGGCATCGACATCAGCGACGTGCGCTACGTCGTGAACTTTGACGTGCCGGCCGAGCCGACCGACTACATCCACCGCATCGGCCGCACGGGCCGCGCCGGCGAGCTAGGCTGGGCCATCACGTTTGTGACCGAGCAGGACGTCGATGAGTTCTACGAGATCGAGAAGCTCATGGACAAGACGGCCGACATCTACGAGGCCGGCGACCTGCATGTGGGCCCCAACCCGCCCGCCGTCGATCCCGAGCGCGACCCTGCGGCCTTTAAGGTGAAGAAGAAGACCAAGCGCGGCAAGTCCAAGAGCAAGAAGAAGCTTGAGCAGGCGCGTCGCGACGGCAAGCGCAACGGCGATGACTACGGCGATGTGGCCGGTCGTTCCAACCGCGGTCGCGACGAGCGTCGCGGCGACGGCGAGCGTCCGAGCCGTCCCAAGCGCGGCGGCAAGATCCGCGTGCGCGAGGGCGTTCGGGCTCGCGTGGACGAGGCTGTTGAGAGCGTGGCCCGCGAGGTGGCTGCCGAGGAGCGCGGGGGTGCTGCTGCCGTCGAGCAGACCCCGCGCGGCAACCGTGCCGAGCGCCGTGCCAAGCAGTTCCAGGGCGAAGCGCACCGCCGTCGTCGTGAGGACGAGGACCGTGGCGGTCGTCGCCGTGTTGAGCGTGAGGACGAGGGCCGTGGTTCGCGCGGCGGCAAGCGCGGTGCGGGCGACCGCCGTCGTTCCGGTCGTGATGACGAGCGCGGTGGCCGTGACGAGCGTCGCGGCGGCGAGGGTCGCGGTGAGCATGGCACCCGCAGCGGTGAGTCCCGTGGCGGCAAGCGCTTTGAAGAGCGCGGTGGCCGCGGCGGCGAGCGTCGCGAGGGCGCTCGCGGCAATGGTGGGCGCAGCGGCGCTGGGCGTTCCGGTGAGTCGCGCGATCGTCGCGATCCGCGTGCCAGCCGTGATCGTCGCGATGACTGGCGCAACTACGACGATACCCGCGAGGAGCGTCGCGGCGGCTACCGTGGTGGTCGTGGCGGCAACCAGGCCGGCTCCCGCGGCGGTCGTGCCGGCGGTCGCGATAATCGTGGCAGCTATGGCAACAGCCGCGGCGGCAAGCGCGGCGGCAGCTCCCGTCGTCCCGGCGACGGCGGCGGCAAGCGCAAGTAACATACGCATCGCCCGCTAGGGCGAGGTGAACCAAGGGCCCCGAGCAACTACGCTCGGGGCCCTTTTTGGTGCAAAGGGGTCAGAGCAAGGAGTGTCCCTGAGTGCCGGCAGAAAAGGAACGTCCCTAAGTGCCGCATAGCTACCGTTTATCGGAGAATAAATACCGTTCACCGGTCATAATGATTATTCTGGCTTTGGGCTTGTCTACAATAGCTCTCGTAAAAAGAAATGCGGAAGGTTACCGAGTCCCTCGGACGTGGGCCTAACCAAAGTCTTTGAACGGGTGTGTCTCTACGGATGCATTCGCTTGATTTTGGTTGGGCTATATTTATGAAGGGGCATGCCGCCATGGGTTTCTTTTCTCGCCTGATGGGCGGTTCGGATGAGCAGAAGACTGCAGCTTCCGAGCTCGAAATCCTCGCTCCCGTTTCCGGCGAGCTTGTTCATCTAGAAAATACCAATGACCCTGCTTTTAGCAGCCGCGCGGTGGGCGATGGCGTTGCCGTGGTTCCCCAAGAGGGAACGGTGTGCGCTCCTGTTTCCGGCACCGTCGCGGCGTTGTTTCCGACTGAGCACGCGCTGGGCATCATGTCCGACGACAGCTCTGCTCAGGTGATGCTACATATCGGAATCGACACTGTTAAACTTGAGGGCAAGGGCTTCCATGCGCTCGTTGCTCAGGGTGACCATGTCGACGTGGGCCAGCCCCTCGTCGAGGTCGATTTCGACGCGGTTCGCGCCGCTGGCTTCGACCCCACGGTCTTCGTTATCGTGTGCGAGCGCTCGGAGAACTCGACTCTTCGTGAGCATGCTTCCGGCCCTGTTGCTGTTAAAGAGCCTGTCGTCTGGCTTTCCGAGTAAATTCTTGTGGTGGGTACCGTGGTTATCAAGCGAGTTTTCAACAATAACGTCGCAATGGTCACTTCGGACGATGGATCCGAACTCATCGTCATCGGCCGAGGCCTCTGCTTTGGCCGCCATGCCGGTGATATCATCGACGAGGCGTCGGTCGAAAAGACCTATGCGCTGCAGGAGGGTACCTCCCAGGATTCTCGTACGATTGACCGCTTGGCACATCTTTTGGAGTCCATCCCCACCGTTAACCTCGTGATTTCCGAGGACATTGTTCAGATGCTTCGTCGAGAGCTCAATGTTGATATCAATGACAAGATTCTCATTGCTCTCGCAGATCATATTAGCCTCGCCCTTGATCGCGAGCGCAAGGGCATTCCGTGTGAGAACCCGTTGCTGCTCGAGATCCAGCAGTTCTATCGCAAGGAGTATGCGCTTGCGGGCCGTGCCCTTCAGATTATCAAGGATTACCTGGGCATCGAGATGAGCGAGGAGGAGCAGGGCTTCATCACCTTGCATATCGTCAACGCTACCATGCCGCAGCGCTCTGACCGTCTGATTGTTTCGGTCCAGCTTGTTCGCGACGTGCTCGCGATTGTTTCCGGGCACTATGCCACGACCCTTGACGTCGCCTCGTTGCCGTACGAGCGTTTCGTTCGCCATCTGCAGTTTTTTGCGCAGCGAGCGCTCGATCCCGCGGCGGGGCAGGTCAATGGCGACGCGCTGTTCCGTATCGATGAAACGGTGTATCCGAGGGCGTTCTCGTGCGCGGAGTCAATTGCCGACCGCTTAGCGTCTACCTATAACGTTGTCGTTACCAATGCCGAGAAGAGTTATCTCGCATATCACATTGTTAACCTGCTTGGAGAATCTGGTCTCTAGGCATAACGTGCCCGCACATCGATTGATATAAGACAAGGCTCATGGTCTTGTCCAGGGCATACCTGTCTTAATTTGCGGAAAAGAAAGGGGAGTATCGCTATGACCGCAAAAAAGAAAGTAAACCTCAAGGCGCCGTTGGAGGTGTTCGCGAAGTCGATTGTCCAGCCGATGATGTATCTCTCGGTTGCCGGCATCCTGCTCATCGTGGGCATCATTCTGACCAACAAGACCATCTGTGCCGTGGTCCCCGTGCTGGGCTCCGGCCCGTTCCAGCTTGCGGGCGCGGTTGTCTATCAGTCGCTGATGTTTATCATCAACAACCTCTCGATTCTGTTCTGCGTGGGCATCGCCGGCGCCATGGCAAAGAAGAACAAGGGCCATGCTTCGCTGATCGCCCTGATGTCGTTCTTCCTGTTCCTTCAGGCCAATAACATCGTGCTCAACGCCACCGGTTCTCTTGCCGAAGCGAGCGGCATGCTCGGCCTTACCGGAACCGGCCAGAGCACCGTTATGGGCATTCAGGTCCTCGATACCGGCGTGTTTGGCGGCATCATTCTTGGTTGCATCACCGGTGCCGTGTTCAACAAGTACTCGAACAAGCAGTTCCCCGTTGCCCTTTCGATGTTCTCGGGCGTTCGCTTTCCGTTCCTGATCATGATCATCATTTCCTGGATCATGGGCGCTGGCTTCTGCATCGTTTGGCCTCCGGTTCAGGGTGCCATCTCCTCCGTTGCCGGCATCATTAAGGAGTCGGGCAACATCGGTCTGTTTATCTACGGCATGCTCAACAAGTTGCTCGTTCCCACCGGTCTGCACCACCTCATCTACACCCCGTTCCAGTTCTCCGATGTGGGTGGCACCCTTACGCTGGGCGATCAGGTTATCGCCGGCGCCTATCCCATCCGTGTCGCCGAGATGGCAATGACGGGCCAGCCCTTCTCCGATAGCACGTATTTCAACAGCTACGCCTTCAACAACCTGTGGCCCTACATCGGCATCGGTCTAGCCTTTATCTTCACCGCCTACAAGCAGAACAAGGACAAGACCAAGGCTGTCATCATCCCGCTGATCATCACCGCCGTGCTTTCCTGCGTGACCGAGCCCATGGACTTCCTCTTTGTCTTTGCTGCCCCTGTGCTCTTTGTCGTCCACTCGATTCTTTCCGGCGTCTTCCTGGTTCTTCTTAAGGTTCTCTCCGTGCCCGCTTCGACTGCAGGCGGCATCATCAACATCGTTGTTTCCAACCTGGTCCTTGGTGTTGATAAGACCAACTGGCCGGTCATGCTGGTGCTTGGAGTTCTCAACGCCGCTCTGTACTTCTTCCTCTTCACCTTCCTTATTAAGAAGCTCAACCTCCACACGCCTGGTCGCGAGGAGGAGTCCGAGCTCGCCGAGTCCGTCGCCGAGGGCGAGGCCGCCGCGTCTGTCGCGGTGAAGCAGGGCGCTGTTGCCGCGGCTCCCGCAGAGGGCGTCGATGCGGGCATTGCCGATCTGGTCGCAGGTCTTGGCGGCAAGGACAACATCGAGGAGCTCGAGAACTGCTTTACGCGTCTCCGCGTGAACGTTAAGAACCCGGACCTCATCGATGAGAACCTCATCAACCACGTGCCCAACAGCGGCATCAACCGCAACGGCAATAATATCCAGATCATCTTTGGCATGAAGGTCGCCGAGATGCGCGACAAGGTCGAAAACGCAATTGAGAAGGAGCAGTAAACAATGATCATTACTCTGTGTGGTGGCGGATCCACCTTTACCCCCGGCATCGTCAAGTCCATCGCTCTGCGCAAGGACGAGCTCGACGTTGACGAGATTCGTCTGTACGACATCAACGAGGAGCGCCAGCGCAAGATTGGCGTGCTCGTGGACTGGATTTTGCACGAGGACCTTGGCCTGGACATCAAGCTCACGGTGACCACCGACAAGGAGACTGCCTTTACCGACGCGAGCTTCGTGTTTGCCCAGATGCGCGTGGGCGGCTATGCCATGCGCGAGCAGGACGAGAAGATTCCGCTGCGTCACGGCTGCGTGGGTCAGGAGACCTGCGGCTGCGGCGGCCTTGCCTACGGCATGCGTACCATCTTCCCCATGGTCGAGCTGATTGACGACGTTGAGAAGTACGCCAAGAAGGACTACTGGATTCTCAACTACTCCAACCCTGCCGCCATCGTCTCCGAGGGCTGCCGCGTCCTGCGCCCCAACGCTCGCATCATCAACATCTGCGACATGCCGATTGCGATCATCGACGTGGTTTGCGCCGCGCTCGATATCGACAAGAAGGACGTCGAGTACGACTACTTTGGCCTCAACCACTTTGGCTGGTTCACCTCGATCCGCCACAAGGGCGAGGAGGTGCTCCCGCAGCTGCGCGAGTACATCAAGGAGCACGAGATTCTGCTGCCCGATTCTTACCTCAAGGGCATGAGCTCGCTGATGTCCAAGAAGCCCGAGGAGGCCACCGACGAGCATCCCGAGCAGAACCGCCACACCAAGGGCAGCTGGTACTACGTCTGGAAGGGCGAGTACGAGATCATGGAGTGCTTCCCGGAGTACCTGCCCAACACGTATCTGAACTACTACCTGCAGCAGAAGGAGTTCGTCGAGCATTCCAACCCCGAGCGCACCCGTGCAAACGAGGTCGAGGAGACGCGCGAGAAGAACCTCTTTGATGGCATCGACCATTACGAGAAGACGGGCGAGATCGACGAGAGCACGTTCTATGCGGGCAGCCACGGCGACTGGATTGCCGATCTGGCCATCGCTCTGAAGAACGATACCAAGCAGCGCTTCCTGGTCATTTGCGAGAACAAGGGCGCTATCCCCAACATGCCCTACGACGCCATGGTCGAGCTGCCTGCCTACATTGGCAAGAACGGCCCCGAGGTCATCAGCCGCGACAACATCCCGCTGTTCCAGCAGGGTCTTATGATGCAGCAGCTGAACTCCGAGAAGCTCATCGTCGAGGCTACGATCGAGGGTTCGTACGAGAAGGCGCTCAAGGCCTTTACGCTCAACAAGACCGTGCCTTCGATGAAGGTCGCCAAGGAGGTTCTCGACGACATGATCGAGGCCAACAAGGGTTACTGGCCCGAGCTTCGCTAAAGACAGAAGGTCTCTGGCACAAAAGAGCCGCTGACCGTAAAACTTGATCAATGCCCTGTTCGCGTGTTTGCGCGGACGGGGCATTGCCGTTTTGCGCAAAGGGTTGATATGGGGGTGGGCAGCGCCGTTGCATCGAGATTGCCCGAGCCCTGCTGTGCCCAGGCGACGCGGTGATTCTGGACGAGCCCTTTACCGGTCTAGATACCGCTGTGCGCGACGCATGCGCCGAGGTCGTGCTCGACTTGCTCGACGGTCGCATCCTGTTGCTTGCCACGCACGATGCCGTCGACGCTCAGGCCCTCAATATCTCGGATATCATCACGCTCTAAATACTTACTCAGCAACAAAAGGATCCGTTTTCCTCCGTCCCCATGGGGTCGGGTATGGTATTCTATCTGCGGGGTAATACTTTGGAATACCAAGTAATACCAACGCCGCAGAAACAAACTCCGGATGCGGGCCAATCGGGTTGCCTTCACAGCCCGTCGCCCAGCCGCGTGGCCCGCATCTATCCGCACTACCGTCGTTTCAAAAAGGAAGCGCCATGGCAGAACACATGACCCCGGTTGTCGCGAAGGTCTTGCCCGAGGAAAAGGCGGCCTTCGCGGCGGCAACCCAGCTCGTGGGCACCACGCCGTCCAACGCCATTCGCATGTTTATCGCTGCGTTCAATCGCTGCGGCACCTTCCCGTTCGACATCTCGCCCAACGGGGCTTTTGGCACTGCGCCCGATTCTCATCAACAATGACTGTCCCAAACTGCCGGCACTTGGGGACGTTCCTTTTCTGCCGGCAGTTAAGGAACGTCCCTAAGTGCCGGGTTTTGAGGAGGTTGGCATGCTCAATGCGATGATTTGGGCGCTTGCCTGTTTTGGCGTTGTCGCGGCAGATATCGCCCTGAGCGTGGTTTTGTTTTCCGCCCTGGGCGTCGCATCGGTGTTCATGGGCTTTTCGATTGACGACCTCGATATTCAATTGCTTCAGGCTGCCGCGCAGACGGCGTCGTTTTTGATGGCGCTGCTGTGGTGGCGTTATCTGTGGCCGCGCTCGTTTATGGCGCGCTGGCAGGGCGAGCGCCCGCTTGGCGGGGGAGCAGGCAAAGCATGGAGGCGCATCGCCTGCGTTATCGTGATCGGCCTTGCCCTGCAGGTGGTCGTTGGCTACGTGACCGACGCCGTGCTGTTGCTGTTGCCCGAGGCCGCGGCCGACTACAGCGAGCTTGTCGAGGAAACAGGCATGGGCGACACCAGCTATCTCGCCGTCCTGACTACGGTGCTCGGCGCCCCATTTTGTGAAGAGCTGCTGGTGCGCGGCATCATTTTTGAGTTTTCGCTCCGAGCGTTTAACCCGCAGTGCCGCCCACTTTGGAAGCGCCGGCGTCGTGCGGGTGCGCAGGACGGCGCTATGGTGTCCTGGGCGGCCCCAAGTACGTGGGGTATTGCCGCGGCGATTGTGCTGCAGGCGGCAATCTTCGGTTTTATGCACATGAATTGGGTGCAGGGTTGCTACGCGGGCGCTGCCGGTCTGGTCTTTGGCTGGGTGCTCGTGACCACCGGAAAGCTCCGTTACACGATCCTGTTGCACTTTGCCTTTAACGCCGGGTCGTATCTCATGACGTTGCTCTGGTTTGTGAACACGCCGTTCGATGTGGCAATTACGGTCGCTATCGCTGGCGTCATCCTCGTTGAGGCAATGCGCTCACTGCGCCACGCGTGTGGGATGGACGCAGTGAGCGCGCCGCTGCCCTAGTTGCGACGCCCGCCTCCGTTGGCGCCCTGTCGTCCCTGGGCCGCACGGTTGCGGCCGGCGGTGTTCTGCGCACGCGACATGCCGCCGTGCCCCTTGCTGCCCTTGGGGCCCTTGCCGGCACCACCGTGGGCCCTGCCGCCCTTCTTGCCGGTGCCATGCCCGCCGCCAGCAGACGTCTCGCCCGGGCGCGGCGGCACGGGACGAATCAGACAATGCTTGGTGTAGCCGATCAGGTCACGACGCCCGGCTTTCTCCAGTGCCTCGCGCACGAGCTTGTAGTTCTCGGGTTTGCGATATTGGATGAGCGCGCGCTGCATAGCCTTCTCGTGCGGGTCACGCGCCACATAGATTGGCTCCATGGTGCGCGGGTCAACGCCGGTGTAGTACATGCAAGTGCTCATCGTGGACGGGGTGGGGTAGAAGTCCTGCACCTGCTCGGGCATGTAGCCCATGTCGCGCACGGCCTCGGCAAGCTCCACCGCTTCCTTCATGGTCGAGCCGGGGTGGCTCGAGATCAGGTACGGCACCACGTACTGCTTGAGTCCGTATTCGCGGTTCAAGCGCTCAAATTTGCGGCAGAACGCGTCGTAGACGGCTCGGCTCGGCTTGCCCATCACGGACAGCACCGCATCGCTCACGTGCTCGGGCGCTACGCGTAGCTGACCCGAGACGTGATGTTCCAGCAGCTCGCGCAAAAACTCGTCCGAGGCATCGGCCATGGTGTAATCGAAGCGAATGCCGCTCCTCACAAAGACCTTCTTGACGCCTGGCAGCTGGCGCAGGTCGCGCAGCAGCTGCGTGTAGCCGCTCTCATCGACCACCATGTTCTTGCATACGCTCGGCCACAGACAGCGCTTGTTCTTGCACACGCCGTGCTTGAGCTGTTTGTCGCAGGCAGGACGGCTAAAGTTGGCCGTCGGTCCGCCCACGTCGTTGATGTAGCCCTTAAACTCGGGGTCGCGCGTGAGCAGCTCGGCCTCGCGCATGATCGAATCGTGGCTGCGCATCTGCAGTACGCGGCCCTGGTGGAAGGTGAGCGCGCAAAACGAGCACTCGCCAAAGCAGCCGCGGTTAGAGCTGATGGAAAACTTGATCTCCGAAAAGGCAGGCACGCCGCCTGCCGCGTCGTAGTCGGGATGCCAATCGCGTGCGTAGGGGAGCTCTGCCACCTCGTCCATCTCGTCAGTGGCGAGCGTCGCCGAAGGCGGGTTCTGCACCACATAGACGCTGTTGGGGTAGGGCTCTACCAGGCGATGTCCGGTGATGGGGTCCATATTCTGCTGCTGCACGTTAAAGCTGCGCGCGTAGTTGAGCTTGTCGGCGGTAAGGTCGTCCCAGCTGGGCAGCAGGTCGTAGTCGTAGACCTCGTCGAGCGAGCTGGTGCGGTAGACGGTGCCATTGATATAGGTAATCTGGTCGACGGGCAGTCCCGCGTCGAGCGCGTCGGCGATCTCGACGATCGCGTGCTCGCCCATGCCGTAGATGAGGATGTCGGCGCCCGAGTCGAGCAGTACCGAGCGCTTGAGCTTGTCCTGCCAGTAGTCGTAGTGGGCCAGGCGGCGCAGACTCGCCTCGATGCCGCCGATGATGATGGGGGCGTCCTTGAACGTCTGGCGGATGAGGTTGCCGTAGACCGTAACGGCACGGTTGGGGCGGTGACCCTCCTCGCCACCGGGGGTATAGGCGTCGGTGTGGCGGCGGTGCTTGGTCACCGAATAGTGGTTGACCATGGAGTCCATGTTGCCGGCGCTGACGAGAAAGCCCAGGCGCGGCTCGCCGAGTACGGTGATGCTGGCGGGATCGGTCCAGTCGGGCTGGCAGATGATGCCCACCTTGTAGCCATGCGCGTCGAGTACGCGGCTGATGATGGCCATGCCAAAGCTCGGGTGGTCCACGTAGGCGTCGCCGCAGATGTAGACAAAGTCGCACTGGTCCCAGCCGCGTGCATCCATGTCGGCGCGACTGACGGGGAGGAACTTGTCGCGGCCCGGACGCCAGGGGCGTGAGGGCACTGCTGGGGTATGCGTGGCCCGGGTGGCAGGGGCGGCCGTGACCTGCGCCTTACCGCTGCGTTTTTGCTGCTGGCCGCGCTGGGCATGCTTGCCGTGCTGGTTGTGCTGAGCGTCCTGGGGCTTTTTTGCCACGATCCCTCCCGGTGTTTGTATGCTGCACGTAATTGTAACCAGTCTTTTTGGAACGGGGCTAAAAAGACTGGTGGAGTACATGGGCTGGCGGATCGGCGCGTCGATGCGGGTGTCGGCGCCTCTCCCGCCGTTTGTTTCCAGACTGTGTATCCCCGTGTCGAAGGGGTCGTCTCGCGCGCACGCCATGTTGTCAATGGGTTACAGTATGAACGGCGGCAATGTCTCCGCCAACGCACGAGAGGGTCGTCAACAAGGAGGATGTACGACGATGCAGCGTGCCAAACAGATATCGGAGTCCATCGAGCTGGGCATCATCTTGGCGCTCGCCGGTGGCTTTATGGATGTGTATTCGTACATTGGGCGCGACCATGTTTTCGCCAACGCGCAGACAGGCAATATCCTGCTGGTGGGCGTGAGTATCTCGGAGGGCAATTGGGCACTTGCGGGGCGTTACTTCTTCCCTGTGGTTTCGTTTGCTGTGGGCATTATGCTTGCTGACCTGGTACACGAGCGTTTTGGCAGCGTGATTCACTGGCGCCAGGTGACGGTGTTCTTTGAAGCCGTCATCTTGCTGGGCGTGAGTTTTATTCCCGGTGGCGATTTCAACCTGCTCGCCAACTGCCTTACCTCGTTTGCCTGCGGCATGCAGGTCGAGAGCTTCCGCAAGATTCATGGACACGGCATCGCCACGACCATGTGTATCGGCAACCTCCGTAATGCCTTGCAAAACGTGGACGATTACATCATTACCCACAAGCGCGGCTTTTTGGAAAACGGCCTGCTGTACTTTGGTGTGATCTTTACCTTTGTGTTTGGCGCCGTGCTGGGCAATTGGTGCATTGAGCGCATGGGTCTGCATGCCATTGCGGTGGCGAGCGTGCTGCTGTTTATCGCGTTTGCCATCATGTTTATCGATCGCGAACGCGACTTGCGTTTTCGCTGGAAGGTTGCGGCCGAGGCTTGGAAAGAGGGCTGTCGAAAGTAACCGAATGCGGCAGAGGGGTTGTCCCTTTGCCGCAGTTTTTTCATTTCCTGTTGAAACGCTTTAACACTTTTGATGTTCTCATGCATTTTTTGTTTCAAAAGCGTTAGGATGGAACTTGCAGCGCGGGGCGTAATGGGTGCCCCGTACACGATGGGAGGCTATCAATGGCTAATCGTTTCGTTCTCAACACCATTTCTTATCATGGTTCCGGCGCCATCAAGGAGATCCCCGGTGAGCTCCAGCGTCGCGGCTACAAGAAGATCTTCGTCTGCTCCGACCCCGACCTGGTCAAGTTTGGCGTTACCGCCAAGGTGACCGACGAGCTCGACGCCGCCGGCATCACTTGGAGCCTTTACTCCGAGATCAAGCCCAACCCCACTATCCAGAACGTCAAGGACGGCGTCGAGGCCTTTAAGGCCGCCGAGGCTGACGCTATCGTGACCATTGGTGGTGGCTCCTCCATGGACACCGCCAAGGCTATCGGCATCATCATCAACAACCCCGAGTTCGCTGATGTCCGCAGCCTCGAGGGCGTTGCTCCCACCAAGAACCATGCCGTGTTCACCATCGCCGTGCCGACGACCGCCGGTACCGCTGCTGAGGTGACCATCAACTACGTCATCACCGACCCCGAGAAGGTCCGCAAGTTCGTGTGCGTCGACACCAACGATGCCCCCGAGGTCGCCGTCGTCGACCCCGACATGATGGCTTCCATGCCCGCCGGCCTGACCGCCTCTACCGGCATGGACGCTCTGACCCACGCCATCGAGGGCTACACCACCAAGGGCGCTTGGGAGCTCTCCGACATGTTCCACTTTGAGGCTATTAAGCTGATTAGCGAGAACCTGCGCGACTCTGTCGCTGAGGCCAAGTCCGGTCAGCCCGGCTCCGGCCGCGAGGGCATGGCCCTTGGCCAGTATGTCGCCGGCATGGGCTTCTCCAATGTTGGCCTGGGCATCGACCACGCCATGGCTCACACCCTGTCCGCTCACTACGACACCCCGCACGGCGTTGCTTGCGCCATGCTGCTGCCGATCGCCATGGAGTTCAACAAGCCGGTTTGCGCCGAGCGCCTGGCCAAGGTTGCCGTTGCCATGGGCGTTGACACCACGGGCATGAGCACCGACGAGGCCGCTGACGCTGCCATCGCCGCCGTCAAGCAGCTCTCTGCCGACGTGAACATCCCACACGTCTGCGAGGCCATGAAGGCCGACGAGATCGAGGTCCTGGCCAAGGACGCTATGGCCGACGCCTGCTTCCCGGGCAACCCGCGCGAGGCGACGCTCGACGACGTCATCGAGCTCTTCAAGAAGATCTGCCCGGCTGAGTAAATCACTCCCGTCAGCGGCCCCGGGTTTCCCTCCGGGCGCGTCCTCGGACATGCAAAAGGTCCCGCTGCGCGCGTTGCGCGGCGGGGCCTTTTGCGTCCTGCGGAATGCGCCCGGAGGGAAACCCGGGGCCGCCTGCGTTCTTTTCTCAGATGCCGGGGTGCCGGAAAGGCGGGATGTGAGGGGCGCATTGTTGGATGGCGCCTTATGTCTGCTTATCGTGGCGGGCGCAGTTCTGGGGAGCTCGATGGGTCGTCTCGCTAGGTAAAAAGATGGTTCGCGGTGGTATTGTTGCTGTGGGTTTAATTCGATGTGAAAGGGTGACTTTGGTGTCCAAGATGGATTCTACGCTCTCCTATATTACTGACCAGTTGAAGGCGCTTACCTCGATTGCTTCGCCTACGGGCTATACCCGTGCGGCGACTGATTATCTAATGGAAACGTTGCGCGATATGGGCTTTGGCCCTGAGCGTTCCAATAAGGGCAACGTGCTGGTTGAGCTTGGCGGCGAGGGTGAGCCGCTGGTGTTGGCCAGCCATGTCGACACCCTGGGCGCCATGGTGCGCTCCATTAAGGACAATGGTCGCCTGCGTCCCACGACGCTCGGCGGGCATCAGTGGTCTACGGCCGATGGCGAGAACTGCACCGTTTATACGCGTGATGGCAACGTCTACACGGGTGTGGTTCTTAACACCGAGCCTTCGGCGCATGTGGCCGATGAACCGGTCAAGACCGTCGAGAAGAACATGGAGATCTTGCTCGACGAGAATGTCGACAGCAAAGACGACGTGCTCGAGCTGGGTATTCAGACCGGTGACATCATCGCTATGGATCCTCGCACGACGGTGACGGAGAGTGGCTACATCAAGAGCCGCTTCCTAGATGACAAGCTATCCGCGTCGATTCTGCTGGGTCTGGCCCGCGCCGTTGCTGACGGCGAGGTGACCCTTTCGCGCAAGGTTTCGCTGCTCTTTACGGTGTACGAGGAGGTCGGCCACGGCGGTGCCTTTGTGCCGGCTGACACGCGCGAGATGATCAGCGTGGACATGGGCTGCGTGGGCGACGACCTGGGCTGCACCGAGCGCATGGTTTCGATTTGCGCCAAGGATTCGGGTGGCCCCTACAACTACGATCTGGTTACCACGCTGTCCAATATCGCGCGCGAGCTGGAGCTCGATTACGCCATCGACGTGTACCCGCACTACGGCTCCGACGTCGAGGCTACGCTTTCGGCTGGTTACGACATCCGCCACGGCCTGATCGGTCCCGGCGTGTACGCGAGCCACAACTACGAGCGCAGCCACATCGACGGCGTGCGCAATACCTACGAGCTCGTTCGCGCCTACGTTCAGCGCTAAGGGAGCAGCTTGCGACTCGGCTGACCAATCGCTAAGGCCCGATTTCTCGGGCCTTTTTTCGCTTTGGGTCGTTTAGTATTATGATGTCTGTAATCTATTAACTAAACGTGTAAATTACTTAACGAGGTGATGCGGTGTATGGATACGTCTGAGTACTTGTCTATGGGTGATGCTGCCCGCCTGTTGGGCGTTACGAAAGCCCGCATATCTCAACTTGCCGCATCGGGAACGCTCGCGTGCGATATTGTGGGCGGCCGGAAGATGATCGAGTACAATTCTGCGATCGCCTATCAAAAGGTCCGCAAACGAGGGCGCCGTCCTGCAGCCGATGTGGGACGCAAGTTTACGCTGATGTCGGCCGACCATGAGGTCGCGCATGTCTCATTTGATCCGACGCGCGAGTTTCCCTTCGAAATCGCCGAGGTCCTCGATGCGCAACGAATGCCGTTTGGCACATGCTCGAGCTCTTCTCCAACGGTGAATAAGCGGGAGCTCAACGCGTGGTGGGGGCATCGGTCGGTACCCGATGTTCGCCCCGGGCTTATCTTGCGCTACCGAGAGTTAGGGATCGTCAACGGCACTGAGGTGCCGGTTCAGTGCCTGGGCCTCTCGCTTTCGGATTGCTATTGGCTGCGGCCGACCGATTGCGACGGGCTCGAATGGCGAAACATCAATTACTTTGAGAACGAATTTGAGCGATCGGCGCCCGAGGGGCGTTCGGGTTGGCTGGAAGGCATCGGTCTTAAAAATCCCGACAACACATCCGAGGGCGAGCTTCCTAAATCGTGGATGATTCGCAACGGTGTTCGCGTCCTGGTCAAGGGGTGCGGCATGGACGATCAACGTCCCTTTAACGAGGCGGTTGCAACGGCTCTACATCGTCGCTTGCTGTCAGAGGGTGAGTTTGTTCCCTATGCGGTTGAGCGGATGTTCGATGGCCCTGTGTGTTTGTGCGACGACTTTCTTGACGGCCGCGAGGAATATGTTCCGGCTGTTTACGTTAAGAACGCTCTTGGCGGTCAGCGAGGAAACTCGACGTACGACCGGTACTGCCGCTTCCTTGGTAAGCATGGAGCAGACGAGGCTGCCGTGAGAAGGTCTATGTCGCAGATGATCATTTGCGATGCCCTTTTGGCCAACAGCGATCGCCATTGGCGAAACTTCGGCATCATCCGCAATGTCGACACCCTGGAGATAAAACCTGCACCGCTGTTCGATAGCGGCAACTGTCTGTGGTATAACGTGCCAACTGCCGTGCTCTCATCTGGGGAGTTTGGGTTTTCCGCTAAGCCGTTTGGGCCCGACCCTTTCGTCCAGCTGGCGCTTGCGGACTCGCTCGATTGGTTCGATTCATCGCGGCTCAACGGATTTGTTGATGAGGCAATCGAGATTCTTTCGCAGAGCAAATGGGCCACGGCGGAGGGTCGACTCGAGGCCATCCGCCGCGGCCTCGAGCGTCGCGTAATCGAGGTTGGTGCCGCTGTTGAGGCACTTCGACACGTGCGGCGATAAACCAGCGGCTACTTAAGTGCGCCGGTTACGGTACCACCGCCCAGGACGATGTCGCCGCGATAGACTACAACGGCCTGGCCGGGGGCGATGGCTCGCTGTGGCTCGTCAAAAGTTAGCAGCATTTGCCCGCCTTCGTCGCGCGTAAGTGTCGCTGCCTGGTCTTTCTGACGGTAGCGGTACTTGGCACCTACACGAATGCCGCCGGCATTGAGCTCTGCCTCCATGCGGTCGGCAGGGGCGCTCCAGATCCACTCATCGGCAGTTAGCGCCGAGGCGGTTAGGTCCTCGGCTTCGCCCAGATGCACGGTGTTGCTGGCGGCGTCGACGCCCGTTACATACACCGGATGCGCCATCGCGACACCCAGGCCTTTGCGCTGGCCGATGGTGTAGCGCAGCGCGCCGTTATGGCGTCCGACCACGCTGCCGTCGCGCCACACAATGTCGCCCGGTGCAGCGGCATGTCCGCAGCGGCGCTCGATATAGCCCGCGTAGTCGCCGTCCGGGATAAAGCAGATGTCCTCGCTCTCGGCCTTCTTGGCGTTGATGAAGCCCTGCTCGGCGGCAATGCGGCGTACGTCGCGCTCCTTGTCCAGCCCTGCCAGCGGAAAGATGGTGCGTGCCAGGCGTTCTTGCGTGAGCGAATATAAAAAGTAGCTCTGATCCTTTTTGGGGTCCTCGCCGCGATGCAGCTGCCAGGTGCCGTCAGGCGCCTGGCTCGTTTTGGCATAGTGGCCTGTGGCGATGTAGTCGCAGCCCATATCCAGCGCCGCATCCAGCAACGCGCCAAACTTAATATGGCGGTTGCAGATGATGCACGGGTTGGGCGTCAGCCCCTCCTGGTAGGCGGTCACGAAGCGCTCGATCACGTTGCGGTCGAAGGTCTGCTGCAGGTCGAGCACATGGTGGGGTATCCCCAGGCGCTCGGCGACGGCCTTCGCGTCAGCGATGTCGCGGTCGACTTTACTCACGCCCGTGACAGGATCGGGTGCGGGGCAGGTGAGGCGCATGGTGGCACCGACGCATTCGTAACCCTGACTTTTGAGCAGATACGCAGTCACGCTGGAATCGACGCCGCCGCTCATGGCGACGAGCACGCGCTTATTGTGCATGGGGAGGTTCTCCTTGGTGGCATGTGGCCAAAAAAGAAAAGCGGCGCGGGAGGCTGGTTCCGCGCCGCAGACATTGTAGCAAGTTCGGACGTCTCGTGGGACACCCTGTTGGGATGAGCTCAGGCCGCCAGAAGAGAGGGGAGACCGGCGTGCCTTGGACTCGTTCTAAGAACGAGAAGCTCTAGCCCTGGAAGAGCGCCGTGGACAGGTAGCGCTCACCGGTGTCGGCAAGCAGCGCCACGATGGTCTTGCCTTCGTTCTCGGGGCGCTTGGCCAGCTGCAGCGCGGCCCACACGGCGGCGCCGGACGAAATGCCCACGAGCACGCCCTCCTTGTGGCCCACGGCGCGGCCGGTGGCAAAGGCGTCGTCGTTCTCGACGGGGATGATTTCGTCGTAGACCTGGGTGTCGAGGACGTCGGGCACAAAGCCGGCGCCGATGCCCTGGATCTTGTGCGGGCCTGCCTGGCCCTTAGAGAGCACCGGGGAAGTGGCGGGCTCGACGGCGACGATCTTAATCTCGGGGTTCTGCTCCTTGAGGAACTCGCCTACGCCGGTCACGGTGCCGCCGGTGCCAACGCCGGCGACGAAGATGTCGATCTTGCCGTCGGTGTCGTCCCAGATCTCGGGGCCGGTCGTGGCCTTGTGGATGGCAGGGTTGGCGGGGTTCACAAACTGGCCGGCGATAATGCTGTTGGGGGTCTCCTTCTGCAGCTCCTCGGCTTTGGCGATGGCGCCCTTCATGCCCTTGGAGCCGTCGGTGAGCACAAGCTTTGCGCCATATGCCTGCATAAGCTTGCGGCGCTCGACGGACATGGTCTCGGGCATGGTGATAATCACCTTGTAGCCGCGAGCCGCCGCCACGGAGGCGATGCCGACGCCGGTGTTGCCGCTCGTGGGCTCGATGATGGTGTAGTCGCCGCCGCGCACGAGCTTGCCGGCCTTCTCGGCCTCGTCAATCATGTTTTTGGCGACACGGTCTTTGACGGAGCCGGCGGGGTTGAAGTACTCGAGCTTGACGAGCACGCGGGCCTTGAGGTCCTCGTCGGCCTCAAAGTGGGTAAGCTCCAAAAGCGGGGTGTGGCCGATAAGCTGATCGATGGACGTGTAAACCTTGCTCATGGTGAACCTCCAAAGTGTTCAAATGACTGGATACCGTGTGGTTTTACGGTGTATGTAACAGCAAAACCTACAAACCCAATAGGTTGTTCGTTTAGCTGTTGGGAAGCATAGTAGACAGCAAAGCCTAGTAATGCAATAGGAATTTATGAATTATTGCGAGTCGATTAACCATCTTGACGGGATGGGTATTTTCAAAGCCAATTTTTCGGCTAGAATTTCTACGGATTAAATGACCGAAAGGCAGCAATATATATGTTGGTTTCCACAAAGGGCAGGTATGCCCTGCGCGTTATGGTCGACCTGGCAGAGCACCAGGCGGCCGGCCGCATCCCGCTCAAAGAGATTGCGGCGCGACAGGGGATTTCGGAGAAATATCTGGAGAACATTCTTGCCACACTCGTACGCGCCAATATGCTCTCGGGCATGCGCGGCAAGGGCGGCGGCTACGTGCTCACGCGCCCTCCCGAGCAGTACACGGTGGGCGAGATTCTGCGCCTGACCGAGGGTAGTCTGGCGCCGGTCGCCTGCCTGGATGGTGACTGCAAAGGCTGCTCGCGATCTGATGAGTGCCCCACGCTCGACGTGTGGAAGAACCTGGACAAGCTCATCAACGACTACCTCGACGGTGTGACACTCGATCAACTTGTCGCTCCCAACGAAGGCTACGACTACGTCATCTAACCCACACCTTCCATTTGGGGACGGGGTAGAAATGGTAGATTTCTTTACCCTCTGAGGCTCGATAAAGAAGAAGGCCGTCCATCGTTTCGATGGGCGGCCTTCATTTTGGCGTGTTGTGGCGATCCGTATCGGTTCGCTCTAGTTCTTGGCGATGCTGTCGAGAATGCTGCGCATGATGGATACCAAGATGCTGCCCATAAACGCCGATCCAAAGCTGGCGATGGAGATGCCCGCGCCCAGCAGATTCACCGATAGGTAGCTGGCGAGCTCGAGCATAAGGCTGTTGACGACAAGCTGGAAAATGCCCAGCGTAATGATGGTGAGCGGCAGCGAGATGACCGTCAGGAACGGTTTGACGAGCGAATCGACGATATTGAGGAACAGTCCTACGAAGGCGAAACAGACCCAGGCCTCGGCAAAGCCGAAGGGTTGGATGCCGGGGACGAGGAACGTGGCGATCGCGATAGCGATCGAGGTGAAGAGCCAGTTAAGCATAAAGCGCATGGCGTGAATCCTTTCTTGCGCCGGGGTTGCTGGCGTCGCGTGAAGCGGCTTGCGGCGGCGACCTGGATGGTTGCGCGGGTGCGCCGCGGTGTTTGGGCGCCCATTGTCTCAAATATTCGTGGAGCTTGCGTGCGCATTCGGTTTCAAAACGGCGTTCGACCTAAAAAACGTGCCGCTGACAGAGAGTCTTGTCGCTTTAGTTTGGTGGTGTGCTAAACTGCTACGGGCAAAAGCCACAGGCGTTGCCCTATTGCATAGAACGGGCGAACGATGCCCGATGTTAGTATCAACTTCGATGCCTTTTGGCGGGTTTGGCGGTAATCGATGAATATCGAGAACATGTTTGACAAGCCTGATGTCAAGCAGCTAGTCCACGCATTTAGCCTTTTGGACGACGAGAAAGATATCCAAGCGTTTTTGACCGATATCTGCACGCCGCGTGAGATTTGCGATCTTTCTCAGCGTTTGCAGGTGGCGCGCTATCTGGACGAGGGCGAGCCCTATGTCGAGGTCCAGGCCCGCACCGGCGCTTCGTCCACCACAGTGAGCCGCGTGTCCAAGGCACTCAACGGCGAGTACGGCGGCTACCGCAAGATCCTCATCAAGCTGGAGGATGGCGAGTAGGCTAGCGACAAAAACGAATTGCGCAGAACCGTCCCTTCGGGGGCGGTTTTTATATGCCCGCAATCGGCTGGTGCGTTGGGGTCAGGTTGCTTCGTACCAAAAGATGGAGCTGCGGTGGCAATGTGTCCGCTTGGGCGGGTAGGATGGATACATTGATTATTGCGAACGGTTTGAGTGGAGGACCATGCCTGTTCGAATCTATACCACCAACGCCGGCGCGGATTTGAGCGATGCCGAGGCGGCGCTGCTCGCCGACCTGGTTGCCCGCCACGGGCGTGCCGTTTTGCTGGTGCCTACGTTTGCCGAGCTCGATCTGTGCCGTCATGATGCGGCGGAAGCTGGGGTTTCACTGGGTATC
Source organism: Collinsella sp. AM10-26 (assembly GCF_003472525.1). Classification (NCBI taxonomy): domain Bacteria; kingdom Bacillati; phylum Actinomycetota; class Coriobacteriia; order Coriobacteriales; family Coriobacteriaceae; genus Collinsella; species Collinsella sp. AM10-26. The sequence goes on from NZ_QRMC01000005.1 coordinate 104,420, forward strand.
GATTACAAGACCCCTTCGTCGTGGCTCCGTTCGCTGTGGGAGCTTATGGGCGATGGCCGTAGCTTTGTGGATAACCTTCAGTGCCAGATGCTGTTCTCGGACATGATCGACCGCCGCGATGACGCTGCTCTGCAGCCGCTCTCGCGCAGCCAGGGCACGGTGCGCATGCTTGCGCGTATGGCCCGCGATGTGTTGCCGGGCGTGGCGGGGGCGGGCGACGAACGCTGCCGCGATGCCGCCGCTCAGCCCGAGCCCAAAAGCGACGCCGAGGCCCGCGTTTTCGAGCTTTTGCGTGCCTACGCGGGTGGTTTGGACCGTCGAAATATGATCGAGCCCTGCGAGGCGGCTGACATTATGGCCGGTGCCCTGGCCGATAACCTGCCGGGGTGCGCCCGTGCCGTTTGCGTGCGCGGCGTCACGTCATTTACGTATAGCTTGCTCGAGCTGCTGTCCGCCGTGGCAAACAACGGGGGAGAGGTCGTCGTGCTGCTTGTCCGCGAGCAGGCGGCGACGCGCGAGGAGCTTGCCGCGGCATTTGATGCCCGCGGTGTGCTGTTTGAGATCGCGCCGCTGGACGAGGATGCCGGCGCGTCTGATGCCGCTTGCGGGACCGCCGCTCAGCCTGCCTTTATTGAGGTCGCCGGCCCCCATGCCCGTGCTCATGTCTATGCGGACGCAATTGATGATCTGGTAAAAGCGTGCCAGGGTTCCGAGGCCGACGGCGCCGCGACGAACGCCGACCCCGCACGCGTGCTCGTCGTTTCTGCCCGGGCACCCCAGCTGTTCGGTGAGCTCGCCTCTCGTCTGGCGGCTCGTCGTATCGCTGCTGAGACAACTGAGTTCACGGCGTTTTCCCAGTCCATCGCGGGCAGGCAGCTTACGGCGCTTGCCGGCCTGATCGAGCGCATGAAGGCCGCCGACGAGGGCATCGCCTCTAAGACCGAGTGGTGGCCCGCGCCGGAGCTTACCGACTGGATTTACAGTCCGCTTTCGGGTGCCGATGCCGCCAGCGCGCTCACGTTCGATAAGAATATGCGTCTCTCGCGCAGCAAGACTACCGCGGGCGTTAAGAGCCTGCTGCAGAGCATTCAGGGCCAGGTGAGGGGCGCGCGTAAGGCGGCGAGCGACGAAAACTGGTTTAAGAATGTGCCGTGTGTGGTCTCGGACGTGTTCCAGGCGCTGTGGCGTGACAAGCCCGTGACGGCGCTCAAGGCCATGCTTGCCGTTGCCGAGGCGTTGCCCGATCGCTCGCTGGGCAGCTTGGATGGCCAAGCCCGTCGCCAGGCGGAGGTGGCCCTGCTGCGCCATGTCATCGACATCCTTATGAACGATGCTCGCGCGCTCGACGTGTCGCAGGCCGCGACCGTGCCCGTGCTCGATGGCGTTCGCACCAAGGTGGACAAGCGTAGCACCGCCTACGATTACGAGACTTACGAGGTTGACCGTGCGCCACGTGCTCAGGTTCGGTTTGCTTCGCTTGCCGATGCGTCGGTTCTGCGTCCTGGCTGCTACGATGCCGTGCTGTTTGCCGATGTCGACCTGGACAGCTACCCGCTTTCGCACGAAGAGGGCCCGCTTGCTACGTTGACGGCCGAGCTGCGCCGCGACGGCGTGTCTTTGGAGCCCGCCGCCCTGCTGCGCGTGCGCTTTTGCCGTGCAATGCAGGCGGCGAGCGGTCCGGTCGCGCTCGCCCGCGTGACGCACGATCGCCAGGCACGCGAGTGCTACCCGGCAGCCGTATGGACCGAGCTGCGGGCGTATGCCGAGGCCGCTGGTGCCGCCAAGGTTGCGTGCGTGGGCGAGGGCGGTATCGTCGCCGATTTTGATCCGGCGGCCGGCGAGGGTATCGAGTGCAAGCGTGTTGCGTGCGAGGCTCCTCAGCATTTGAGTGATGCGGCTGTGCCGTACCTGGTCCTGTGCCGCCGCGATGGCGAGGGCGAGGACGCGCCGCTCGTGCCGCGCCTGACGTCCGCCTCGCAGATTGAGGCGTACTCGACGTGCCCGCTGTGTTGGTTCGTGTCGTATCGCGTGAAGCCCCAGTCCATCGACGCGGGCTTTGGCAACATGGAGAAGGGCAACTTTGTCCACGATGTTCTGGAGCGCCTGCACGCCCGTCTGCCCCAAGAGGGCATGGAGCGCGTGACGCCCATGAATCTGCCGCGTGCACAGGAGCTGCTACACGAGGTCTTTGACGAGACCTTGGCCGAGCATGCCTCCAAGCGTGGCAACGAGGGCCCGCTCGTGCCGCTCTCTCCGGTGGAGGAGCGCCAGGTGGCCGAGATTCTGCCGCAGCTGGAGGGAGTGCTTGCCTACGAGTCCGAGGCGCTCGCCCCCTTTGCCCCGCGTTACCTGGAGTTCGCCTTTAACGAGCTCAAAGTCGAGTATGCCGGCTGGCCGCTTGGCGGGCGCATCGACCGCGTGGACGTGGACGCCGAGAATCGTGCCGTGGTGATCGACTACAAGCATCGCACGGGCGTTGAGGAGTTTAAGCTCGCCGACCCTACGGTGCGCGACGAGGAATCGGGCGAGGCCGCCATCGACGACCCACGGTGGCTACCGCCCCATACCCAGACGCTTATCTATGCGCAGGCCATGCGCCGGGCGCTGGATTTGGACACCCGCGCGGCGCTCTACTTTTCGACCAAGGGCGGCAAGCCGGCGTTGCGCGGCGCCGCGAGCGCCGAGCTGCTCGAGGAAGAGCGCGGCGACGGTCGCATCCCAGGCCTCAAGAAAGGTTTCCCCGGCGAGGGTGGCAGCATGGACTTCGACGCCCTGCTCGATCGCGTGGAGGCCGGCATCGCCGAGCGCCTGCGGGAGCTCGAGGCAGGCAACGTTGCCGCCGTCGACCCGACGTCGGCTCAGGCCGCGCATGCGCGCTGCTCGTATAACCACGAAGGAACGTTTGTAAGGAGGGACGTGTAGACCATGGATCTTTCGACTTTGATGCCGCAACAGCTGCAGATTGTCAAAACGCTCGACCGTCCGCTGTTTGTCTCGGCGGGCGCCGGTTCGGGCAAGACCTTTACCCTCACGCGCCGCATCGTCTACGCGCTCTCGCCCGAATCCGGTCCGTTCGTTGAGCATCTGGACCAGGTGCTCGCCATTACCTTTACCAAAGATGCCGCGGCCGAGATCCGTGACCGCGTGCGCCGCGCGCTCATCGACGAGGGCATGGACGAGGAGGCCCTGACCGTCGACGATGCATGGATCTCGACCATTCACGGCATGTGCTCGCGTATCCTGCGCGCACACGCGTTGGAGCTGGGCATCGATCCCGAGTTCACGGTACTCACCGATACCGACGAGCTTATGGATCAGGCTGTTGAGCATGTGCTGGCCCGCGCGACGGCGCCCGATGCCGCCCCCGAGCTCGCGGCATCGCTCAAGGCCCTCTACGCCTGGTATCCCATGGCGGGCGAGGGCGGCCCTTTTGGCGCCGGCACCACCATCAAGGGCCTGGTGCGCGAGCTGCTGGAGCTCTCGAGCCAGCTGCCGGGCGGCATGGACGACGTGCGCGTGGCACACGGTCATGCCGACACTTCGGCCCTTGCCGATGCCTATCGTGCGGCGCTGGGCGCAAGCAAGGCCGCGACCGAGAAAGCGCAGGTGGCGCTCGATGCCATCGATGCGTTCGAGGCGAGCGGCAAGACCATGGCGGATGCGGCGCGACTCATGATGTCGTGCACCATGCCTCGGGCGAGCAAGGCATTCCCTAAGGAGCAGGTGGAGCTGCTCAAGGCGGAGGCTGCCGATGCGTTTATCAATATCGTGCTCGCCTGCGGTGGTCCGGCGCTCGATGCGCTGGTGGGGCTTGCTCGTGCTGTGGAGGCGGAGTACCGCGCGCTCAAGGCTGACCAGTCCGCGCTCGATAACAACGACCTGCTCCGCATGGCATACGAGGCGCTGCGCGACTACCCGGCTATTCGAGCGGCCTATGAGGGCCGCTTTAAGATGGTCATGATCGATGAGTTTCAGGATACCGACCAGATGCAGGTCGACCTGATCCGTTACCTGACCGGCGCGGGTGAGCGTGCGCTGTGCACCGTGGGCGATGCGCAGCAGTCCATCTATCGCTTTCGTGGGGCAGAGGTCGAGGTGTTCCGTCGCCAGGAGCGCAAGGTGGGCTCGACGGCGGCGTCCGAGACGACTGCCGTGGCCGACGCCCCCGCCGGCGAGCTCGTCAAGCTTGTACGCAACTTCCGCAGCCACGACGAGGTGCTGCGCTATGTGGCACGCGTCTTTGACGGCGATACCGGTGGTTTGATGCAGGGGTTCTTGGATCTTGAGCCGAGTGACGATCGCGAGGACAAGCTCAAGGCAAAGGCTTCGCGCCGCCAGGCGCTGCTCGTTGCCGGCGGCAGCACCCAGGAGCGAACGCAGGCGAAAGCTCGTGCGATTGCGGAGCGGTTCCAAGCGCTCGTTAAAGCGGGCCAGCCCCAGGGCGGCATGGTGCTGCTACTGGGCCGCATGACCAACGCCGACGTCTACGCCCAGGCCTTCCGCGACCAGGGGCTCGACTGCGTGATCGCAGGCGGCTCGGTCTTTGCCCAGGCTGCCGAGGTCCAAACGGTGCGTGCCCTGGTGTGCGCGCTTGCCAACCCGGCCGATACGGCGCAGGGCCTTATGCCGCTGCTGGCATCGCCGATGTTTGCGCTGGGCGCCCAGGAGTTCCTGGCGCTGGCGACCAAGCTGGACGACCAGACGGGGGAGACCTCGCGCCGCAACATCGATGCGGGCATCATGAGCGATTCCGATGTGCCCGGCTTGCAGGGCTTGCCACTGGTGACGCGCGCCCGCGAGGTACTGCGGTATGCGCTTCGTCGTGTGGGTCGCGATTCGTTCGCCTCCATCGCGCGCGACGTGGTCAACGCCTCCGGCTGGTTTGTGCGTCTAGCGCAGCGCGGCCCCGAGGGCAAGGCCATCGCCGCCAACGTGCTCAAGGCGCTCGATGCCGTGACCGAGGCGGAGGCCGAGTTCGGCAATTCTCCGCGCTCCATTGCGCTTGCCTTCAATCGCTTCCTGGCGGGCAAGGAGGCCCCAGGCGCCCTCAACGAGGAGGGCGACGGCGCGGTGCGCATCATGACGGTGCACGCCTCCAAGGGTCTGGAATATCCGGTCGTGGCGGTCGCCGAGTGCTTTGGCGTGCGTAAGTCCTCGGGCGCGGCACAGATGGGTCGCGTCGAGGGCGGAGCGCAGGTCGTGGCGCTGCCGGCACGCTTCGACGGCGTTAAGCTTGCGGACGGAACCTTTGTGAAGGGCGATGACGTCAAAAAGCAGTTTGAGCATGCGTTTAAGGGTAAGGGCACGTCGCTATGGTTGCCGCCGGAGCTCATGGAGGACGTCTGTGCGACGGGTTCTCCCGCCGAGGCATTTGCTCGCCTGCGCAACGACGACCTGCAGCTTTCGCTCGAGGAGCGGGCCCGCTTGCTCTATGTCGCCATGACGCGTGCACGCGAGCTGGTCATTCTGGCAATGGATGCCGGCGTGAGCCGTGGCAAGGTGGCGGCGCCGACCTTCGATGTCGAGACCGATCTGACCTACGACGTACTGCGCCGTATTTTGCCGACCGACGCGCAGGCCTTGCCGCAGCTCGATGCCGACCGCCTGGTGTTCGACAACTCCCAGCCGGGCGACTACGAGCTCATTTCGCTTTCGGACTTTACCTTTGGCGAGCAGGCTTTTGAGGCTAACGCTTCGCTGGATGCCGAGGGCAGGCTTGTTCGTGGCGATGCGGAGCCGGAGGGTGCCGGTGCAGATGCCCGCGCCGCCGTTCCCGGTCCTGCCGACCCCGAGCCCGATTCGTTTGAGCTCGTGTATCCCCAGGCGGTGGGCGTGCGCATGGGCACCTGCCCGTTCCCGGCGCGTGACTCGTATAGCTACTCATCGATCGCCGCGGCCCTGCATGCCGAGGCGGAAGATCGTGCCGCCGAGACGCGTGTGCCCATGGACGAGGCCGGCGATGATGAAGACTCGGATGGCTCGGAGATGACCGATGCGGACGTGGTTGCTGCCGAGCCCCTCGGCAATCCCATGGCCTTGGGCTCGGCGTTCCATGCTGCCTGCCAGTGGCTCATCGAGATGGGCGCCAATGAACTGCCCGCCGCGCGCGCCGATGCGCTGGCGCGCCTGTGGTGCCTGACGCCGGAGCAGCGCGAGCGTTTTGACATTGCCCTGAATCGCTGGCTCAGGTCGGCGGTCCGTGCCGAGCTGCTTGCCTGGCCGTGCGTCCGTGCCGAGGTACCGTTCTTCTCGCTGGGCTGCGAGGACGAGGACATTGCCCGCTACGGCACGTATGCCGAGGGCGCCATCGATGCGTTGGCAACGAACCCGGCGGATTCGTCACGCGCGCTGGTCATCGACTACAAGACGGGCGGCACACCGGATGAGACGCCGGAACAGCTGCAGGAGAAGCACGCCCTGCAGGCGCGCGTCTACGCCGATGTGTTGCACAAGGCGGGCTTTGAGGCCGTGACCGTCAAGTTCGTCCGCGTGGAACAGCCGGATCCAACCATCTTCGTCGAACCCGCCGAACCTCAAGTAGTCACCTACAATCTTTAGCCCTCAACAGCGTGCGGTGGAATCCCTCCCGATTCCACCGCAGCTCAGGGGTAGCTAATTTGGGACGGGGCTATTTTAGCTACCCGTGTGGGTTTGGCTAGGTTCGGGTGCTGTCCGTGCCGTGCGGTAAAATCGTTCAGTCAGAACACGAACCCGCATCGGAGCTCATCACATGGCATTCGTCCATCTGCACAACCACACTGTTTTCTCCATGCTCGACGGCGCAACCCGTATCCAGGATATGGTCAACCGTGCCGTTGAGCTTGGCATGCCCGCCGTGGCCATTACCGACCACGGCTACATGTATGGCGTGCCCGACCTGGCGCTGGCCTGCGACGCCGTCAACCACAACACGCCCGAGTACAAAACCTGGAGCCACGACAAGGCCTTCTTGGAAAAGGACCGCCGCGACGAGCTGGTGGAGCCCGATCCCGAGGAAAACCCGCGCGAGCATGCCCAGTATGTGAAGGACATGGCCATGTGGGACGAGAAGGGCAATATCGACGAGCTCAAGCCGCCTCTGGTTATCAAGCCCATCTTTGGCTGCGAGGTCTACTTTACGCCGGACGAGACGCTCGCCCGCGACCATAAGCCCGAGCTCTACCACATGATCCTTTTGGCCAAGGACCAAGAGGGCTACGTCAACCTGATGCAGACGGTCTCCGAGGCCGCCGTGCAGGGCTTTTACTACAAGCCGCGCGTGACGCTCGACAATCTGCGCCGCCATGCCAAGGGCATGATCTGCACCAGCGCCTGCATCGCGGGCATCATCCCCAAGTACATCGACCGCGGCGACATGGAAGGCGCCATCGAGTGGGCCGAGACCTTCCGCGATACCTTCGACCCCGGCGACTTCTATATCGAGATTCAGGAACACGGCATTACCACCGACAACGGCCTGACTGACGAGCAGATGGACCGCACGCTCATCGATATTGCCAAGCAGGTGGGTGTCAAGGTCATCGCCACCAACGACTTCCACTACCTGCGCCGCGAGGACGCGCCCGTGCAGGACGTCATCATGTGCATCGGTATGAACGCCAAGGTCGACGACCCCAACCGCATGCGCATGACCGGCTCGGAGTTCTATATGAAGACCGAGGAGGAGATGCGGGCGATGTTCCCGTATTGCCCCGAGGCCTGCGACAACACGCTCGAGATCGCTGACAAGTGCTACGTGGAGCTGGACTGGGACTCTATCATCCTGCCGCGCTTCCCGCTGCTCGATCCCGGCGAGACGCATGAGAGCCAGTTCCGCCGCGAGTGCGAGAAGGGCCTGCGCCAGCACTACGGCGATGACTGGGCCACGCGCGAGATCGGCGGCGTCAACATCAAAGAGCGCTTTGAGTACGAATACAAGGTCATTTGCGACAAGGGCTTTGCCGCCTACTTCTTGATCGTTGCTGAGTACGTGCAATGGGCCAAGGACAACGGTATCGGCGTCGGTCCCGGCCGTGGCTCGGCCGCCGGCGCTATCGTCGCCTACGCCATGAACATCACCGCGTTCGACCCGCTCGAGAACGGTCTGATGTTCGAGAGGTTCCTCTCCCCGCAGCGTACCGAGATGCCCGATATCGATATGGACTTCGACGATGAGCGGCGCCTCGAGGTCGTGGAGCACGTTCGCCAGCTCTACGGCCCCGAGAAGGTCACCCACGTCATCACCTACTCGACCATTAAGGCCAAGCAGGCCATCAACGACGCCGCACGCGTTCTGGACTACCCGGTCTATATGGGCCAGCGCCTGTCCAAGATGGTCTCGAGCGACCCCAAGGTCAAGCTCAAGCAGGTGCTCGAAAAGCAACCCGGCAAAGAGGATCTGTTTAACCCCGATTTTGCCGAGGCATATAAAAAGGACGACGACGCCCGACGCATCATCGACACGGCGCTCTCGATCGAGGGCCTCACCCGTGGCGAGGGCGTGCATGCGTGCGCCGTTCTGATCTGCCGCGACCCCGTCAACGAGCACGTGCCTACCAAGCTCGATACCAAGGGCGGCGTCGAGATTACCCAGTACGAGGGCCATACCGTCGCCGACATGGGTCTGCTCAAGATGGACTTCTTGGGCCTGCGTACGCTGACGGTTATCTCCAAGGCCAAGGCAAACATCAAAAAGAACTTCGGCATCGACATCAAAGAGGAAGAGATTCCCTTTGACGATCCCGAGATCTTTAAGCTCATGGGCTCCGGCCATACCGCCGGCGTCTTCCAGGTCGAGTCCGCCGGCATGACGGCCACGATCAAGAACATGAAGCCCACCGAGTACAAGCACGTCGTGGCATTGATCGCTCTGTACCGCCCGGGCCCGCTGGGCGCCGGCATGGTTTCGTCCTACATCAACCGTATGAACGGCAAGGAGCCGGCCGTCTCCTATGACGACCGTCTGGACGACATCCTGGGCGAAACCTACGGCACCATGGTCTACCAGGAGCAGGTTATGCTCATCTCCGTCGAGATGTGCGGCTTCTCCAAGGGCGAATCGGACTCGCGTATCCGTAAGCCCGTGGCTAAGAAAAAGATCAAGCTGCTCACGTCGACGGTGCTGCACTGGGAGGATGGATCGGACGAGACCACCTACGACCACTGGATGAATGGCGCCATCAAGAACAACTACACGCGCGAGGTCGCCCAGAAGATTTGGGACGATGTTCTCGAGTTCGCGTCCTACGCCTTCAACAAGTCGCACTCCGCCGGCTACGCCATTCTGGTTATGCAGACGGCGTGGCTCAAGGCGCACTATCCGCACGAGTACATGGCGGCCGTTCTGACGTCCTATACGGGCAAGACCGACAAGATCGTGCACTACGTCTCGGCATGCCGTCACGACGGCATTCCTGTGCTTTCGCCAGATGTCAACGAGTCCGGTACCGAGTTCACGGCTACTAAGGAGGGCGTGCGCTTTGGTCTGGCCGGCATTCGAGGCGTGGGCACCGGCGTTGCGCAGGCGATTATCGCTGAGCGCGAGGCGGGCGGTCCGTTTAAGACGCTGCACGACTTTGTCGAGCGCGTGGACTCGAGCCAGGCCAACCGCCGCGTGATCGAATCCCTGATCAAGGCAGGCGCCTTCGACTCCACGGGGTATCCGCGTCGCCAGATGATGCACTTTGTGGACAAGAACAACCCCGAGAACATCATCGATGCCGCGGTGAAGCGCCAGAAGGATCGCGCGAGCGGCCAGACGTCGTTTTTCGATATGTTTGGCGACGTTGAGGGCTCGGGCTTTGAGGTGAGCGTGCCCGATCCGGATGGCCAGGAGTGGGACCGCCATCTTAAGCTGAGCCAGGAGAAGGAAGTTCTGGGCATCTATGTTTCGGACCACCCGCTGCGTCCGTTTGAGTATGCACTTAGCAAAGCACGCGACTTCTCGTTCTCGCAGATCGACACCGGCTACGAGGTGCAAAACCCCACGGGCGGTACCATCAACCAGGAGATTCCCGAGGGCAAGGCGCTGTGGTGGGCCGGTATGGTCTCGAGCGTGTCCAAGCGCGTGACCAAAAACGGCGACCCCATGGGCATTGTGCAGCTCGAGGACATGGAAGGCGAGGCCACGGTCGTGGTGTTCCCCAAGACCTACAAGGAGGCTGAGGGGTATCTGTACGGCGAGGTTGATCCCGAGACCGGCGCGCAGCTGTCCGATGCGTTTGTGCGCATTAAGGGCAAGCTCGAGCGCTCGGATCGCGGCGACCAGATCATCGCGCAGGAAATCGTGCCGCTGGAGCTTAACGAGGAGAACAACAAGCCCAGGGTGTTTGAGGTCATGGTGCCCAACAGCCGCTTTAGCCAGGGCAATATGGCGCGCCTGGCCACGGTGCTCACCACCAACCCGGGCGGCGACCGCGTGGAGATCTTTATCGAGCAGGTGGACGGGCGCGTGTTGCGTGCCGAGGTACCGGCCAAGGTCAACGCGCGCTCGATTCCGCTGCTGGCCGAGGCCAAGGCCATCGTTGGCAACCAAGGCCGCGTGACGGTTATCTAGGGGTGCCTTTGCCGGGGTAGCTAATTTGGGACGGGGCTATTTTAGCTATCCTTTGACTGACGGCGAATGAGTCGGGGTCGGAATGCGTCTCAACCGACATATGGGGGTAGCTAAAATAGCCCCGTCCCAAATTAGCTACCCTGTGTGGATTGGAGGAAGTGATGGCACAGGGGACGTTTGTGCAGGCGCTTCGCAAAGAGGCGGCGTTGAGCGGCACCTTTATGAAGGGGCGCTCGCTCATGCTCAATGGCGCCGTGCTGTCGATTGAGGACAGCGGCTCACGCTTCTCCAAAAACGTGACGGTCGAGGGCTCGGTGCGCGGCTCGCGCGGCGACCTGTACAAGACGCACGTGGCGCTCGACATGGACGAGCACGAGGTTGTCGACTACGACTGCGATTGCCCGGCCGCCTTTCGCTATTCCGGCATGTGCAAACACGCTATCGCCACGGCGTTGGCGTATCTGGATGCCAGTGGCGCCGAGCCCGTCGAGGGCTTGCGCACGCCGGTTCGCACGACTACGGTACCGCCCGCACAATCCAAGCAGTCCGCCCGCCCCGCGCCCACCGCATCCGCGGTCAACCCTAACTTTCCCTTCCCGGCGCCCGTTCCCACGAGCCCGAGCCTTATGGCGGCGCTCTCCGATCTGTCGGAAGCGCGCATGGACGAGCTCGTGGTCATGCGTCGCAAGCTCGCCGGCGCCATTGATCCCGATGCTCCCAAAGCGGTGCTGGAGCCCTCGTTGGTGCCGTACTACAATCCGCTGTTTGGCGAGCGCTTTAGCTGGGCGCTCGAGTTTCGCATCCGCTGCGGTTCGGTGTCCTATGTGGTTAAGGATATCGACGGCATGGCCGATGCCTATGTGCGCGGCGGCACATTTTCTTACGGCAAGAAGCTTACGTTTGCCCATGTGCCCGAGGCCTTCGATGACGTGTCGACAAAGTTGCTCGACCTTGTCACGATGACGGTTGCCTACCTGAGCGACATCACGAGTTCGCGCTCGGCGTCGTACGACTTTGCCCGCAGCGGTTTTGTCACCGAGCGTCAGTTGCCGCTATCCGAGTATTCCATCGTGTCCGTGCTGGACCTGCTGCGCGGTAGGACCATTTCCTTTGAGCCTGCCTGGTCGCGGGGGACGACGACGCATCGCTCCTACGAGGTGGCGGTCGAGCCGTCGCCGCAGGGAGAGGACGAAGCCCCGACTTGCCGCCCACCGCTCCTCGCCGCAAAGATTGCTCCGGCGGCGGGAGGTAGCTATGACCTGCGCCTGCCGGCCGATATGTATTGTTTCGCCTCGGACAACGTTGCCTACCTGGTCGACACACGCCGCGCGCGCCGTACCGACGCGGCGTTTGCCCAACACGCGGCGTCGTTCCTGTCGCGCTTGTTGCCCTGCCGCACGCCGGCCCATATCGCCGCCGACCAGGTGGGCGAGTTCTGCCGCATGGCGCTGCCGATCTTGCGCGACTACACCGACCTGACCGCTCCCGCCGCCCTTGATGCCGTGGCACCCGAGGCGAGCTTCCATTTTGAGATTGGCGTCGACGATGGGCTCGTGACCTGCATAATTACGGTTACCTACGGCGACTGGTCGGCAGATCTCTTTAGCCTGGGCGCTCCGGGCAGCCCCTTCGAAGAGCGGCGCCCGGGCGTTCCGCCGCGCGACGAGGTGGCGGAGTTTCGCGTTATGGACACGGCGGCCCTGTACTTCGATTTCTACGAGGGCGGCCTGGCGTTTGAGGAGCGCGATGACGAGAGCTTGTTCTGCCTGCTGACCGAGGGCCTGTCTGCCCTGTCCGAGTTGGGCGAGGTTATGCTCAGCGACCGCCTGCGCCAGATCTCGGTGCGCCCTGCACCCAAACTTTCGGTGCGCGCCACCGTTAAGAGCAACTTGCTCGACGTCGAGTTGGGCGCGAGCGGGCTTTCCGCGGCAGACCTTGCCGTCTATCTCGATTCGTACAAGCGTCATCAAACGTTTGCGCGCCTTACGTCCGGCGACATCATTCGCCTGGACGAGGGAGCCCGAGCCGCGTTTGGCCTCGCCGAGGACCTGGGTGTCGATGCTGTCGACCTGCTCGACGGTGTGTCGCTTCCCGCGTCGAGTACCCTGTTTGTCGATAGCATGCTTGCGCACACGCCGGCGCTCGAGGCCGATCGCGACGCCGCGTTCCGTCGTACCGTCGAGCGCCTGGACACGCTCGGCAAGATGGACTTTACGGTGCCCGCCTCGCTCAAGGCCACGCTGCGCGGCTATCAGGTCGACGGATACCAGTGGCTCGGCTCGCTCGAACACCTAGGCCTTGGCGGCATCTTGGCCGACGACATGGGCCTGGGCAAAACGCTCCAGATGATCGCGCATATCCTGGCGCGCGTGGAGGCGGGGGACACCAAGCCCACGCTCGTGGTATGCCCGGCCTCACTCGTGTACAACTGGACTGCCGAGCTGGAGCGCTTTGCGCTCTCGCTCGATGTGTGCGCCATCGTGGGCGCCAAGGCGCAGCGCCGCGTGCAGATTGCCGGCGTGGCCGAGCATAACGTGGTCGTGACGTCGTATGACCTTATGCGCCGCGATATCGATGAGTACGCCGGGCAGGATTTTGCCCGCGTGGTGCTCGACGAGGCCCAGTACATTAAAAACCCACTCACCCAGGTGGCGCGCGCCGCAAAGCGCCTGCCGGCCGGCGTGCGCTTTGCCTTGACGGGAACGCCTATCGAAAACCGCCTGTCCGAGCTCTGGAGTATCTTCGACTTTTTGATGCCGGGCCTTCTGGGCACGCGAGACTCATTTGCCAAGCGCTTTGAGAGTCCCGTCGAGCATGCCGAGGGCGACAGCGCCGCCCGCCTGCAGGCGCTCGTATCGCCGTTTGTGCTGCGTCGTGTCAAGGAAGACGTGGTGGCCGATCTGCCAGAAAAGATCGAGGATACGGTCATGGCGCAGCTCACCGGCGAGCAGCGCAAGCTCTACCTGGCCAACCAGGACCGCATCGCCCAGCAGGTGCAGCATCGCGAAGCATCCGAGTTTAAGAAAGACAAGCTCAAGGTGCTCGCCGAGCTTACCAAGCTGCGCCAGATCTGCTGCGACCCGCGTCTACACTACGAGGATTACAAGGCGGGGAGCGCCAAACTCGATACGTGCATGGAGCTCGTGTACGGCGCCCTCGACGGCGGGCATCGCATCCTGTTGTTCAGCCAGTTTACGGGCATGCTCGATATCATCGGTAAGCGCTTGGCCAAGGAGGACATCGCTTTCCTTAAGCTCACGGGCGCTTCGTCTAAGGAGAGCCGCGCCAAGATGGTCGCACAGTTCCAAGCGGGCGAGGTTCCGGTCTTTTTGATTTCGCTCAAGGCGGGCGGCGTGGGCCTTAACCTGACGGCGGCCGACGTGGTCATTCACTACGACCCGTGGTGGAACGTGGCCGCACAGGATCAGGCGACCGACCGCGCGCATCGTATTGGCCAGCAACACACCGTGACCGTGTACAAGCTCATCGCCAAGGACACGATCGAGGAACGCATTATGCAGATGCAGGAGTCCAAGCGCGATCTGGTCAACAGCGTGCTCGGCGGCGACGGCATCTCGTCGGCGCTGTTTGCCCGCGAAGATGTTCTGACACTGCTCGGCGGCGACGGGCGCTAGCTGCGCGCGGGGTGGGATTGCTGGAGTGGGCAGGACGGTCGACGCATTTTGGCCCGACCGCTTGCCTGATCCGTTATGTGTTCATTTGCTATGCCGTGGATGGTTTGTCTGCATTTGGGCATAAGAACCATCAGGAATATTGGCACATCAGCAAAGGAGAACATCATGGCGAAATTCTTTAAGGATCCCGACGGTAAGCTCATCGCCGCTCTCGGCAACGACGTTGCAACCCCTGCCGGCTGCACGGAGCTGACCGCGAACACCGAGGACGCGGCGCACGAGAAGCACGTGCCCGTCGTCGAGACCGAGCGTGACGGTCACGTGATTCGCGCACGCGTTGGCTCGACGGAGCACCCCATGCTGCCCGAGCACTACATCGAGTGGATTGCCCTTGAGGCCGAAGGCCGCCTGGAGGTCCATTACCTTGAGCCCGGCATGAAGCCCGCGACGTTTTTTGCCGGCGGCTCCAAGACCGGTACCGTCTATGCCTATTGCAACCTGCATGGGCTGTGGTCCGCGACGTTCTAGGAGCGCGCCCCCGCTCGGGGTATCATAGCTAGCATATGCACATGCGAGCGCCGGCTGCATTATGCGGCCGGCGCTTTTACTACGATAACGACGATTTACGACGGAAAGGGCTGGGCCATGAAGCTCGCACTTGCACAGATCGATATGCGCCTGGGTGATATTGAGGGCATTTGCGGCCGCATCGAGGACCAGGCTCGCCTGGCTCATGAGCGCGGCGCGCGTGTGCTGTGCGTTCCGGCCCCGCTCTTTATGGGCGCCCTGCCCGGCGGCCTGGTGGGCGCTGCCGACTTTGAGCACGACATGCTTGCCGGCTTGACTGGTGTCGCCGAGCGTATCCAGGAGCTTGACATGATCTGCATCGTGCCCGCGGCGGTTTCGTTTGAGGGCCAGCCGCTGCTCGACTACATGATGCTTAAGGACGGTCATGTGGTGCCGGCGCGTTCGAGCATTGCCCTGCAGCGTGGCGAGAACAACGACACGCGTTGGGCGCCGCCGGTGTTCGACGTGGACGGCGTGCGCATCGCCGTGATTTTTGACTTGGACCACGAACTCGAGATGTTGCCGACCGGTGTCGACCTCATTGCGTATTTCCAATTCAATGCGTTTGACATGACCGACCGCGAGACTGCCGCCATTGCCGCCGTTCGCAGCGGCGCCTACCGCAAGATCGCATCCAAGCGCAGCGTGTGGTTTGCCTGCATGGCGCCGGTCGGTGCCTATGACGAGTCGGTGTATACCGGCGGTTCGTTTGTGCTCGACGACTGCGGTCGCGTGGTGGCCCAGGCGCCGTGTTTTGAGGAGAGCCTGCTGGTTCAGGAGATTCAGCGCGGCGTGATGCTCGATGCCCTGGAAGATCACGAACTGCCCGAGTTCCGTTCCGAGGAGTGGCTGTGGCAGGCACTGGTGCTCGCCGTGCGCGACAACGCCCGAGCCCACGGTGCGTCGCGTGCTGTGGTGGCACTCGAGGGTGACTTGCCGTCGTCCCTGCTGGCGGCGCTGGCCGTCGACGCTCTGGGCCCGCGTAATGTGATTGGCCTGGTGCTGGGGCGCAACCGTATTTTTACGCCGGCGCAGGAGAAGGTGGAGGCCGCCCGCTGTGCCGCCGTCCGCGCCATCGCCGAGCGTCTGCACATTCGCACTGTCGAGCGCGATGCACCGGATGCGGCGCGTGTGCTCGATCGCGACGTGTCGGCGGGCGATGCCGAGCGTCTGCGTTCGCGCGCGCTGGGCCTCATGCTGGAGGATACGGCGCTCGAGCTGGGTGCTATGGCACTGAGTCCGCTTTCCAAGACTGAGTACGCGCTGGCGGCGCCCGCGCTTTCCGGCGGCTACCAGGGCGATTTTGCACCCTTTGGCGATGTGTACCTGTCGACGCTTGAGTTTGTGGCGCGTGTGCGCAACCGCACGTCTGCCGTGGTGCCCCAAGAGCTCGTGACGCTCAACGCGGTGGAAGATTGTATGGAGCGAGTGCTGGCGCAGGCGCTCTCGACGCTTGACGGTCCGGTCGATATGCTCGACCGCGCGGCACAGCTGCTCGGCGGGCTTGAGCCGGGTGAGGTCGATGGTGCACTCGAGGCGCACGTGGACCGCAATCGATCTTTCGACGACATTCCGATGGCCGCTGGCAAGCCTGAGGCCTGCTCGCTGCTGCTGATGCTCGTTCGACAGGGTGAGGCTGCCCGCCGCATGTTGCCGACGGCACCGATCGTCTCATCCCGCTCGTTTGCCGAGCGCTCTTGGCCGTACATGCTCGCGTGGTCCGACCTGGGGCTTAACGGCAAGGAGCGTATGTCGGTCGATTCGCTGGCGCGCGCCGAGGTGCGCCGTTTTGCTGACGAGGATACGAGTGAGCGTATGCGCGGCGAGATGATGGGCATACTGGGCGAGCTACTGGGTATTTCGCCCGAGCAGATGGAGGAGCTGCGCTCTGAGGACGGTCAGCGTCGTTTGCACGAGGGAATGAAGAAGTTCGAGGGCGAGGTTCAGGACGCCATCGATAAGATGATGGGCGGACAGGGCGGCTCGCAAGGTGGTCCCCAGGGTGGCCCGATGCCGCATCCGCCGGTTGATCCCCGACAGTTCCCATTCTTCTCGCAGAACTAAACTGGGGATGGGATTCGCTCCCAACCCCGATACTTCAACTAAGCATCTTGACCCCGTTGTGTTATTCTAGAACAGACGTTCGTGAATGATGCGCGAGGCCTTGCCTTGCGCCGTGCTTTTGGCGAGGGGAGGCTGGCTTGGTTATCTTGGGTATCGACCCCGGTTTGGCCCATACGGGTTGGGGGATTATCGAGGAGCGGCGTGGCGAGGTTCGCTGTCGTGCCTATGGCTGCATCGAGACCAGTGCTGGAAGTCCGCTCGCGGGGCGCCTGTCACATATCGCCCGCGACCTCAAGGGCGTCGTCGAACGCTACCGTCCCGATACCGCTGCTATCGAGAGCATCTACTTTGGCGCTAACGTCCGCTCGGCCATCCCCACGGCGCATGCCCGCGGTGCTGCGCTCGTGGCGCTTTCGGAGTGCGCGCTCGAGATCGGCGAGTACACGCCTATGCAGATCAAGCAGGCTGTGGTGGGTACCGGTGCCGCAGATAAGCGGCAGGTCGCCTACATGGTGCGCACGCTCACGCAGCTCGATCACGACCCGCATCCCGACCATGCCGCCGATGCCCTGGCCTGCGCCATCTGCCACGTTAACCTCAGCCGCACCCGGGCGCTTACCGGCGGCGAGTTCTATCAACAGAGAGGAACCGGATACTGATGATCTCCCAGCTCCACGGAACGCTTGTCGAGGCCACGATGAGCTCTGCTGTCGTCGATGTGTCGGGCGTTGGCTTTGAGCTCGGCATCTCGGGCAGCACTGCGGCCACGTTGCCGACGCCCGGCGGCGAGGTCCGCCTCTACACGCGTATGCAGGTGCGCGAGGACGCCATGACACTTTTCGGTTTTTCCTCTAAGGATGAGCGCACGATGTTTGACCGGCTCGTGTCTGTCTCGGGCGTTGGCCCGCGCTTGGCGCTCGCCGTGCTTTCCACCTATACCGTGGGGCAATTGTATTCGCTGGTGATGGCCGAGGACGACAAGGGCATGGCCAAGGTGCCCGGTGTGGGCAAAAAGACCGCGCAACGTCTGATCCTGGAGCTCAAGAGCACCTTTGCCAAGGACAAGGGCTTTGTGCCGGTCGATGTGATTCCCGGTCAGGTTTCGATGCCCGTGCCCGCCGCCGCTCCCTCGGCCATCGACGATGCCCGCGCGGCGCTCCTCTCCATGGGCTTTAGCCCGCAGGAGACCGATGTTGCCCTGAGCGGGTATGATGGGCAGAATATGCGTGTCGAGGATCTGCTCGGCGCGGCGCTTAAGCGACTTGGAATGGATGCGTGATGTGGGAAGCCGATGACTCTCAGGACCTGTGGGCGACGCCCGGCAACTCGCCGGCGGCATCCATGGCGCACGGTGAGCGCATGGTGGGCTCGGAGCTGACGCCGGAGGACCTCGATGTCGACCGTACCCTGCGTCCCCAGCGCTTGGATGACTACTGCGGTCAGGAGCATATCAAGCAGAGCCTGCGCGTGCTGATCGAGGCTGCACAGAGCCGTGGCGAGACGCTCGACCACGTGATCTTCTCGGGCCCTCCGGGTCTGGGCAAGACCACGCTGGCTACGGTTATCGCCAACGAGCTGGGCGCTCAGATCAAGACGACGAGCGGCCCCGCTATTGCGCGTACCGGCGACCTGGCGGCTATCCTTACCAACCTGCAGCCGGGTGACGTGCTGTTTATCGACGAGATCCACCGCCTCAACCGTTCGGTCGAGGAAGTTCTGTATCCCGCGATGGAGGACTTTGCGCTCGATATCGTGATCGGCAAGGGTCCGGCTGCGCGCTCGATTCGCTTGGATATTCCCAAGTTTACGCTGGTAGCGGCAACGACCCGTTCGGGCATGTTGACCGGCCCGTTGCGCGACCGCTTTGGCATTTCATATCGCCTGGACTACTACACGGTCGAGGAGCTCGCCCAGATTGTGACGCGCTCGGCGACTATCCTGGGCGTGACGATCGACCATCCCAGTGCGCTCGAGATCGGCTCGCGTTCGCGCGGCACGCCACGCCTTGCCAATCGCCTGCTCAAGCGCGTGCGCGATTACGCGCAGGTGCGCGGCAGCGGCCCCATCGAGCTCGATATCTGCCGTCAGGCGCTCGAGTTTTTCGAGATCGACGAGCTTGGCTTGGACTGGATGGATATTCGTATCTTGGAGACGCTTGCCAAGACGTTTTCCGGTCGTGCCGTGGGACTTACGACCCTTGCCAGCGCGGTGGGCGAGGACCCGGGAACGCTTGAGGATGTCTATGAGCCGTATCTGCTGCAGTGCGGGTTGATGATTCGCACGCCCCAGGGCCGCCAGGCAACGCTTCGTACCTTTGAGCACCTGGGGATTGAACCTACCGTTTAGGGCGCTTTGTTATGGCGGGCTGTTGGGCTATCGCTGGGCATCGGGTAAACAAATCGCCGTTCATCGGTTATGGGTGTTTTACTATTGCGCGCCCGTGCTATGCTGAATTGGTCTTTTTCTCATTCGGTAACGAAAGGACCGCCCATGCCTACTGACATCGAAATCGCACGTTCTATCACGCCGCTGCCTATTACCGAGGTGGCCAAGAACGCCGGCGTCGACGTTAAGCACCTTATTCCGTATGGCTTCGACAAGGCTAAGGTCGACTATTCACTGCTCAACGAGCCGACTGATCACCAGGCTAAGCTCGTCCTCGTGACCGCTATCAACCCAACGCCTGCGGGCGAGGGCAAGACCACCACGACCATCGGTCTGGCCGACGGCCTGCGTCGTCGCGGCGTCAAGAGCGCCGTGGCCCTGCGCGAGCCTTCGCTCGGTCCCGTGTTTGGCGTGAAGGGCGGTGCCGCCGGTGGCGGCTGGGCGCAGGTCATCCCCATGGAGGACATCAACCTGCACTTTACCGGCGACTTCCATGCTATTGGCGCCGCCAATAACCTGCTGGCCGCCATGCTCGACAACCATATTCAGCAAGGCAACCAGCTCGGTATCGATGTTAAACGTATCACTTGGAAGCGCGTCGTCGATATGAACGACCGTCAGCTGCGCCACGTCATCGACGGCATTGGCGGTAAGGCCCAGGGTGTGCCGCGCGAGGACGGCTTCGATATCACTGTTGCCTCCGAGGTCATGGCAATTCTGTGCCTGTCTACGAGCATCAGCGACCTCAAGGAGCGCCTGGGCGAGATCGTCGTCGGCTACAGCTTTGCCGGCGAGCCCGTCCGCGCACGCGACCTTAAGGCCCAGGGAGCTATGGCCGCACTGCTCAAGGATGCGCTCAAGCCCAATCTGGTGCAGACGCTCGAGGGTACGCCCGCGTTTGTCCACGGCGGTCCCTTCGCCAATATCGCCCACGGCTGCAACTCCATCATGGCCACGCGTATGGCTATGCGTTTTGGCGATGTCGCCATTACCGAGGCCGGCTTTGGTGCCGATCTGGGTGCCGAGAAATTCCTGGACATCAAGTGCCGCATGACGGGCGTTCGTCCCAACGCCGTCGTGGTTGTCGCGACCGCTCGCGCCCTTAAGTACAACGGCGGTGTTGCCAAGGCCGACCTCAACGAGGAGAACCTCGAGGCCCTCAAGGCCGGCATGCCCAACCTGCTGCGCCACGTCGACAACATCCAGAACGTCTACGGTCTGCCCTGTGTGGTCGCCATCAACCGCTTCCCGACGGACACCGAGGCCGAGCTTGCGCTCATCGAGTCCGAGTGCCAGAAGCTGGGTGTCAACGTGAAGCTGTCCGAAGTTTGGGCCAAGGGCGGCGAGGGCGCGCTCGATCTGGCCGATGAGGTCATGCGCCTGATTGAGCAGCCGAGCGAGCTCAAGTTTGCCTACGAGGACGGTGCCGATGTGGCCGACGCCCTGGAGGCTGTCGCCACTAAGGTCTACCGCGCCGATGGCGTCGACTTTACGCCGGCTGCCAAGCGCCAGCTCGCCGAGCTGCGCGAGAACGGCTTTGGCAACCTGCCGGTGTGCGTTGCCAAGACCCAGTACAGCTTTAGCGACAACGCCAAGGCGCTGGGCGCTCCTGAGGGCTTCCGCATCACGGTGCGCGAGCTCAAGGTTTCCGCCGGTGCCCACTTTGTGGTCGCGCTGACCGGCAGCGTTCTGACCATGCCGGGCCTGCCCAAGGTTCCCGCGGCCGAGAACATCGACGTCGACAACGACGGCAACATCACCGGCCTGTTCTAAGCCTGCTGCTCATAGCCGCTTGCCCGCCCCGCCGCGCCTACCAAGGCCCGGCGGGGCTTTTGTTTCTGGCCGCGCTTGTCTTGTAGATACCGACGGGCTCTGCCCATCATAGGCTTTTGCGCGGGTAGAATGCATGGATAACTTGATGCTTACAGGCGACGGAAAGGAATCGCTGCATGGATCAGGACAAGACAACCGTGATGGGCGGCTACGGTTCCGCGCAGGCTGGCGATAGCGCCGATGCGACCCGCGTTGTTCCCAACCCCGGCTATACCGACCCCGCCGCGACGCAGCCTTCTGCCGAGCCCACCCGGGTTATGGACTATGGCGACACGGCGCAGGATTCTTACGCTGCATCTTCGCATGGCCCCTATGGCAACGCAGCTCCGGACCCGTTTGATTACGCGCCGCAGGATTCTTATGCCGCCTCGACGCCGAATCCCTATGATGACCTGCCGCAGAATCCCATTTCGCAGCCTCAGCAGACGACGTATATGCCTCGCACGGCGCAGCCTCGCTACGAGTCGCGGGAGCCGTATCGCGAGTACCCCAAGTCGATTCCGCAATATGGCGAGGACGAGGAGAAGAAGCCGTCGCGTTCGTCGAGCGTGATCAAGAAGATCCTCATTGTGCTGGCGATCTTCTTTGCCCTCTCGATTGTGTTCGCCATTGTGTCGGGCGTGCTCAACAAGCGGGGCGCCACGACTGATACCACGGCCGAGCAGGCCGAGACTACCCAGTCCGGCACCGTCGACCTGAGCGATATCCCGGGTCAGTACTGGTCCAACGCCAAGAAGCTCCTCAAGTCGCGCGGGGCCGATCTTTCGAACGCCGTGATCCTGACCGATGACGGCTCGACGCCCGTTGTCGATGCTAACTGGGTCGTGACGTCTGCCTACTACAACGGCGATGGCAACCTGGAGGTCCAGCTTACGCACAAGGACGGCTCGTCGGGTAATGCGCCCGGCGACCAGGGCGGCGCGGACAGCTCGAGCTCCAACACGCTGGAAGACCTGAGCAACAAGGCACAGGAGCTGGGAGATAAGGCCCAGCAATTGGGCGACACGGCTCAGAACCTCGGCGATACCGCACAGAACCTGGGCGATATGGCAACGAACGCCTGGGATGCCCTGCAAAACGGCATTTCGGGCGCGCAGGGGAACTAGCGGTCGAGCAGCTAGAGCCTGAGCAGTGCAAACAAAAACGGGGCGCAGGATCGCGCGACCGGCGCGTAGGCGCGTTGGTCGGCGGTTCTACGTCCCGTTTTGCTGTCGGTTACAGCTGCTCTGCCGGACGCTCGGGCGAGCTAAAGCCCGAGTCAAATGTGACGACGCACGAGACATCGGGCCGGCGCTCGTGCACGATGCGCGTGACGAGCTCCAGCAGCTCCTCGTCGGATATGTCAAAGTCGTCGGGACGCACCAGGTCAAACGAAACGAACCCGTCGTGCTCGTGCAGGTCGTGGATGGAGAGCGCGGGATCGATCTGCATGACGCCGCGCTTGACCCAGCCGCGCAGGTCGTCGCCGGTGGTGGCGATGGGGTCGCAGTGCAGCGTGATGTCGATGCCCATCTGGCGCTTGATGTCGTGCTCGATGGTGTCCAGGATCTCGTGGTGCTCAAACGCGTCGCCCTCGCCGGGCATCTCCACGTGGGCGCTGGCAAACTGGCGGCCGGGACCGTAGTCGTGCACCATGAGGTCGTGCGTGCCCAGGACCTGCGGATACGACATGATCTTGTCGCGAATCGCTTGAACAAGCTTAGGGCTGGGTGCCTGTCCCAACAGTGGACTGATGGCGTCGCGCACGAGGCCCATGCCGCTGATGCAGATGAAGATGCCCACGCCCAGGCCTGCCCAGCCATCGAGGTCAAAGCCGGTCGTTTGCGAAATAAGTGCTGCCGTCAAGACCGCGCCCGAGGTGATGACATCGTTTTTGGAGTCCTGTGCTGTGGCGATGAGCGTCTCGGAATCGATTCGGTTGCCCAGTGCGCGGTTGAACGCGGCCATCCAGAGCTTAACGAGCATGGACAAGACGAGGGCGGCTAAGGAGAGCACCGAATATGCGGTGGGGGAAGGCTTGATGATCTTAGTGACCGACTCGAGGATCAGGTTGATGCCGACGGCGCAAACCAGGACGGCGACGAATAGGCCGGCTAGGTACTCATAGCGGCCGTGGCCATAGGGGTGGCCTTCGTCTGCCGGGCGGCTGGCAAGGCGGAACCCAAGCAGGCTCACGATGTTGCTCGAGGCATCGGAGAGGTTGTTGAAAGCGTCGGCGATGAGGGAGACGGAACCGGCGAGCAGGCCCGCGATGCCCTTGGCCAGGCACAGGGTGATGTTGAGGCCAATGCAGATGAGGCTTGCGGCAAAGCCCGCGTTGGTGCGGGTGCCGGCATCGACCGGCTCGCCCTCGCTGCCGGGAACAAGTTTATGTACCAGTCGATGAACAAATAGCATGGCGATCGTCCTCACAATCATTGTTAAGGGGATAGTGTAGCTCGCGCGGGGGCGCCGTGCACCGATGCTCAGAAAATGCAGCAATAGTCTGCCGGTGCTAACGAGCGAGCCTTCTCGTCTGCCTGGGTGGTCCATTTTGGGCCACATGGGTATGGGCATGTGACTGTTTGCTCGACATACTTAATGTCGACAGTCCCTGTGCAAAGGAGGACGTTTCCATGGACGAGATGTTTGCCATTAAATGTCAAAACTGCGGTGGCCCTATGTACTCGCACCAGGCTAAGCGCAGCTTTGAGTGCGCCTATTGCGGTGCAGTCACTCCGTGGCAGGCCGATGCGGGGGAGCCCAAAAGCGCCCTGGGTATTCGCCATACGCCGCTGACGGTGGTTGACGGGCTGCTCAAGCTCACGCACGTCTCGCAGCTCGAGCGCCCAGAGGACCCGGACTGGTATTTCTTTAATTCACACTGGCGCAATCAGTCGGTTCTGGAGCATCTGCTGTGGGAAGATCGCGGAACGGCGCAGGAGTTCCAAGAGGCGACGCATGTGAGCATTCCCTGCCCCTTCTGCGGCGCGTCCTTTGAGGGGTCATCGACCCAGCGCGTGTTTGAGTGCCCGTCCTGCGGCAACAAGATCGGCGTTGCCGACCTGCTCAAGCCCGGTACGTTTAGCAAACGCCTGACCATGGGCGTGGGTGCCGAATACGTTCCCGAACAGGGCGTCCCCTGTGAGATATCGCCACAGCAGGCGCGTGCCAACGCACTGCAGCTGGTGCGCCAGTACCCCGACGCCTTTGCCGGGCACGACGTGGAAGACGCGATTCAAAATGACATGATGCTCTTCTACTTTCCCATGGCGCTCGCGGACTTGCGCATGATGGCGTCCTTCCCGAGCAAGGGCCTGAGCAAGGAGACCCTGGTGTACTACGAGGTGCTCGACTGGGCGTATCCGCGGGCAAACTACCTGGACGTTCGCCTTATGGGCATTCTGGAGCCGTGGGACTTTGGCAAGGTGGGGCCGTTCGATCCTGCCATGCAGGAGGGCGATTTCCGCGTTGTCTCCGTCGATGCGTCCACCAAGGACCAGGTGGTCATTGATAAGCTGGCGCTCGACGTTGCCGGCAACGATGCCGAGGCGGTGCTGGGGCTCAATAAAAAGAGCATCCGCACCTGGGCGCGTAAGGCCCGCAAACATAAGGACGGCCTGGTGATGGTACCGGTCTACTTTGTCGATCGTCCGGCGACGGACAGCCGCGATGGCGAACAGGTGCGCATTGCCGTAAACGGCCAGACGGGCCGCGCGGCGGCGGTAGTGTTTAGCGACAAGCGCGAGACGCATGTGGTGGCACCGCTCAATCCCAACGTGATGCTGTCGAGCGAAAGCACCGTGCACGCCACGCCCATCGAGGTCAAATACGTTAAATCGCCGTTCCTATACCAGATCGTGCGCCGTGGAGACGGCGAGCAACCACGTCAGGTGGCGGCAGCTGCCGAGGGCTCTTACCGAGAGGAAAAGCCCAAACGAAAGGGCTTACTCGCTGCGATCTTTGGTAAGTAGGGGAGTGGTGCCGGTTGGCTCGCGAGAGTGCAAAACATCCCGCCCGTGATGGCAGATGTAAATAAACGGTGGAACGGCTGTAAAAGAGTCTTGCCACTGGGTAAAATCAGGATGTGCCGCGGAACCCGCTCCTTAGCTAGTCACACTTCGGAGACGCGGGCAACGCAGGTACAAGTGTTTTAAGGGCCGGCTGCAACCGGCCCTTTCTTTATGACTCCCTTCGCTATCCGTTACTGCTTATATTCCTGCCAGATCGAGTAGAGGTTCCGTGCAATGCCGGTCACATACATCGAGAGGCGCAGGATTTCAAGAAACAAGTTCATAGGCTTCACCCCAATCGGAGATCGGAGCGTTGCCCGCAGGCGGATTCCGCGGCAATCATAATTCTACCTCACGGGCCGCGGTGGAGGATAGCCTGCCCCCTGGTTTGGAGCAGTGTCGATCTAACGGGCAATCAAGCCTCTAGCTCTCTTTGAATTGGGCAAGCATCTGCCCGAAGAAGCTTAGTTCGGATGGCTCATAAATGAGCGAGCCGCCATCTTCGGTCCGGTAGACCCCGCAGGGGAGGTAACGCCCGTCGGGGAGGACATAGAGGTTGGCTTCTTCCTTCAGTCCTGCTGGAAATAGCGGAATCCCGTTTTCGTCCACTTGGAACTCGTCTATATTTGCGATCTTCCTCTCCATGACGCCTCCTGCCTTATTTCTTGAATGGCGCCCTAAAACAGGCAGCTCTCAATCAGCTCTTTTCCGCGTAGGGCGTCGACCCACTCCTGTGGGATGGTTTTGAGACCGTAGGCCGTGCCGGCGAGGGCGCCGGCGACGGCTGCGGTGGTGTCGGTGTCGTCGCCCAGGTTGACGGCGGCAAGCACGCAATCTTCGTAACTGTTGGTGTTGACAAAGCACCAGGTAGCGGCTTTAAGCGTGTCGCGCACGAAGCCGCCGGACCTGATTTCGTGCTCGGGCACGCCTTTCAGATGGAGTGCCCACGAGGGGAGCACGTCGTTCATCACATCCCTCATCAGCTCGACATATATGATGCATGCGTCGGTTGACGTTCTGTGGGCGTGCGTAATCGCGGAGACCTTTCTGACCTCTTCGTCCGTCGCATCGGTGAACGCCAGGGGAGCGATGCGCATGAGCGATCCGTTGCCATTGTCGCGCTCGCCGGAGCCACCTTTGCCGGCGTGCAAGGCGCAGGCGGTCGTACCACCGTAATCGAAAACGCCGTCAATCGTATACTCGCCACGGGCAATCCAGCTTACGAACTTGTCGCGCATGTCTGCGGTGTCGATATGCCCGAGCTCCCTAATCGAGTCGCAGGTGGCAAGCGTCATAGATGTGTCGTCGCTCCAAGTGCCGGCGGGCTGCCCATGCGTGCCGTAGCCGATCATGTCCGTGCATTCGAACGTGTCGCGGGGCCTGAACTCGTAGGGAACGCCCAACGCGTCGCCGACGGCAAGCCCGTAAATACAGTCGCGTAGCGTTGTTTTCGGTCTGTCTGTCATGGGAAACACCTCTCGTACTTTGGATTGAGGATGCGCGGCTACCTGCGGCAATATGTTCAGTTCGATTCGCGACGCAGTGCGTCGCGAATCGAGAGAACTCAATAGTCAATATGCCAAAATGGTATGCCTAGACGTCTCTTTACACGGCAACAGGCATTTCTTTTGGGCGTCCTGCCTTTGGAGCGTCGGCGAGTCGTGCCTCGATGGAAGCTTTGGACACCATGCGCTTGGTGCCATCCTTCCATGAATCCAACAGTCCAGCATTTATCAGTTGCGATACTCTTGCCGAGCTAACGCCAAGTATGCGCGCGGCATCCGCTGCGGTGACGGCGGGGATATCGTTGAGTTCGCGACTGACGGCCACGGCGATAATCTTGCCACCGTGCTGCGGCTCGTGGCCAAAGTCCGGCGCAGGCAGGTCAACGCCGCCCATTAGGTGGTCATCGACCATGCATGCGAGAAAATCAGCGGCGCTTTCGACAGCGTCGTTTAGGTCGGATCCGAACGTTCCACCTCCGCCCAGCGAGCCACATGGCACAGCGTCGACAACGCCGTCCGAATCAAAGAACTCGAATTCCCATACGTAAACCATGTAAGACCTCCTTTAAAAGGCGATACGAAATGTGATGAGGATGAGCTATCGAAGCCCTGCCTGCCTTAGGATTCTTTTGGCAATTTGCTCCTCGATCTCTCGATGGCGTTTCACGAGCACGAGCTTGTCGCCTTTGACGAACTTCTCGTGATTGGTGCCTCCTTTCGAGATGAAGCCGGCTTCTTCGAGGATACGGATCAATTCGCGTCTCTGCATCTCAGCCTCTTTCAATAACTATATATTAGCACTTACTAAGGGTTTTAGACTTAAATCTTAGCCATTGCTAATCCCTTGTTTTATTTCACCATCCTTGGATAACGGCTTATAGTCCTTGCGGTATTAGTTTATTTGCTCGTGCGAACACGATTTGATGCTCCGTGCGCGACCGCGAAAAGGGTTTGCGGTGACTAAAATGTGACCATAGAGACAGTTTTAGCGAGCCCCACGGGAGTGACGCGCATGGACAACAATACGCTGCTATTCCAGGACAAAGGTTCGGGTAGGTTTAAAGACGTTAAGATCTACCCGAATCGCCTTGAGGTGCTTAAGAAGGGCGTTCTCGGCGGCAAGCACACCGAGATTGTCTATCTTAAGGACATCACGGGGGTCAACAGGGTCAAGGGCCGCGACGTTTTCCTGCGCAACAGGTTGTTGACTGCTTGTGTCTTTAGCCCGAGCAGCCGCTTCCAAGCTCAGGAGTTTGTGAATGCGTTGAACATGGTGATGTGACCGGGCGCTTTCGAACACAAAAAGCCGGGATGCAAGGAGTCGCACCTTGCATCCCGGCTGAGCTAAAACGGCGCTGCTGCATGCCGTTGGAGCTTTAGCGCTTGATCTCGATATCCTCGAGCTTGACGTCCATGGCCTCGGTCTTTGCCTTGGCGATGTCATCGGCAAATTCCAGGGACTTCATCATGGCTTCGACGGCGTCCTTGTGCTCCTCGACGTTGTCGATGCGCACGTAGACGCTGCCGCCCTCAACGTCGGTGAAGTACTCAGTCGTTACGCCGCCCGAGTGCGTGAAGTAAGCACTGCGCCAGGTCTTGCCGTTGTATTTAACGGGGTCGTTTTCGGTCCATCCGGAGTTGGCCTTCCACTTTGCCTCGTAGTCGAACAGCTCGTCGGCGTTCTTGTCAGAGTCGAAGACAGGGATGAAGCGGTCGCTGGCGTGCTCGCTCTCGGTGAACTTAAACTGGGCCCTGTCGGCGGTATCGCCTGCGACGTCGGTGATCTCGACGCCCTCGGGGACCTCGACCTTAAACCAGATGAAGTCGGTCCTCATGTCCACGGCCGGCTTTTCTGCGCCGCCGCCCCCACCGCTGCCGGCGGCGCCGCCGCTTCCACCACAGCCTGCCAGGGCAACTGCGGCAAAGAGACTGATGCAGAGGGTGAGAATCGCAAAGGCTTTCTTTTTCATGGTCGTGTCCTCCTCGGTCTGTAACCGTCCATGGATTACCTGTCTTTACTGTACGCGCGAGCGGCTCGTTCGGGTGGGCCACATGTCCCATTCTTGGGGCCGGATTTGCGCCGACAAGTGGCAATATGTCGCGATATAAGTAGGGGAGGACCGGCTGATCCGATCCTCCCCCGGCTGGGCGTCCGATCATGTAATGACTGCGCATGCGATGCTGCGTGCGAGCCCCTAATGCTTGATCTCGATGCTCGAAATCTCGACTTCGCGTGCCTCGGAAACCGCCTCCGCCATGTCATCGGGGAACTCGATGGAGTTGAGGAGTGCCTCGGCTTCTTTCTTGTGCAGTTCGAAGTTTGAGATAAGGACGTAGACGCTTCCCGGTTCAACGTCGGTAAAGAGGAGTGTTGAGATGCCACTGTTGTCCTCGTACGTTTCGACGAGCCATGTCCTGCCGTTATACTCGACGGATCCGCCATCCTTCCACTGGAACGTATCCCCCTTCTTTTCTGCCTGGTCGGCGTGGGACTCCTCAGCTGTCAGCGCTTTTTTCCAAACGGGGATAAAGCGATCGCCCGAGGCGTTCTCATCTTCGGGGAAGGTGAGCTGAATCCTATCTGCATTCTTGCCGGCGGAGTCGCTTACGCCGACGCCCTCGGGCATCTCGACCTTAAACCAGATAAAGTCGGTCTTCTTGGCAACGGGGGCTTTTTCCTTGCTCTCGCTCTTGGCGGCGCTGCCGCCCCCGCCCGATGCGCTCCCGCCGCAGCCGACAAGGGCAAATGCGGCAAAGAGGGCGATGCAAAGGGAAAGGATTGATAGGGTCTTTTTCTTCATGGTGGCGTCCTCCTTGTCTGTTAGGGGCATCGTGTGCAGCGGTTCGCCAATCGGCGGTTGCGCATGCACTGATGGCTTTATTTGCTGTGCGGTGATTCCTCCGTTCTTTGTCCGGCGCCGTGGCGAGCGTTGCCCCAGCATGGGGCTCCTTATCTATATGTATGCCCCAGTTGCCGCCGTCCGAGAGTCCCGAAACGTGGGCCATGTGTCTCATGTTTGCGTCGCTGCCGCCTATCGTGTGCCATAGAAATCCGCGATGGCCAGGTGCGCTGACGCTCATGTGCTTATGGGCTAGACTTAGCACCATTACGTGTTCGATGCGGTTGGTTGGCGGTTGCCGCCCGATCGATGTATATGACTTGAAGGTGCGTGCGTATGAGCCAAGAGATGATGGATAAAACCTGTCGAGAGTTTGCCGAGGCGCTTGCCGCACGCGAGCCGGTGCCCGGCGGCGGCAGTGCGAGCGCCTTTGTGGGCGCGCTGGGCGCCTCGCTTTGCGGAATGGTCGCTCGTTATGGAGCAACCAATCCCGCGCTTGCGGATCGCGCGGACGATCTGACGCGCACATTTGCCCAGGCAGACGAGTTGGCGCAGGAACTTGTGGGTCTGGTTGCCGAGGATGTTCGTGCATACGGCCAGGTGTCCGCGGCATACGGTATTCCTCGTGATGATCCGGCTCGACCCGCGGTGATTCAGGATGCGTTGCGCGTGGCGGCCATGCCACCGTATCGGATTATGGATGCCTGCGGACGCGCGCTGGCACTGCTCGAGGACATGGCCGACAAGGGCTCGCGTCAGCTGCTGTCAGACGTGGCGTGCGGTGCCGTGTTCTGCCGCGCCGCCATGCAGGGCGCGAGCCTGACGCTTTTTGCCAATACCACGTCTATGAAAGACCGGGCGCGCGCCGAGGAGCTCGAGGCGGCGTGTGATGAGCTGCTGGATACGTGGCTGCCGCGCGCCGATGCGCTGGCGCGCCGTGCCGCCGACGCCGCAAGGAAGAGGGGATAGCCATGGCCGTGCTGCTTAAAGGCGCTCCCGTTGCCCGCGCTTTGACTGAGGATCTCGCTGCTCGCTGCGCGGCTTTGCGCGAGCACGGCGTTGTTCCGACGCTTGCTATCGTTCGCGTGGGCGAGCGCGAGGACGATCTATCCTACGAGCGCGGCGCCCTCAAGCGCTGCGAGAAGGTTGGCATCGAGGCTCGCCGTGTTTTGCTTCCTGCCGATGTTTCGCAGGACGAGCTGATGGCTGCTATCGAGGGCATCAATGCCGACCCTGCTGTTCATGGCTGCCTGATGTTTCGTCCGTTGCCCGCTGGGCTTGACGAGGATGCAGTTGCCGCAGCACTCGATCCCGTCAAGGATGTTGACTCCATGACGCCGGCCTCGCTGCTTACCACGCTTTCGGGGCGAGGCGAGGGCTTTGCCCCCTGCACAGCCGAAGCCGTGCTTGCTTTGCTTGATCATTACGGCGTTGAGCTGGATGGGGCCAAGGTCGCGGTCGTTGGTCGGTCGCTGGTGATTGGCCGTCCCGTTGCCGCCTTGCTTACGGCTCGCAATGCCACCGTGACGACGTGCCATACGCATACGCGGGACCTTGCTGCCGAGTGCCGTGCTGCCGACATTGTTGTTGCCGCGGTTGGACGTGCGCGCACGATTGGCGCGGATGCGGTTCGCGAGGGCCAGACGATCATCGATGTTGGCATTAACTGGGATGAGGACGCTGGCAAGCTGGTGGGTGACGTCGATTTTGTTGCCGCGGAGCCGGTCGTTAACGCCATCACGCCCGTGCCGGGCGGCGTGGGCGCTGTGACGACGGCGATTCTCGCTAAACACGTGATTGAGGCGTCGGAGCGCGCATCGAAATAGGCGTTTTGGGCTGTTTGAGGGGTTAGCGATATACCACGTGGTCAAAAAACGTCAAATATGAGTACTGTTGCCAAGATAGTCACATATGTTTTTATGTCTTTTGGGCTCCCTAGCGATATTTATTCTCGCTAGGGAGCCCATTTTATTGAACCTATGGGGAATAACGTTGTCCTACTTTTAGACAAATGGGGATTTTCGGCACCTATTACAAGGAAATTTGCTGCTACTAAATTGGTGACAGTACTCATATTTGGCATTTTTTGACCACAGGGGTTGCCAGCGCCGTGGTTTCGCCCTTTCTGCGGCGAAGCGATACACTGTTATCGTTTGATTTCTTCGCTCAAGGAGGATGCGCATGCCGTGCACAACGATTTTGGTTGGTAAGAACGCGAGCTACGACGGGTCGACCCTTGTCGCCCGCAACGAGGACTCGTCCAACGGGGTGTTTGAGCCCAAGCGCATGTGCGTGGTGCATCCCGACGAGCAGCCGCGTGTCTACACGAGTGTCCTGAGCCACCTAGCCATTGAGCTGCCCGACAATCCCATGCGTTACACAAGCGTCCCTGACGTTATCCCGGGCCACGGCATCTGGGCCGAGGCCGGCTTCAACGAGCTCAACGTTGGCATGTCTGCAACCGAGACGCTTACCACCAACGAGCGCGTCCGTGGCGCCGATCCGCTTGTCGACTACGTGCCCGCCAAGGGCAACGAGGGTGAGGACGGCTATGTGCCGGCGCAGTCTGGTGGCCTGGGCGAGGAGGACATGGTGACCCTGGTCCTGCCGTACGCTAAGTCTGCCCGCGATGGCGTTCGTATCCTGGGCGACCTGCTCGAGCGCTACGGCACCTACGAGAACAACGGCATCGCCTTTAGCGACGTGGACGAGATCTGGTGGCTCGAGACCATCGGCGGTCACCACTGGATTGCCAAGCGTGTGCCTGATGACGCCTATGTGACCATGCCCAATCAGCTGGGTATCGACAGCTTTGACCTGGATGACGCCGAGGGCGCCCAGGTCAACCACATGTGCTCTGCCGACCTGCGCTCCTGGATGGCCGAGTGGCATCTGGACCTGACGCTGGGCGTTGAGGGCGACGGTCCGGCTGTGGTCTTTAACCCGCGCGAGGCCTTTGGCTCGCACAGCGACAGCGATCATGTCTACAACACGCCGCGCGCGTGGTACATGCAGCGCTGCCTCAACCCCAGCGATGTGTGGGACGGCCCCGACGCCGACTACACGCCCGAGAGCGACGATATCCCCTGGAGCCGCGTGCCCGAGCGCAAGGTGACCATCGAGGACATTAAGTATGTGCTTTCGAGCCACTACCAGGGCACGGAGTACGACTGCTACGGCAGCAAGGGCACGCCTGCCACGCGTGGCGCTTATCGCCCCATCGGCATCAACCGCAACAGCCAGCTCGCCGTGTTGCAGCTGCGCCCCTATGCGCAGCCGGCCTATCGCGCCGTGCAGTGGATGGCCTTTGGTTCCAACTCGTTTAACGCGCTGGTTCCGCTGTACGCCAACGTCGAGACCATGCCCGAGTACTATGCCGATACACAGGCTCGCGTGACGTCCGAAAACTTCTACTGGGCCAACCGCCTGATCGGCGCGCTGGCTGACGTTCGCTTCCATGAGTGCGGCCGCGCCGTGGAGGACTATCAGGAGAAGGTCGGTGGCATGGGCCACAAGCAGATCCATGACGTCGATGCTGCCGCAGCCGTTCTGCCCGAGGCCGAAGTGCCTGCCGAGCTCGCCCGCGCCAACGAGGAGTTTGCCGAGCGCGTGCGGGTGGAGACCGATGCTCTGCTGGGCAAGGTGCTCTACACCACGAGCTGCGCCATGAAGAACTCTTTCGCGATGAACGACAACGTGAGGTAGGGATTTCCCGTCGATCGTATAGCACTAAAACGCTTTGTCGCTTTCGCTCAATCTTGGGTACAAGAACGCCAATGCAGTTGTTTGTGATTGGAGCCAACCATGGTTATGAAACTCGATCAGCTTGTTAACGGTGCCATCAACGTGGGCTTCGGCGCCGCCGCCGTTGCCGTCGAGGGCAGCAAGAAGGTTCTCGACGACCTTAATACCAAGGGTGAGCAGGTGCGCAAGGACGCAGGCGCCCCCGATATCGCCCGCAGCGTGTCCGACATGTTCGAGCAGGCTGGTGGCACTATCTCCGACCTGACCGAGCGTCTGGGCATGCAGGGCGAGACCGCGGCCCAGCGCGTGCTCGACGAACTCATTCTGGCTCGCGTCCGCGTTATGACCGCTCCCGAGCGCACGGCCTTCCTGGCCCATGTGCGCGACATCGTCGATTCGGTCGAGGACAACGTGACCTCGGTGCCCGTCGAGTCCGTTGAGCCCGACGATGCGAAGGATACCGAAGAGGCCGAGTAGCAGCGCAGATGGCAGATTCCACCACCGATTACAACAATCTAGATCCCTTGGGTGACGAGGCGGCGGTTGTCGATGAGGTCGATGCCGCCGTCTCGGGCGCTCGCAAGAAGCCGCGCGCTGTCGATATGGTCCCCGAGGAGCCCGAGGCGATGGCGCCGGATGAGGAATACCAGCTCACGCCGGCGGGTCGCCGCGAGCGCATCGGGCAGATTGTTCGCCTGGTCAAAAAGTACCGCGTGTGGGATAACCTCACGCCGGTTCGTTTGCGCCGCCTGCTCGAGGAACTCGGCCCCATGTTCGTTAAGATGGGGCAGATTCTGGCCAACCGGTCCGAGATTCTGCCGCAACGCTTTTGCGACGAGCTGCGTCGTCTGCGCTCTGACGTGGAGCCGGTGCCGTACGAGGTCGTACTCAGTTGTCTGGAAGAAGAATACGGCCTGCGCCTGGGGGAGATGTTCGATGCGATCGACCCAAATCCGCTTGGTAGTGCATCGCTTGCGCAGGTGCATCGCGCCCGCCTGGTGACGGGCGAGGACGTGGCCGTTAAGGTGCAGCGCCCAGGTGCGCAGCAGGTTATGGCACAGGACATCGATATCATCCGCTCGGTGGTGCGTATCGTTTCCAAGTTCGTCAACACCGATCAGTTTGTGGACCTGCACGGCGTGGTCGAGGAGCTGTGGACCTCGTTTCGCGAAGAGACCAACTTTTTGGCCGAGGCAAAAAACCTCAACGACTTCTACGAGTTCCACAAGAGCGTTCATGGCGTGACGTGCCCTAAATCCTATCTGGACCTGTGCACCGAGCACGTGGTGGTTATGGACTACGTCGACGGCATTTCGATCGCCGATCCTGAACGCTTGGTGGCCGAGGGCTATGACTTGGAAAAGATCGGTGCCGCGATTGTCGAGGACTACTCGACGCAGGTGCTCGATGACGGCTTTTTCCATGCCGACCCGCATGCGGGAAACATCATCCTCAAGGACGGCATCGTTTACTTTATCGACTTGGGCATGGTCGGACGCATGTCGAGCCACGATCGTGGCATCGTTAAGGACATGATTTTCGCCGTGGCCGAGGGCGACGTGCCCAAGCTCAAGGATTCGCTCATGCGCTTCGCCGTGACGCGTGGCGACTCGGCCGAGCTCGATCATTCAGCGTTTTTGTCCGATCTTGACTTTATCGTGGCTGACTTTGCGGGCCTTGACCTGAAGGATCTGG
Organism: Collinsella sp. AM10-26; assembly: GCF_003472525.1. Lineage (NCBI taxonomy): Bacteria > Bacillati > Actinomycetota > Coriobacteriia > Coriobacteriales > Coriobacteriaceae > Collinsella > Collinsella sp. AM10-26. The sequence continues at coordinate 139,214 of NZ_QRMC01000005.1, forward strand.
ATATCGGCGAGTTTTTGACCTCGCTGTTAAACCTCGCGCGTAAGAATGACGTTGAGCTGCCGAGCGTGGTGACGATGTTCGCGCGCGGCATGGTGACGCTCGAGGGTTTGCTGACCGAGTACATGCCCAACGTCAACATGATCCAGATCATCCAGACGCATATTAAAAACGAGAAAAGCACCTATGCGCGCGTGCGCGATATGGGGAGCGATCTTGCCGCGAGCAGCTATCGCGCGGCGAAGGGCTCGCTCGAGGCGGCCGAGTATCTGGGCTTGGCTTCGCGCATGCTCACGCGCGGCCAGCTTAAGGTGAACACGCAGATCATGAGCAGCGATAAGGCGCTGCGACAGCTGGGTGGAATTATCGACCGCATGTCGATGGCAATTGTGATCGCCGGTCTGTTTATCGGTTCGTCGGTGGTGTACTACGCACGCATCGAGCCGGTTGTGTTTGGTATCCCGGTCATTGGCTTTATGGGCTACGTGAGCGCGCTGGTGCTGGCGCTTATGCTGGGCCGCAATATCTGGCTCAACAGTCACGGCGGCAAGCACTAGAGGCTGCGACTGTCACCGCATTTTCCTATCGCAAACAATAGCTTTTACCTTGGGCTTCGCCTGCGTGCGAGGCCCTTTTGCGTGATAGCATATTGACAGTAATAATAGATGGCCTAGATGGTGGTGCGGAGACGCACGAATGCGCGGTTTACCTGCGCGTTTGGGAGAATCGGGGTGCAAGTCCCCGGCTGTACCAGTAACCGTAATTCCTCTTGGCTCGGGATGTTCGCGTCGCAGATCGGACGGCGCGCCTGAGCCGTTAAGGTTAAGTCGGATCGCCTCCCATCTTGCACGCGACCGCGGCTCATGCCGTCGGTGTGCATAGGGCTCTGGAGGGAAGGGGGACCCCGATGGGGGTACTCGAGCGCAACATGCGCGATGACGTGGGGCAGCCTCAAGGCAACGCTTCAAGTACAGACAATGGGGGACAAATGGATATGTTTGAGGACGAGCGCGAGCGCGCCTCGTTGCATCGCCGTGGCGCGATTGCACGCGGTGTAGCCAAGCGCGGCCTGGTGGCATTCCTGGCCTTCGCGATGGTCTTTGGCACCATGCCGGCTCAGCTGTGGGCCGAGGGCGCCGAGGGCATTGCCGAGGCTGTGGCTCAGGCTGCGACGCCGAGTGAGGGCGCGGGGGCCGCGGGCGGTACTGCCGACCAGGGCAAGGCCGAGGTTTCGGATTCCGGGAGCGCGCCTGCAGCTAGTGCCGACACAACAGAGGCAGCAACTGGCGACGAAGGCTCGGCGACGGGGGAGAGCCCTGCCACGAGTGAGCAGTCTTCGACGGCATCCGCTGGCCAAGCAGGATCTGCCGCCGCGGCTGCCGTTCAAACAGAGAACCCGACAGAAACCGGCGATGTCGCCAAGAAGCAAGTCGAGGTCTCGTTCTCGATTATCGGCACCGATGCCGACGGCAAGGCTCAGACCTGGGTGGCACCTACGCAGCTTAAGCTCGACGAGGGCTCGACGGCTGCGGACGCCTTCGTTAAGCTGCAGCAGAAGGTGGGCTTCAAGGCGAAATACGATCCGAACACGGCATACGGTTTCCACCTCGAAAGCATCACGTCCCCGAGCGATGGCCGCACGCTTGCCTTCGATCCGGCGACTTATGCCTACTGGCAGCTGTTTGTCGACGGCGCGTCTTCCTCGGTTGGCGCGAGCGGCGTCAAGCTCACCCAGGGGCAGAAGATTGAGTTTGCCTATACGGCTGGTAGCTCGTCCCCTGTCGTTAAGGACCAGGTTGCCGCAAATGTGACCGTCATTGGTCGCGATGCCCAGGGCAAGACTCAGACTTGGGTCGATAATGCGCAGTATGTGGTGACGTCCGGCTCGAGCGCACTTGACCTTACGAAGGTCGCGCTTGAGGCGAATGATATTGACGCCGTTGCTGCGGGCTCCTTCATTCTGAGCCTTAAGTACAACGGTGTTGAGCTGGGTACGCCGCTCGATTATTCGACCTATTGGCAGCTGTTTATCAACGGCAAGTCGAGCGACTACACGGCAGACAATGTCACCATCCATGCCGGCGATACCGTCACGTGGTTCTACGGTGGCTGGGGCGACCAGTTGCCCTCCGATTCCGTCCATGCTTCCGTTCAGGTCCTCGGTAAGGACAAGGACGGCAAGCAGCAGGTTTGGGCTTCGACGGGTCAGATGAGTCTCAAGGTGGGCTCTACTGCCAAGGATCTGCTGGAGCAGACCGGCCTTAGGCTCGATTCTAGCGAATCGTCTTGGGGCTGGTTCCTCAACGGCATTTATTCGCCGTTCGACGTCGACGGTAAGCCCTATGTCGGGGATGCTGCAACCAATAGCTATTGGCGCTTCTACGTAAATGGCGAGTTCAAGAACGTTGGCGCTGGTGCCTACGAGCTCCAAGAGGGTGACGCCGTCACCTTTATGTATGGTGCTGACGCCGATGCCCTTCCCGGTCAGGTTCTTGGGTCTGTCGATGTTATCGGCCCCGATGTCAACGGCAACAATACTCGCTGGGGCTCGGCAAGCAATGTTTCTTTGCCCGAAGGCTCTACTGCCCAGAACCTTATTGAGACGGTTCTGAAGGCCAAGGGCGTTACGTACGACGGCTCCCAGAATGGTGAGTACTGGTTCCTCAATTCCATCAAATCGCCGTTCGAAGACAAGGCGTACGGCTATGATGGTGCGACCAAAAAAAATTGGCACCTGTATATCAATGGAGAGCCCTCCTTACTCTGCGCCAACCAGATTACGCTCAAGAGCGGCGATAAGGTTACGCTTGCCTATACCACTGACGATTCGCCCATGCCTGATCCCGACAAGATTGTCGTGGACCCGAGTGCGACGACTCCTGATTGGGATGCTGAGTGGGCTGGCTACGGCAACAGTGGCAACGGTTCGACCGTAACGGATGCCAAGACGCCTGTGCAGGCCGCCGGTCTTAAGTGGGCCTTCGATTGGAAGGCCGAGTCTGGCCAGCAGTATGCCAACTGCAGCGAGCCCGTTATTGCCAATGGTTTTGTGTACATCGCGACCGAGAACGAGCTCATTAAGATCGATTCGTCCACGGGCAAAAAGGTTGCCTCTGCGCCGCTTGCCTCCAAGGTGAGCTATACCTCTCGTCCGATCTATACCAATGGCCTTATCATCGTTCCGCTCAACGGCGGTGCGGTCCAGGCGATTACTGCAGACAAGCTGATCTGCAAGTGGCTGACGCCTGGTTTGACGGACCTGACGCAGAGCTCCTGCACCGTCGTTTCGGACGGCGAGTACGTCTATGTAGGCTCGGTCGATATTTCGTATGACGAGAATTACAACGCGACCTACGGCAATGGATCCTTTGCGTGCATTAAGATTGCCACGGGCGAAGTTTCTTGGCAGAACATCGACCCTGCCGAGGGCTATTACTGGACTGGTGCGGCTTTGACGGATAAGTATGCCATCGTTCCTACGAGCGCGGGTACGCTTAAGTGCATTGATAAGACGACGGGCGATGTCGTTTCGACCATGAAGCTCAGCGCTGTCGCAAATGCCGATTGCATTGCCGATCCGTCCAATGGTTCGACCTTCTATCAGATGACGCACGACGGAAAGCTCCATGTGATTTCGCTCTCGGCGAAGGGCGTGTTGAGTGAACAGAATACGGTTGATCTAGGCCTTACGAATAATCTGAGCGCCCCTGCGGTGTCTGGTGACAATCTGATTGTCGGCGGACAGACGGCTACTGGCTCTGCTCTGGTTCTCTATAACCTGAAGACGGGTAAGACCACGATGGTCGCTGCTGCCGACGGCAAGGCGCTGCCGGCTGGCCTCAACGGTATTGCTGCTACTCCGCTGGTGAGCGTTCAGGGCGGCAAGACCTATGTGTACTTCACTGTTAACAGCGCGGATAGCAAGGATTACGTCAACTACTCTGCTGGTGGTGGCGTGTATCGCTATACGCTCGGCGATGCAGAGGCGACGCAGATTTATGATGCGGCTGGCCATTACCAGCACTGTGACTCTCCGGTCATTGCCGATGCATCTGGCAACCTGTACTACATCAATGATTCGGGCACGTTGTTTAAGCTTGGAGCTGTCGAGTCTTGGACGGTTGCCTTTAATTCCAACGGCGGGTCTGCTTGCGATACTAAGTTTGTTGCTACGGCCGATGGCAAGCTGGTCAAGCCGGCCGATCCGACGCGCGACGGCTACACTTTCGGCGGTTGGTATGCCGATGAGGCTTGCATGCAGGCGTATGACTTTAGCACGCCGGTGACGGCCGACCTGACGCTGTATGCCAAGTGGACCAAGAATGCCACCAACCCTGGCGGTAATGGCGGCGCTGGTTCCAATGGCGGCAGCGGTTCTGGTACCGGTACTGGTTCCGGCGCTGGCGCTGGCGCGGGTTCTGGCTCCGGCTCGAAGGGCGGCGCTATCGCCCCGGGTCATAAGCCGACGACCAAGACGACGGTGTCGACCAAGACCGAGACCAAGGACAACAAGTCCGACAAGAAGTCCGATTCCAAGTCCGATACGGGTGCTGCTTCCACGACCACTGCTAAGAAGTCCTCTGGTGCTTCCGAGCAGGAGGCTGGCACCAACCCGCTCGCCATTGTTGGCGTTGCCGCCGGCGTCATCGGTCTCGCCATCGTCGGCGTGTTCGTGTTCACCAAACGTCGGTAGGTGAGGGCTGTGTCCAATAAATCCAAGGACGCTGACCCCAAGCAACCAGATTCCTCGTTCATTCAGTTCGACGATGCAAAGCAAAAGGGCGCCGCTTCGGCGGCGTCCGCCCCTCGCCGCAAGGCGCTCCTCGGCGTTCTGACTGCCGCGTGCGCCATTCTGATCGTCGTCTCGCTGGGCTTCGTCCATCCTTCCGAGAGCGGCGCCTGGTCCATCGACTGGATCGTTCAGACCGTGACGGGGGAGAGCGTTGTCACCAAGGACACCAAGGCGTCTGGCTCGACTACGACTTCGGGCGAGACCAGTTCCAAGGATTCCAAGTTATCGAATGACGCAAAAGATGAGTCCAAGGACTCTGATGGGTTCAAGTCCAAGGACGATTCCGAGTCTTCAAACAAGGAATCGGATAAAAGCTCGGATAGCAAGAAGTCCGATGGTCAGGACGGCAAGAAGTCTGGAGATAAATCCGCTGTCCAGAATACGGGAGCCGGCGATACTTCCAATGTGTCTGGCGGTGCTTCTTCGGGCGGCGGTCAGTCGTCTGATGGAGCCTCCAGCTCTAATGGCGGAAGCGCTCCCTCGGGCGGCCAGGGCGGCTCGCAGGAGTCCAACTACGTAACGGTGACGGTTTCGGTCACATCGAGCGCCGTGGGCAATCCTGTGTCTTCTGGTGGCACCTTCACCTTTAACGAGGGCGCTACGGCCTACGATGCCCTGTGCGCGCTGGGCCTTTCTGTCAACGCACATGGCTCGTCGTACGGCACGTATGTCTCCGCGATTGGTGGTTTGGCCGAGAAACAGTACGGCGGAACGAGCGGCTGGATGTACTCCGTCAACGGCACAACGCCCATGACGGCCTGCAGCAACTACGTTCTCTCCAACGGCGACAACGTGGTCTGGTATTACGTTGCAGGCTAGAGGCCTCGACATAGCGCGCCGGACGGGCGGTTCGGACTAACATCCGGGCCGCCCGTTTTTCATGCGAATTGGACTGGGTCGCCGGGGACCTCGACAAATAAAAAACCGGTTGGAATGGGAATTCCAACCGGTTATACATTCAAGCAAATATTGAATCGACTATGAGCGAGCGCCTTCGAGGAAGAAGCGGCGGCTAAAGTAGTTGTACCAGGTGACCAAGAACGTGGCGATGGCCTTCATGGCCTGGTAGCCGATGCTCAAAAACGTGACGCCCACAAACATGTACAGGTCGTTGAGACCCAAACCGATCACCGACAGGATGGTGAAGATCGTGAACTCGCGCTTGCGGCTCATGCCCTCGCGGTGGTCGAACACGTACTTCATGCTGAGCCAGTAGTTGACCACGACGGACGTGATAAACGAAACCGTGGTGCTCATCAAAAAGTCGAGGTGGAACAGCTCGACGAGCGCAATGAGCATGCCCCAGTCGATGCCAAAGGAGATAAGGCCCACGACAGCGAACTTGAGGAACTGCTTGGTATGAGGTTGTGCCAGTGCCTTGCGCACGTAATCACATCCAATGCGTTGATGAATCGAGCAACGAGTTACTTTAGAGCTTTTGAAAGGGAAACGTAAGGTCTTTGGCAAGAACTATACGAACTCGCCAAATATTCAAGAGGTAATCCGCGAGCGTTACAAATTTGCCCGTAAACGAGCAAGGCCCACGGACAACGCCGTGCTCGACGAGCGCCGTCCGTGGGCCCCGTAGCGCAAGGATGTCGAGCTACTTAGTCTCCTCGCCCTCCAGGAAGATCTTGCGCGTTACAAAGTTGTAGACCATGACAAGCGCGGTGGCGCAGATCTTGGCGATATTGGCCTCGAGCCCCAGACCGGCGTTGAGTGTCAGCACGATACCGTCGTTGAGTGCCAGGCCGATCACGGACAGCACGACAAAGATGATGAACTCGCGGCGGCGGCTCATGCCTTCCTTGTGCGCAAACACGTACTTCATGCTCGCAACGTAGTTAAAGATGAGCGAGACGATAAAGCCGCTGGTGTTGGCGATCAGGATGTTAAGGCCCAGACCGTAGTGGAGCAGATTCATGATGCCAAAGTCGATGACGGTGGCAATGACGCCGACGACGCCAAACTTCATGATCTGCGCAAGGAGCTTTTGCATGGTACCTGCCTTAGGGTGGCGCCGCTGCGCCGCGGGGATGACAAACTCAGCAAGTTTAGCCAATCCCCGCAAGCGGGGCTAGGCGCGCTTCTCGATAGCACCGTTTCTATATGCATCGAGCAGTTGGCGTAGGTCCTGGATCTGGCTGCGGATCTTGGCGCCGGTATCGGTGTCGCTCACCATGCGGCGACGGTCGGCCTCGTCAAAGCGGTTGGTCTCGCTTTCGATATCGATGTTGCGGGTGAGCGCTTCGGCAACGGTGGTAAAGGCCTGGTGCGACTTGAGGCGGCATCCTCGCGAGCTCGAGATGAGCGTATAGCCGGCGATGCCCGTTTTGGGATGGTAGGCGCGACAGAAACCGCCGTCGATGACCAGCAGCTTGCCGTTGGCGCGGATGGGCTGCTCGCCCTTGGTGGTCTTGACCGGGGTGTGGCCGTTGATGATGTGGCCCGTCGGCGAGCAGGCCATGGGGGCGACGCCAAACTCGCGCATGATGTCGTCGCAAACGGACGAGGACGTGGTGAGCGTATAGTACGGGTCCATCGGCTCGACCCACGTGCTCTTGTCGGCGATGTAGGCGCGCTCGAACGTGCGCACCACGCGTCCGCTGGCGGGCGAGTTAAAGCCGATCCACAGGTACCACATCCAGTCGAGGGCATCGCGGTCGCCGACGCGCCAGGCGCGGCGGGCGATATGGTCGCAAAAATCAAAATAATCGCGGCCGGCGTGCCAGGTGCCCAGACAGTTCATGCTGCCAAAGGTGCCGTCTTCGTTGAGCGGTACGCAGCCGTGGAACAGCAGATTCCCGTTGGCGACCTTATACAGGGAGCCGTGGGTATAGAGGAAATCGATGTGGCGATGCAGGTGATCGGCGGTGACAAACTCGGATACGAGTTTGTCGATGATGTGCTGTTCCTCGGGCGTAAGCGTGTAGGGGTCCGCAGGATCGACGGTGGGGAAGTCGTTGGTCGTGAGCGGCCATACGCTGCCGTCGGCAAGCGTGACCGTGCCGGTGTCGTGGTCGATCTTGTCGAGCAGCAGACGGTCTGCCATGTCGAACTCGGGGTGGCGCTGGATAATCTGGCCCTCGAGCTTAAAAAGCAGGACGTTGATGGCTTTGATCAGCGGGCTGATGGGCTCGCCGGAGGTATAGGTAGCGTCGGCGAAGGCGACAAGCTCACGCAGCGAGATGCCGTAGTCGTTCTCGAGAATCTCGTAGTTGTCGTAGCGCAGGTTGTTGCGCAGCACCGTGGCGATGCAGGCGGGCTCGCCGGCGGCGGCGCCCATCCACAGCAGGTCGTGGTTGCCCCACTGAATGTCGAGCGAATGATAGGTGAGCAGGCGGTCCATAATCTTGGCCGCGCCGCCACCGCGGTCGAAAATGTCGCCCACCAAGTGCAGATGGTCGACGGCGAGGCGCTTGATGAGTGAGGCGAGCGACTCGATAAAGTCGTCGGCGCTGGCGGTCTCCAAGATGGATTCGATAATGCGCTCGTGATAACGCACGCGGTAGTTGTTCTCATCCGGATGCGTGTGCAGCAACTCGTCGATGATGTAGGCGTAATCGCGTGGGATGGCCTTACGCACCTTGGAGCGGGTATAGCGGCTCGAAAGCGAGCGGGCAACCACAATGAGTTGGTCGAGTATGGTCTTGTACCAGGTGGGCGAGTCCTCGCGCCGGCCGCGGACAAGATCGATCTTCTCGCGCGGATAGTAGATGAGCGTGCACAGCTCGCCCTTTTCGTCAAAGGAGAGCGTGTCGCCAAAGATCTCGTCGACATGCTCGCGCACGACGCCCGAGCAGTTGTTGAGGATGTGCATAAAGGCTTCGTACTCGCCATGCACATCGCTCATAAAATGTTCGGTGCCCTTGGGCAGGTTGAGGATGGCCGAGAGGTTGATGATCTCGGTGAATGCGGATTGCTCGGTGGGGAACTGTCTCGACAGCAGGCGCAGATACTTGAAGTCTTGCGGATTGCGATCGAATGCGACCATGAAGCACCTTCCGATGTGGTTGGTAAAACTGATAAAACAGCGTCAAACGTTTATCAGTATGCGCCGCTTTTGTTTCGATTGGGGATAGGCGGCCGAATTGTTGGCCGAACGGTTTGATAAATCGATTTAGTTGAGGTAGATATGGCGGTTGGATGGAGACGACAGAGGGTGTTTTCTCAGATATTTATGCGTGGGGTCGGTGGAGACGATGGTGGTAAAGATGTTCGCTATCTTTGGTTCGATTTGGTAAATAGTGAACATATGTACCGTATGTAGGCTCACTGTGCGATAATTTGCGCAGCAATGAGTAAGGAGCCTCATATGAGTGATTTTGTCCTGACCTGTGAATCTGCCGCCGACCGAACTCGGGAGTTCTTTGCGTCGCGCAATATCCCTGTCGTGTGTTTTCATTACGAGATCGACGATGTTGTCTATACGGACGATCTGTATCAGTCGATTACGCCGGACGAGTTTTTTGCCCAGATTGCCGCGGGTGCCATGCCCAAGACGTCTCAGGTGAGCGTGGGTGAGTATGAGGAGTTTTGGGAGCCGATTGTTGCCGAGGGTAAAGACGTGCTGCACCTGACGTTGTCGTCGGGTATTTCGGGCACGTATGGATCGGCCTGCGTTGCGGCACAGATGCTCGCGGATCGCTATCCTCAGGGCGGCACGGTGCGCGTCATCGATTCGCTGGCGGCGTCTTCGGGCTTTGGCCTGTTGCTGGAATATGCCGCCGACGTGCGCGATAGCGGGGCTTCACTCGATGAGACGGCTGCCTGGATCGAGGAGCACAAGCTCAACCTGCACCACTGGTTCTTCTCGACCGATCTGTCGAGCTACCTGCGCGGCGGTCGCATTTCGGCTGCGAGCGCGATCATCGGCACCGCGCTTAAGATTTGCCCACTTATGACGGTCGATTGCGAAGGTAGGCTGTCGCCACGTGAAAAGATACGCACTAAGAAGCGCGCGATTTCCGAGATGGCTAAGACCATGTTGGCACACGTGCAGGACGGTGCGGACTATTCGGGTAAGTGCATCATGTCGCACTCGGCGTGCCGAGAGGATGCCGAGGCAGTTGCGGCGCTGATTGAGGAACAGGTTCCGCAGCTCAAAGGCAAGATTGAGATCAACAATATCGGTGCTCTGATTGGTTCGCACACCGGGCCTGGTACGGTGGCGCTCTTCTTTATGGGCGACAAGCGCGTGGATTAATTTGCCCCATCACGTCGCCGCATGATTGCTCAAACGAAAACGGCCCGCCTCACGTTTGTGGGGCGGGCCAAGTTGTTTTGCTAGCGTTTCTTTCCGCGGAAGAAAAAGCCGTGTAGTGAAGGCTTGAGGCCGCGGTTGGCGCGACGTTCCTCAACACGCTCGTGGATCGAGGCGACGCGCTCGATGACCTCGTCGGGAATTGGCACGTCGGGATTCATATTCTCGACCTGACTGACCTCGGCGGCGGCGACCTGATCAATAATGGGTACATTTTCGCGCGAAATAACGGGCGTGGCGTCTTCCTTCATCTTGCGATAACGCTGCATCATGTCGGTCTGTAGCTGTTGTGCCGAAGGCGGCGTCCAGATGATGGCGTTGGCGCCGGCGGCGATGGTCTCGCGAATGCTTTCGGGCGTCTTGCCGCCCGGCGCGATGAGCGGCAGGTTGGGATAGTGCTCGCGCAGCTCGCGCAGGACCTGCGGCGTGTTCTTACCGGCTGCGATGTTGAGGATCTTGGCGCCGGCGCGCACTTTGGCGTGAGCATCGTCGTCGCAACGAACGACCGTGGCGATGACGGGGATGTCGGCGATGTTGGTGATGTGCTCGACCATCTCGGCGGTGGCGGGGGAGTTGACCACGCAGCCCGCCGCGCCCTGCATCTCGGAGACGGCTGCCATCTGCACGGAGCGCTTGCCGGTGGTCGTGCCGCCGCCAACGCCCACAAAGACCGGGCACTCGGCAACTGTCAGCAGCGCCTGCGTAATGGCGGGCTGCGGCGTGAAGGGGTAGACGGCAAAGACGGCATCGGCATTGGAGTTGCGGATGACCGCCACGTCGGTGGTGTAGATGAGCGATTTGATGCGGCGGCCAAAGAGCGTAAAGCCGCTGGCCTCCTCGATCTCATCGGGCATGCGGAGGGCCGCCTTGCGCAGACGCCCGTCGATGGGCAGCGGCTCCATGGGCAAAAGGCCATTGGGGGTTACGGCTACCTGGGGCTCGGTAAATTCGTCCGCAAGCTCAACCTCGGAAAAATCGACCGAGGCGACGATGTCCTCGTGAACCTCGGCGGGAACATCGATGGGGGCTTGGTCGTTTGTCGCGGTGGGCGTGTCGAAGGAGCTGGTGCCGACGAAGGCATCGACGCGTTCGTTTAGATCGTTGAGGGTATCCATGGAGGCTCGATTCTATGTGATGACGGCCGGCAGGGTGCCGGCAGCGTTGTGCTTGCTAAATCGTTTGACGAGTTGATTTTTCCCCGCCGCGTCATCCGTTAGACCGAAGAGCCGGCGAACGTGAAGGAGCTGTGGTGGCGGGAATCGAGGTGCTATCTTGAAAGTCCCGTATGCAAAAGAAAGGTGACGCGGTATGGAATTCTCGGCAATGTTGGGCTCGATTGGCCTGTGTGTGGGCGCAATCGTTGCCGCCGCGGTCATCTACTTTGTGGTCACGGCCATTAAGGGTAAAAGGGCCGAACGCAAGGAGCGCGCGATGCTTAAACAGCATCGCGACCAGCGGGGCAAACGCGCACGGAGATAGCTTGTTGAGTTTTGGATCCGTGCGCTAGCTGCGTTTTCGGATCAGGGCAATGTAGAAGCCCTCAAAGTCGCGGCTAGGCGGAATGGTGAGCGTGCCGGGCATACCGTTGGCGACGGACGAGACATGGCCGGCGGCGATGGCCTCGGTGAGGGCGTTGCTCTCGATACGTGGCTCCTCACCAGCTTCCTGGGCGCGGCGTGCCTCACTTTCGCTTGGCGTGCCGTCGAGGGGGATGAGCTCGCAGTCCATATGCTTGTCGAGGGCCTCTTGCAGGGCGTCCTCGTTTTCCTGCGGCAAGATCGAACAAGTCGAATAGACGAGCGTGCCGCCCGGTTTGAGGGCTCCCATGGCGCGGTCCAGAAGCGCGCGCTGCGAGCGGGCGCACTTGCTCAGCAGCTGCTCGGTGAGGCCGCGTAGGCTCTTTTCGTTGTCGCTGATAACGGTGCCCGTGCCGGTGCAGGGGGCGTCGAGCAGGATACGGTCAAAGCGGAAGAACTCGTCAAGCTCGCGCGCGTCAATGCGCATGACAGGCACGTTTTTCGCGCCCTGGCGACCCAAATTTGCCTCGAGCTTTTCGGCGCGGGGAATACTCATCTCGCAGGCGGTGAGGTGTGCCTGTCCCTGGGTGAGGGCGGCGATCTGCGTCGTCTTGCCGCCGGGGGCCGCACACATGTCCAGGATGTCCTCGCCGGCCTGGGCGCCCAGCACGAGCGGCGGCATCATGGACGACAGGCTCTGCAGGTAGATCTTGCCGTCGCGATAGATGTCGAGGCCCCACAGGTCGGAAACCTGGGCCTCGGGCAGGATGAAAGCGTCTGGGTACCATGCGACGGTGCGATGGACGATGCCGGCGGCGTCGAGTGCCGCGGCAATGTCTTCGGCGGATGCCTTGAGCGTGTTGGCGCGCAGCGTGACGGGGCGTGTGGCCGCGGCGCCGAAGCCCTCGATCATAAGCTCGGCATCGGTGGGCGCATAGGCGCCGGCAACCGTGTCGACCATAAAGCGCGGCAGATCGGCGGCGGAGGGTTGGGCGGCAAGCTGGTCGGAAAGCTCGGTAGCGGCAAACTGCCTGAGCTTGAGCTCGGGCTTAACCTGCTTTTTCTGCTTACGACGACGCGGCTTGGACATCCGTCTTTCCTTCCTGTTCCACTCAAGTAGTCAATTTGGGACGGGGCTTTTTTAGCTACCCCGTCTGTTTTGGCAAGCGCTGCAGCCAAGGATGGGACGGGTAGCTAAAAGCCCCGTCCCAAATTGACTACAGTGCCCTACTGGTTGTCTAGTACTGGCTCTCGTGCTTGCTAAAGAAGTCGAAGCGCGGGGGCAGCGGCTTCACGCGGTGCTCGCCGGGCTTCTCGCCCAGGCTCTCCACAAGCTCGTCCGTGGAGGCAAAGATGTTATCCCAGCTGAAGAAGGCGACCGGGTCGACGTCGAAGTACTCGCAGATGAGCTCGCAGCCGGCCGGCACAATGCCGTGCATGAGGACGGTCGCCACGCGTAGCTCGGTAAAGGCGTCGATGAGGGCCTGCGTCATGGCGGCGTTGGTCTCGGCGCCCTCGAGCTTGTTGGCGGCCTTGGAGGCGTCGCTCCAGCGCTTGTTGGCGGCACGCAGGTAGTCGTCGCACACGGCGAGCGCGCGGTGCGTCTCGAACTTGTACATGGCCTGCTCAAAGGCAAGGGCGGCCTGCTCGGCAGCCTCGACCACGGCGGCAGAGGCCGCGCCGGCAGGAATGCAGCCGTTGCGATAGGGGCTCTCGTCGCCTTCCTTGACGGCAACGCCGTAGAAGCAGCTGCGGGCCAGGCGGTTGAACACGCCGGTCAGCAGCGCGCTCTCCTTAAGGGCCGGGTCGATAACGCGCTTGTCGTCGCAGGCGCGCACCTCGTTGCCGTCCTTGTCCTTGCCGGTCACGCGCGTGTCATATGCCTTGGGGCTAAAGCTCACCGGCTTCTCGGAAAGGCCGAGCGACAGCCAGTGCGCACGCATCTGCTCGCAGGTGTAGTGGTTGAGCAGGTCGTCTGCCGGTGGGGGAGGCGTCTGCGAGGACGAGCTGGCCTTTTTGCCCATGTAGAGCAGGTGGTAGCATGCGCTGACGGTGCTCTGCGTGAGGTCCCAACCCAGGGCCTCCCACATGGCGGTCTGCGCGATGCAGTAGAAATAGATGTTGTCCTGACCGATAAACTGGTAGATCTGAGCGTCGTCAGAGCACCACCAGTCGCGCCAGTCGAGCGAGCTGTGCTGGTAGGTGGGCACGGGGACCTGCGTGGAATCGGCGGCTGGCTCGCCCATGAGGGCGGCGTCCTGGGCGGCGACACCCTCGGTCACGCCGGCGGCGCGGGCGTCGCGGGCGAGTATGGTACGGGTGTAGCTGATGGGCGCCCACAGGCTTTCGGGCCAGCACCAGCAGGTGACGTCGGTCACGCCGTCGACCTCGGGCACCGGAACGCCCCAGTCGATGTTGCCGGTGATGCGGAAGGGCACGAGCGCCTTGCCGCTGCGGAAGCGCACGCCGCCGTTGGCGAGCACTGCGTGGGCATCGTCGCGCTCCTTCCAGCTGGGGAAGGTGACGGTAAAGCTGCTCTTGTTGCCCTCGGGCTCCAGGACGGTGTGCTCAGGAAGCTGATCCTCGACGGCATCGAAGGCCTCGCGGAACTTGTTCTGGATGTAGAGCTGAGCCGGCAGCAGCCATTCCTCCATGGTCTTGGAGACCACGGAGCGAACCTGCGGGTTCTGGGCGAGCTTGGCGGTATAGGTCTTCATAAAGTCGAGGTAGGCCGGCAGGTCAAAGTAGAGGTTGTCGACCGGGCGCAACTCGGGCACCTCGCCGGTGAGCTGGCTCTTGGGCGCGATGAGCTCCTCGGGCTCAAACTGGTGGCCCAGATCGCACTCGTCAGCATAGGCCTTCTCGGACTTGCAGCCCTGGATGGGGCAGCGGCCGATAACCTGGCGGCCGTTGAGGAACGTGCCGGCCTTGGCATCGTAGAACTGCAGCGTGGAGCGCTTGGAGATGGTGCCCTGCTCGTGCAGGCGCTCGATAATCTCGGCGGTCACCTCGTTGTGAATCTGCACGGCCGGCTCAAGACCCGAACCGCCGTAGATATCGCAGCTGATGTTGTAGTTGTTGAGGGTCGCGGCCTGGCGGGAGTGATTGGACTCGACATACTCGCCGATGGACTTGTCGAAGCCCTCGTTCTCCTTGAGCTTGCGGTAGCTCTCCATGATGGGCGAGCCGTAGCAGTCGGTGCCCGAGGTGAAGATGACGTTCTCGCGGCCCAGGCGGTCGCGCAGGAAGCGGGCGAAGAAGTCGGCCGGGACAAAGACGCCGCCGACGTGGCCAAAGTGCAGGCCCTTGTTGCCGTAGGGCTCGCCAGCGGTAACGATGGCGCGGCGCGGCCAGCTGGGACGGTCGTTCATGGAGTATTTAGATGCCATGGGACTCCTTCGCATAGGTGAAAGCGCGGCCGGCGCAAGGCCTGGCGGCGCGGTGGTCAATTCGTGCATATCGTTCGACATTATCGCACATGCGGGTGGGTGCGTGGCAGGGGCGCTATCCTAAGATGCTATGAATGAGATTTCCAACATACATGCGTTTGAGGACGAGGATTTTCTGCACGCCTGCTTCGTGTGGGGGATGGCCGTGCTTGGCGTATTTGCCGTGTGCCTGGTGCCGGTGTTTATGCTGCTGGGCGGGCCTGCGGACTTGGATGCGGCCGAAGCGGGCGGCTGGATGGCGGTTGTGGGCTGGATGGTCGGTGTGATCGCGGTTTCGGCGGCGGCATTTGCCGTGCACGAGCTGTTACACGCCGCGTTTTTTAAGCTGTTGGCGCCTGCGGGCGCGCATGTGACCTTTGGGGCGAATCGCGAGACGGCGATGATCTACGCCTGTGCCGAGGGCGTTGTGTATTCGCGCCGGCGCTACATTGCCATTTGCCTGGCGCCCACGGTGATCCTGACGGCGGCGTTTGCCTTGGGGTTTGCATTTTCGGGCTATCCGCTGCTGTGCTACCTGGCGGCTGGCCTGCATTTGTCGGGCTGTGTGGGCGATTGGTATTACGTGTGGACCATTTTGCGCGACCGCCGTATTGTCGCCTGCGAGGACACGTCCTTTGGCGTGCGCTTTTTCGCAAAGTAGTCTTTTTGGGACGGGGCTATTTTGACTACTTTCCTGTTGATACAGATATTTGGAACTGCTTTACATCAAAAGTAGTCAAAATTGACCCGTCCCAAAAAGACTACCCTGGGCAAAGATTGGGAGGAGATGTCCATGAAGCCGTTGTTGCTGCATGCTTGCTGCGCGCCGTGCTCGCTTGAGCCGGTTCGCCTGCTGCGCGAGGAGGGGTTTGAGCCCACGATCTGCTGGACTAACCCCAATATTCAGCCGCACGATGAATGGCGGCGGCGTCTGGACGAGCTGCGCCGGTGGTGTGCCGGCGGCGACATCGAGCTTATCGAGGCCGGAGAGGACCGTGAGCGCTGGGAGGCCGGCGTGGCCCCGCTGGGCGCCGATCGGCCCCGTCGCTGTCGCACGTGCTATGCCCTGCGCCTGGCCGAGGCATGCCGTGTGGCTCAGGAGCGCGGGTTTGAATATGTAGGCACGACGCTCGCTGTCTCGCCCTATCAGCTGTTCGAAACGTGCAATGATGTGCTCGAGCGCCTGGCTGCCGCCCGCGGGCTCACGCCGGTGATTCGCGATTTTCGCCCGTATTATCCCGAGGCCACGCGTCGTTCGCGCGAGCTGGGCATGTATCGGCAGAACTACTGTGGCTGCCGCTTTTCGGCCGTCGAGGCGGCCATGGACCGCGCCCGCATCCGTGACGAGCGCAAAGCTTCCAAATAGTAGTTCTTTTGAGCTGGCAGCCTGCTAGGATGTAGAGCGGACTTTAGCTATATAAGGAGAATCCGACGTGTCTATGCGTACTGATGATTTTGACTATAACCTGCCCGAAGAGCTCATCGCCCAGGCTCCTGCCGAGCCGCGTGACTCCTGCCGCCTGCTGGTGGTGAATCGCAAGGGATCTGAGGCGGGAACGCCGCTGGAGCACGGCGGTACCGTTGAGCACCGTATCTTCCGTGACATCATCGACTATATCGAGCCGGGCGACGTACTCGTCATCAATCAGACGCGCGTGATGCCGGCCCGTCTGATCGGTCGCAAGGCGGGCTCGGGCGGCGTGGTGGAGACGCTGCTGCTTAAGCGCCGCGAGGACGTGGATCCACTGGGTCACGTGTGGGAGTGCCTGGTTAAGCCTGGCAAGCGTCTGAAGCCCGGCGCTCAGATTGAGTATCGTGCCGGTGGCGCCCATGCGCCCGAGGGGGCTCCCGTGGTGCTGACGGCCGAGGTCGTCGACTTTGTTACCGATAGCCGCGGCGGACGCCTGGTGCGATTTGAGCCGGCCGGTTGCAATGCCGCCGGCGACCCGCGCACGCTCGACGAGGCCATCCATGCTGCCGGCCACGTGCCGCTGCCGCCCTACATTACCGATTACGAGGGCGATCCCGAGAAGTACCAGACCGTCTATGCCATGAAGGAGGAGCACTCGGCTGCCGCCCCCACGGCGGGCCTGCACTTTACCCCCGAGCTCATGGCTGCTATCGAGGCCAAGGGTGCGAAGTTCGCCGCTGTCGAGCTCGAGGTGGGCATCGATACCTTCCGTCTGGTGGAGGAGGACGACCCCACGCAGCACGTCATGCACACCGAGCGCTACCACGTGTCGCAGGAGGTTGTCGACGCCGTGCACAAGGCCAAGGCCGAGGGTCATCGTGTGATTGCCGTCGGCACCACCGCAGTGCGTTCGCTCGAAAGCGCCTTTGATGCGGATGCCCCGGTGTTCGATCCGGCTGTGACGGCGCGCTATTTTGAAGGCCGCGAGGACGGCGCCGACACGCTCGGCCGCGGTGACATCGTGGTGCGCGAGAATGCGACGACACAGCTCTACCTCATGCCCGGCTCGACCTATCACGTGGTCGACGCGCTGATCACGAACTTTCACGTGCCGCGCTCTACGCTCATGATGCTCGTGAGCGCGCTTGCCTCCCGCGACCAGATCATGGATGCCTACGCCGCCGCCATCGAGGAGCGTTACCGCTTCTTCAGCTTTGGCGACGCGATGCTCATTTGTTAGTTACGCGGTTCTACGAACCGCGTAACCACCTGACGCTGCCAAAGCATCGGCCTTGCCTTGGCTGTCAATGTGGCACTCAATGGACGTTCTTGTTTGACTGGTCGTTTAAGAACGTCCCCAAAGACTACTTGCTTGCGAACAGCCAGACTAGGATGATTACCAGGATTGCGGCGACGATGCAGACAATGGCGCCGGTGAATTTGATGCGGGAGTCGCGGGTACGCTCGCGCACCGCGTCCTCGGCGGCCTCGAGCTGGGCGACTTCTCGCTCGGTCTCGGCATGCTCGGCTTTGTCTCGGGCCAAGGATCCTGCAAGCGACTCAGTGATCTCTGGGTGGTCGTGCACCTCGGTCGCCTGTTCGATGATCGACTGCGCATGTGCGGCATCTGCTTGGGCATTGGCGATGGTCTGCTCCTGGTCACGGCGTGCCTTGTCCTCGGCAGTGATCTTCTCGCGCAGCTCGCGCTGACGAGTCGCGGCGGCCGTTTTCGCCGTCTGCAGCTCGTCGCGCGCGGCATCGGCTTCGGTCGTCACGGCTTGGTGCGCGCGCTTTGCGTCGGCGATAGGGGCTTGAGCCTGCTCGACGGCCTGCTCGGCTGCGGCAAGCGAGTGCTCAAGGTCGGCGGTGATGCGCGGGACATCTTCTTCGGCTTTACGCAGGGCATCTGCCGTGTCGGAGATCTGCATCGAGAGCTCGCTGGTGCGTACCGTATAGTTGGCGGGATTTGCCGAGGGATTGCGTTGCAGCTCGGCATACTCATGACGCAGCGTCTCGAGCTGGGCGCGCGTGGCGTCGACGGTTTGTTGTGCGGCCGCAATGCCGGCGTCTCGCTCGGTCTTCACCTTGTCGCGGATGCGCTTGGAATCCTCAAGACGTCGAACGAGGCGGTTGCCGGTCTCGCGCGAGCTCGCCTCGCGGGCCTCCACGGCGTCGAGCGCGGCCTTCAAGCGGAGTTCAGTCGCGTCATCCTCTGTCTTCATTTGTTCGAGCTGGCCCTTGAGCTCTGTCGCCTTGGCGGCGTGGGCATCACGGTCAATCTCAGCGGCCGCTGCAGTCTTTTGGGCCGTGGCAATCGCCTGGCGCTGGTCGGCGACGATCTGGTCGTAGCGGCCTGCGATATCCTGGCGCGTCTCGAGTTCCTCGGCCTGATCGGCAATGCGCTGCTCAAGTTCGGCCAAGT
Source organism: Collinsella sp. AM10-26 (assembly GCF_003472525.1). Classification (NCBI taxonomy): domain Bacteria; kingdom Bacillati; phylum Actinomycetota; class Coriobacteriia; order Coriobacteriales; family Coriobacteriaceae; genus Collinsella; species Collinsella sp. AM10-26. Next base: position 158,044 of record NZ_QRMC01000005.1, read on the forward strand.
GGGCGCGGGCGTCGGAAAGTGCCTTTTTCGCGGCGTTCATCTCACGCATGGCCGAGGCGCCCTGGGCGATAAAGGTGCCCACGGCGTTCGCAGTGTTCGAGACAGCGGTCCCCAGATCGCGGCTCGCGGCGGGGGAATGCGGGGCGGTCGGGCGAGCGGTGTCGGCAGCATCCGCATCGGCAGCCTGCGGCGCGGCGATATTGCCGGTACCGCCCTCGACCACAGAAAAGCCTGCTGCGTGCGGATCGACCGCGTCGGCGCCAATCGTGGGGTGCTCGAGCTGCAGAAACGAGGGCATGGTGCTGCCCTGGTCGGCGACCGGAGTCTCGCCGGGCACGAAGGTCGAGGCCGCCTCGGCGGCCTCCTCTTCCTCGGCGTCCACGTCGGCATCGGCGACGGCGTCTTTCATCGCTTTGACAGCATCCATCATGGAGTCCATGACGGCATCGAGCTCTTCTTCCGAAGACACCTCGATGGGGCCCGCCGCCTGTGGTGCGGGTTCCGTGTCAGGTTCGGCATGGCTCAGCTTCGGCTGCTCGCTTTCGTCATGCTCAACAGTATCGTCTGTGTCTGTTGCCTTATCCGCACCGGCGTGCGCATCTGCACCGGCGTGCGCATCGGTGGAGGCGTCGACGCAGGTAGGAGTATCGCAGTCGTCGACGGCGCCTGCTGAATCATCAATATGCTGTTGAGTCTGGGGGTCCAGCTCGTCTGTCATAGGCACGTGCTCCTCATCGTTGTTTGTCACCCTATGATAAAGTTTCGCGCCGACATCCCACGCGCCGCAGCAAAGTTTCAAAACGTGTTCGATGGCTCGATCTGATAACAATAACTCGGCCGCTTTATCCAGTTTTTACTTGACAATCCCTTCGCCGAACGACGTGGTGCCGTTCGCCTACCGCGGTCTTTTATTTTCGCTTGAACACGCTAAAGTTACATTCCAGCTTTTGGCGCGTGAATTTGGATGCGCGCAGTCGGCGGGCGTGTCCGCCGCGATTTGAAAGGACTTTATATGGGACTTTTCACTGGTAAGACCGTAATCGTCACCGGCGGCGGCAAGGCCACGCTTAAGGACGGCTCCGCTGGCTCCATCGGCTACGGCATCGATATCGCATTTGCCAAGGAGGGCGCAAACCTCGTCATTACCGGCCGCAACGTTGCCAAGCTCGAGGCCGCCAAGGAGTCCCTCGAGGCGGAGTACGGCGTCAAGGTGCTGCCTGTTCAGGCCGATGTCTCGGCTGGTCAGGACAACGAGGCCGTCGTGCAGAACGTTATCGACAAGGCGATTGAGGAGTTCGGTCGCATCGACGCCGTCGTCAACAACGCTCAGGCCAGCGCTTCGGGTGTGACCATCGCCGACCACACTATGGACCAGTTCAACCTGGCCATTTACTCTGGCCTGTATGCCACCTACCTGTACATGCAGAAGGCCTATCCGCACCTGAAGGAGACCAAGGGCTCCGTGGTCAACTTTGCCTCGGGCGCCGGCCTGTTTGGCAACTATGGCCAGTGCAGCTATGCTGCCGCCAAGGAGGGCATCCGCGGCCTGACCCGCGTCGCCGCCAACGAGTGGGGTCCCGACGGCATCAACGTCAACATCGTGTGCCCGCTTGCTTGGACTGCTGCGCTCGAGAACTTCCAGGATGCCTATCCCGAGGCGTTCAAGGCCAACGTCCACATGCCGCCGGCGGGCCACTACGGCGACGTCGAGAAGGAGATCGGCCGCGTGGTCGTTCAGCTCTGCGGCCCCGACTTTAAGTACATGAACGGCGAGACTGTCACCCTCGAGGGCGGCATGGGCCAGCGGCCGTAGGGTTACGCGGTTTTACCAAACTGCGTAACAGCTCGACGCTGCGCGGGCCGCATTTGGACAATCTGACGTTCAACTTCAAGGGCGCGACCAGAAGGTCAGCGCCCTTTCGTTTCACGTCACCTTGCCTCAAATGCGGCCCGCTCGCTGACTTATGCTCAACCTGCGGCGCCATTTTGCTTGAAGGCACCTTGCTCGATCTGGCGGGTTTTCGCTGTCGGAAATGATCCGTTGGGGACGGAGGAAAACGGATCATTTTTATCCTGGTGCATTGGTGCAGGGGGCAGGTTTCCTTTGCACTAGTTTCTGTCGAGTCGGTGCTTCTTGCGGGTTGCCCGTATAATGGTTTGCGTATGAACCGCAACCAAGGAGTTCCAGTTTATGGACCAGAGCCTTTTTAAATTCGACCTGATCGCCGAGGACCCGACCACGCACGCGCGTGCCGGCGTGCTGCACACCCCGCACGGCGACATCGAGACGCCGATCTTTATGCCCGTAGGCACCAAGGCAAACGTCAAGGGTATCCCTACCGAGACCGTCAAGCAGCTCGGCGCCCAGATCGTGCTCGCCAACACCTATCACCTGTCCATGCGTCCCGGCGAGGACACCATCGCCGAGCTGGGCGGGCTGCACAAGTTTATGAACTGGCACGGCCCCATCCTCACCGACTCGGGCGGTTTCCAGGTCTTTAGTCACAACGACGCCGTCAAGCTCACCGACGAGGGCGTGCGCTTTATCGTCAACGATTACGACGGCCGCCACGTGTTCTGGACGCCCGAGGACAACATGGAAATCGCCATGAAGCTTGGCTCCGACATCTGCATGCAGCTCGACCAGTGCCCGGGCTATCCCGCCACGCGCGCCTACGTTGAGCGCGCCGTTGAGCTGTCGAGCATGTGGGCCGAGCGCTGCTATAAGGCTCACACCCGCGATGACCAGGCGCTCTTTGGCATCGTTCAGGGCGGTATGCACCTGGACCTGCGCCTTCGCTCGCTGCGCCATCTGGAGGAGTGCGGCGATTTTCCGGGTTATGGCATCGGCGGCTACTCGGTGGGCGAGGACCACGAGACCATGTTCGAGACGCTGGCGCCGCTGGCTTCCGAGTACATGCCTAAGCACAAGCCGCGCTACCTGATGGGCGTCGGCAACCCCACCACCCTCGTGCGCGGCGTGGGCGTGGGCATCGACATGTTCGACTGCGTGCTGCCGACGCGTACCGGCCGCATGGGCACGGCGTTTTCGAGCGAGGGTCGCCTCAACTTCCGCAATGCCCGCTTTGCGCACGACGACGGCCCCATCGATCCCACCTGCACCTGCCCGGTATGCACGGGCGGCTACAGCCGTGCGCTCATCCGCCACATGGTCACGCAAAAGGAGATGCTCGGCGGCATTTTGCTCTCGATGCACAACATCTACTACTTGCTCAACCTTATGCAGCAGGCTCGTCAGGCCATTATCGAGGGCCGTTACGGTGCGTTTGTGAGCGACTGGATGAACAGCCCTGCGGCGGTGGATTACTAAGAGCTCCGGGCTCGCTTACGAGCTGTTCGCGGCCGGCGGCGGGCATTGCATTCGCTGGCATCGGCTGCGCGACCGCTGACCGATGGCTTGCAAGCACTTGATGCATCGTGGGTACCATACCGAATGGTTGATGTTCGGGCGGGTGTTTGGCGCATGGCGTCGACCCCGCCCGTTTTCTTTTTCTCGATAGGAGTACCCATGATTAAAAATGAGAACGTCGAGGGCGAGCCTGCCTACGACGAGACGTACCGACGCGGTCCCGTGGTCATGCGCGGCCCCATGATTCCTAAGGACAACACCTACGCCAACCTGCTGGCACCCGAGGAGTCGACCGACTGGCTGCATGCCGATCCGTGGCGTGTACTGCGCATTCAGGCCGAGTTTGTCGACGGCTTTGGCGCGCTTGCCGAGCTCGGACCTGCGGTGACCATCTTCGGTAGCGCCCGCACGCCCAAGACCGATCCGCTCTACAAAGCGGCGCGTACCGTCGGGCGCAAGATCGCGCAACGTGGCGTGGCGGTCATCACAGGTGGCGGCCCCGGCATCATGGAGGCAGCCAACAGGGGAGCGGCGAGCGCCAACGGCAAATCGGTCGGCTTGGGGATCGAGCTCCCGCACGAGCACGGGCTCAACAAATACGTGAACTTGGGCATGGACTTCCGTTACTTCTTTGTGCGCAAGACCATGTTCGTCAAATACAGCTCGGGCGCCATCGTGTTCCCCGGCGGTTTTGGTACGCTCGACGAGATGTTCGAGGTCCTTACGCTGGTGCAGACGCACAAGGTCAAGCGCATGCCGCTCGTGCTGGTGGGCAGCGAGTACTGGCAGGGCCTGTTCGACTGGCTCAACGGCCCGGTGATGGACGCCGGTATGATCAGTCCGCTCGATCCGGATCTAGTACACATTACCGACGACCTCAACGAAGCCGTCGACATTGCGCTCAGCGGGTTGATGTAGAGCAATCGTGCCCACCGCGACATGAATATGCATGGCAATCTGATGCTTTCTAACGTCAGGTTGCCATTTATATTGGGTATACTGATGCAAAAGACGAGGGCGAGGAGGTCGCGTATGTCTACTGCAACGGTTAAGCCTACGACGGTTCGCATCGAAGAGGGGCTCAAGGAGCAGGCGACCGAGTTCTTGGATTCGGTCGGCCTCAGCCTCAATTCCTATCTCAATCTTGCCGTTCGGCAGCTTGTAAATCAGCGAAAGATTCCTTTTGAGATTGTAGGAAGGGCGGAGGTGCCCAACGAGGCGACGAGGCGTGCCATGGTGATCGCCGAGGCTCATGAATTGGGGATTCTGCCAGACGACAGCCCGTCATTCAATAACGCTGATGAGCTTATATCATTCCTCGATGAGGGCTAGCGATGTTTGAGATTGAAATCGAGGCTCAGTTTAAGGCGGATTACAAACGGACGATGCGCATCCATCCGCAGCTAAAAACCGAGTTTAAGGCGGCAGTTGCAGAGCTTGCGGCTCACGGCTCGCTTCCCGCGGAATATGGTGCCCACGAGCTTTCAAACCCGGGCGGCAACTACAACGGTCACATCGATTTCCATCTATCCGATGGCTTGGTCGACGTGGTCGTTCTCTATTTGCCGCATAAGACTAATCCTGTGATCCGGTTGGTCAGAATGGGCTCGCATGACGAACTGTTTCAGGGTTCGCACGGCTGATTGCTCGCTTATGATTCGCGAGGGAATAGTAATTGATTCACGAGCGATTGAGCAAGGCAGCTCCTATTCCACCGCAACAGCTGGGGACGTCCCGTTCGTGGCTGCGACCTCCGGTTCTCCTCTTCGCTGGATTTCGCTTAAAAGCTCGGCTGCAACTTCGCTGCTTTTGAAACGGATGCTGCAGTCTTCTTTCTTAGGAAAAGCCAGTAATGGAATAGCTCCGTACCAGACGGTTTCCTCGTCAATTACTGACGCGCACAGGCGCCCTTCGGCTTTGATGGAATAGTCGACGTTCATCTCGGCAAAAATCGCTTTTACGTCATCGCGCGGAGTCGAGGCAATTGAAATCTCAAGGGCAATCCCACGGACAATAGCGCTCGTGAGCGCGGCGGCGAGCTTCGCGAGGCATGCGGCGGATGCGTAGGGCGCGGCAATAAAAATGCTTTTCGTTGCGCTTGCGATGTCGTCCGCTAAAGCCTCCACGGCTGTTGCCGACCTAACGAGGATGTTTCGATCGGCCTGTTTGTTGTCATTTGCTGCAAAGACTTCATACCCCAGCTTGGCATAGGTCTTGAGTCTCTTCTGGTACATACGCGCGAGCATGGGTATCGACAAATCAACATAGTCGAATATCTCAACCCGCTGCTTGCCCTCGTGACTTCTATGTAGTCTGCCTGCCTGCTGCGTTATGCTGCCGTCCCAAGATATCGGTGTGGCAATGAGCAGAGTGTCAAGGTAAGACAGGTCGAAGCCCTCGCCCAGAAGGCCTTCGGTTGCGATGATAATTCGATGCTCATGCTCGAAGCCGGGAAGGCTGTTCAGTATTGCCTTTCTTTCTTTGGCGTCGATTTCTCCGGTTAAGAGTATGGGTTCGTGTCCGCGGCTTTGAAGCAGCCTATATAGCTCTTCGGCATGTTTTTTCCTTTTGGATAGCACAAGCGAATGTCGACCGTTTGACGCGGTATCGAGGGCATCGTCGACAATTGCTTCGTTTCTCGCTGTGTGCGCACACAGGAGATCGAGAACTTGATTAAAGGACGCCCCTGGTTTGTAGGCGGGTAGTCGAACTCCGGTAAAACGCGGCCTAACAACGCGCTGAATTCCCTGTTGGATTGCTTGCGTTTTTGGATCAATGACATGGCGAAGCGGGCCGCAGAGCATTGAGAGTGCTCGCGTGAGTCCGTCCGAGCGTTCGGGCGTCGCAGAAAGGCCGTATACATATTTGGCTGGAGCGGACTTGAGGACAAGCTCAAGCTGTGGTGCGGCTGCATGGTGACATTCATCACAGATGACGAGGCCGTAATCACGAACGAACTCCTTGGCTATTGGTTCTCCGGTCTGGGGGTCCTTGCTGGACAGAGACTGGAATGAAGCAATGTCGATGAGATGGCTTATGGCGGTTTTACCTCCTCCGATTTGGCCAATGAGCGGCGGCTGCCTTTTACTGATTCGTCCTTTTGGGGTTCGGACTGGCTTTCTGTTATCAGTAATGTCGATAAACCGTTCGAGCTGGGATTTCCATTGGGCAATGAGCGCAGTCTTGGGAACGATGACGAGCGTTGGAAGACCGATGGTAGCAATAAGATAGGCTCCGATGACGGTTTTGCCGAAACCCGTCGGTGCAGACATGATTCCGTCTTCATAGCCGAGCATCTGTTCGGCGGCAATTTGCTGTTCAGGGCGAAGAGTCCCTTTAAATGCCATCACAATTGGATTGCCAGACTTGCGCTTGTCAGAATAGTGGGCAGCAACGCCGGCTTCTTGAAACAGCCACTCAAGCTGAGCCTTGCAGCCTCTGGGAATCGCGACGCAGCTGTCTCTAAGTTCGCTGAGGTCTATGTACCGCGGTTTGCCGAATACCGATTGATGCATAGATTGCGCGCGGAAGAATTCTGGGTTGGCAAATGTTGCAAGCCTGCGAACTTCCATTTGAGCTGCGGGACTCAGAGATTTTTCGGGGATATAGAGCATATCGGCCTGCGTGACGGACAGCGATGACGGGAAGTCCTGCGGCGTGAGCGGAAGCCGCTTTCGCGGCCTCTGAGAATGTGGCGCGGCGGTGTTTCCCACCACTGCAGCAGATATTCCATGCGGTTTATTGTCGATGCTCTCAATCAGATTTTGCACTGTTGCATGTGGAATCAGCTGAATTTGCGAAAGGTAAAGCCATTGATCGGGAAAGGGCTCAAATTGCTCGTCAACAAATACACTGTTCCCTTTTCGCTGCGCTTTTCCTTGAAAAGGCAGTGCTATGAGATTTCCAAAGCCGCCCTCAGGAATGGTGGACTGCGCGGGCAGCATCCGGTCAAAAGCTTCAAAGGTGATTGTCTTGTTGAGCGCCGCTGCTTCGGTGATAAGGCTGCTTCCAAATTCTCGTGCGATCTTTGCGCTGGTGAGCTCTAGGAAGAAAAACCAGACATGTGTGCCGTTACCTGATCTCGATCGCTCGACCGCAGCATCGATTCCATGGTTTTTTGCGACACGCCGAATGGCGTTTGTCGCTTCTTTCCAATCGGCTCCGTCAAAGTCGATGACCAGGACTTTTGTGTTGCTGTCATTATCGAGAACATATTGACCTATGACGTCTCGGAGTCTGTCGTCACTGCCCTTGAAATGGGAGATGATCGCGGTATCGCTCAACTCGGGGAAGACGCGGTTGCCACATTCAGCGCATTTGGATTTCTGACGATTTGCTTTGGGACAAATGCCTGACTTCCACTCGTTTGCGCAAGCGGGCGTATAGCCGATTCCCCCGTCTTTTCTGCGGTACCCATGGGCGTAAACATCTTTGCGGCCAGTAAAGAGATTGCGAAAGAGCTCGAGTTTGTCGCGCGCTGGACTCGCACTGGTGACGATACCCTCGACCTGCGTCCGTCTATCGAAAGATGTGCCAGCTTTCTCCCATTCTTCGAGCGTTGCGTAACGGATGTCTGGGCCATTGCTGCAGATGACGATTTGGCCGTGCGGCTCAGATACATGAACGACTGCTTCCTTGAATTGGAATACCGTGTCCCCGATGAGGGCGTATTGATGCGTGACGGTGCTCATGTAAATGCCGTTCTTGTTGGGGTTCATTAAAATGAGAGTACGTTACTTTGGTTTTTTGGGCATCCGATTCTGATTTTGGTTCGGTGATAGTGGAGTGCGGCTCCGTGAGTGGTGTTTGGCTGGTGCTAAAATATGTGGCAGCTGTTATTGAGTGGGTTTTAGCGGCTGCGGGGCGAGCTGGAGATCCTGGGAACTGCCTTCGAATAGGACCGGTGGGCAAAAAATGGCAAATATGAGTACTGTTGTTGCGACAGTATCATATCATCTGTAAAGTATTTAAGACCAATCGAGTGAAATCGAATATAACCAACCCTCTAAACATGACGATTTGGGGCATTATGGCGCTCGAAATTGGCGGTGAGATGCAAATTCAGCCAGATTTCGCTGCTACTAAATTTGTAGCAGTACTCATATTTGCCATTTTTTGACCAAGGGGTATCGCAAGGGGGTTGGATAAAGCATCGATCGCCTGCAATGGCTCAATTGGGCAGTTGTGCGGCAATTGAGTTGCGGCGTAATGGGAAGCTATTCGCAGCCTTTCGACTAAAACGGTCCCTTTACCGCCGCCATTCCTAAAGAGATGCCGGCGCGCCTTAAGTTGGGGCGTGCCGGCGTGATGGCTTTGCTGTGGCTGGGTGTACCTCGGCTGTTCGACTGTCCCAGCTTGTCCTGTCTAGCTAGGCAGACCTTTCTTAGCGTTTAACGTTTGCCCAGATAAAACCTGCCAAAATAAACCTGTCCCTAATTGGCAGGTTGGTAGCGGGGGCAGTAGCTGATGGCGATGGCATCGACGCCTACGTGGGTGGCGATGGTGCAGCCGATGGGACCGGTGCCCGCATCGACGCAGTCCTGGCCCGCGAGCGCCTGGTTGACGAGCTCTTGCTCTTCGACGGCGCCGGTTGTGAGCACGCGTACGCTCGCGCCCGGATGCTCGGCCAAAAAGTCGAGGCAATCTGCCATGGTGTTGGCAACGATGCGCTTGGCGCCGCGGCCCTTTTTGATGACTTTGATCTCGCCCGATTTCCACTCCGGCGAAACGGCCAGGCGAATGTTGAGCATCTGCGTGAGGTGGCCGGCAAGCTTGGGCGCGCGGCCGTTCTTGACGAGGTTCTCGAGTGTGCGGGGAATCACTAGCAGGTGGGCGTCGGGCAGCGTCGCGCGGATCTGCGCCTCGGTCTCGTCCAAGCTGCGGCCGTCATCGCGCATGGCGAGCGCGTATTCCACCAGCAAGCCCTCAGCGCCCGAGCCGGTGCGCGAGTCGACGCAGCGCACGTCGAGCTCATGGGTGTCAGCCACCAGACATGCGTTGGCGTAGCAGGCGGACCACTCGCTGCACAGCGAAATGAAGATGGCACTGTCGTGGCCGTCGGCGAGCACGCGGTCAAAGAGCGCCTTGAACTCGCCAGCGCTCGGCTGCGACGTGTGCGGCAGCTGCTTGGAGCCGGCCATGCGGGCGACGTACTCCTCGGCGGTAATCTGCATCTGGTCGAGCAGGTCCTCGCCTTCGATAACCACATGCAGTGGAATCACGTAAATGCCGAGTTCTTGGGCGCGGGCGGGGGAGATGTCCGACGTGGAGTCGGTTATGATGGCAAAAGACATAATTGCACCTTTCGTCGGGGCGCTTGTGTGCCGCCTTCTGAGAGCAAAGTGCGACAAGTATAGTGGAGTTGTTCCGCATTGCTAGGTTCAATTGTTGAATAGTCAACAGTTTTTAATGTTGGTGTGGAAATCATCAACTGGGGAAGAGGGATGCCGATGGGGGCACTGGAGATATGCAGGCGGCCGGTCGTGCTGTTTGATTTCGATGGTACGGTGGCCGATACGGGCCGGGCGGTGATGACCTCGACGCGCAAGGCGCTGACTGCGCGCGGGTTTTCGGAGGCGCAGATGGGTGACCTGCGCCGTATGATCGGGCCGCCCCTGTGGAAGAGCTTCCACGACTTTTACGGCTTTACGCGTGAGGAGTCGCTCGTGGTGGCCGACGAGTACCGTGCCTTTTTTGACGAGCTGGGTCCGGAGGAGTATCCCGTGTTCGATGGGATCCCCGCGCTGCTCGATGGTCTTGCCGCTCAGGGACATCGCTTGGCCGTGGCGACCTCTCGTATGGAGGCAAAGTGCATTGACATGGTGGGCGAGCTGGGGCTTTCGCAGTTTGAGGCGGTGGTCGGCATGAATCCGTCGCAGGGGCGCGAGACCAAGGCCGATTCGGTTCGCGATGCCCTGGCGGCGCTCGGCGCGACGGCGGGCGATGCCGTGATGATCGGCGATCGCTTTAACGATGTGGAGGGCGCGCACGCAATGGGCGTGCCGTGCATCGGCATCTATTCGGGCGCGGCGGCGCCGGGCGAGCACGAGGCGGCGGGTGCCGACGCAGTGGTGCACTCGGTGGCCGAGCTTGCTAAACTTTTCGCTATCTAGGGACTTAATGTGAGGGGCGGGCGTGCTCGCCGCTCATTGGTAAGGAGGTCGTCCATGAATCAGGTGGAGCAGAGTGTTGCCGAGTACGTCGACGAGGTCTGGGAGGACGTCGTCGCCGATATCGAGCAGCTGGTGAGCTACCCGTCTGTTGCCGTTGCTGCCGATGCGGAGCCCGGTGCGCCGTTTGGCCGCCCGGTCCGTGACGCGCTCGATTGCGCGCTCGGCATCGCACAGAACCTCGGCTACCAGACGAGCGACGACGAGGGCTATGTGGGCATTGCCGATATCCCCGGTCGCGGCGACAAGCAGCTCGCGACCATCTGCCACGTGGACGTGGTGCCCGCCGGCCCGGGCTGGAACACCGACCCGTTTGCGATGGAGCGTCGCGAGGGCTGGCTGCTCGGCCGCGGCGTGATCGACGACAAGGGTCCGACGGTACTGTCGCTCTACGCCGGCGCCTATCTGCTCAAGCACGGCATTACCCCGCGCTATACCTTCCGCGCCCTGCTGGGCTGCGATGAGGAAGTGGGCATGTCCGACGTTCACCATTATCTGGAGAACCACGCAGACCCCGACTTTTTGTTTACGCCCGATGCCGAGTTCCCGGTCTGCAATGCCGAGAAGGGCCAGTTTGGGGCGACGTTCGTGAGCTCCAAGATTGACGGCGGGCGCATTGTGTCCTGGGGCGGTGCCGAGGCGAGCAACGCTATTCCGTCGCAGTCTATCTGCGAGCTTGCGATTGCCGCCGATGAGCTGCCGGCGCCCGTTGAGAACGCCGACCGCCTGGAGATCACGGCGCTCGAGAACGGCCATGCCCAGATTTTCGCGCACGGTATCGGTGGCCATGCCTCGATGCCCGAGGGGACGATCAACGCCGTTGGCCTGATCGTGACGTACCTGCGCGAGGTCGAGGATGCGTTTGCCGCACGCGACGAGCGCTTGCTGACGCCTGTCGAGCATGAGTTTGTCAAGTTTCTGGCCTTTGTACATGCGGATGCCTATGGCCGCGGCCTGGGTATCGACGCGACGAGCCCCGCGTTTGGCCCGCTCACGTGCAACCCCGGCGTCATCCGCGTGGCGGATGGCCACATTGAGCAGGTCATCGACGTGCGCTTCCCCGATAGCACGAGCGCCGATACCATCCGTGGGCAGCTCGAGCCGCTCGTGGGCCGCTTTGGCGTGACGTATCGCGTCGGCCGCGCCAAGGTACCGTTCTCGGTCTCTGCCGATGATCCGGCCGTGAAGGCGCTTATCGATACCTATAACGAGTTCACCGGCAAGCATGCCGAACCCTTTGCCATGGGCGGTGGCACGTACGCACGCAACTTTGCCCGCGCCGTGTCGTTTGGCCCCGAGGAGACCGGCCTGGAGCTGCCCGCATGGGGTGGCCAGATGCACGGCCCCAACGAGTGCGCCAACGAAGAACAGCTCAAGCAGGCGCTCAAGATCTACATCGTGGCGATCCTGCGTCTCAACGAACTCGAACTTTAAGGTTACGCGGTTTTACCAAACCGCGTAACGGGTCGACGCTGCAAACGCCCCTAAGCGGCAATCTGACGTTCAATCGTCGGTCGCGTACCGAAGTACGCTTCCCTCCTCTTTCACGTCACCTTGCTCGCTTAGGGGCGTTTTCGCTGACTTATGCTCAACCTGCGGGGTTTCCAAGGTAGTCGTTGGGTGTTCTTAAATGGCTAGTCAAACAAGAACGTCCCCGATGACTAGTCGTTTAAGAACGTCCCCAATGACTACCTTGTAAAAGGTGGACCATGCTTGTCGGCGGGTTTGTTATTTGTTTGTAAAGCTGAACCGCGCTTGCGGTAAGGGTCTATCAAATGCCCGTAAGAAAGCGCAGTTGGCGCGGGCGTTGCCTGGTCGGGAACGTATCTTTCCATACAGCAAAGCGGGCAGGGTGCCCGCGAGTCGCATGTATGAAAGGAAGATCATGCTCGATCAGGCTTATTCTCGTCGTCAGTTCCTCGGCCTCGCTGGTGGTCTTGCCAGCATCGTCGGTCTCGGTCTCGTTGGTTGTGGCGGTTCCAATGCCGCTGACACCGCCAAGGGCAGCGTCGCCGCCGAGTCCGTCTCCGGCGAGGTGACCTACGACGGCGCCTCTTCGTTCCAGGCTCTCGTCGAGGCTGCTGCTGAGAAGTTCATGGATGCCAACCCCGACGTTTCCATCTCCGGTTCGGGCAACGGTTCGGGCAAGGGCCTGACCGCTGTCGCCGCCGGCACCGTCACCATCGGTAACTCCGACGTCTTCGCCGAGACCAAGCTCGAGGCCGACCAGGTCAAGAACCTCGTCGATCACGAGGTCGCCGTCGTGGGCATGGGCCCCGTCGTCTCCAAGAACGTGACGGTCGACGATCTGTCCCTCGAGCAGCTCAAGGGCATCTTCTCTGGCCAGATCACCAACTGGAAGGAGGTCGGCGGCGACGACGCCACCATCGTCGTCCTCAACCGCAAGGCCGGCTCCGGTACCCGCGCCACCTTCGAGGCCGCCGTCTTTGGCGACGAGGCCGTCGACTTTAAGGGCGACGCCGAGCTCGACAAGTCCGGCGACGTCCAGACCCAGATGGCCAGTACCGACAACGCCATCTCCTACCTGGACTTCTCGCACTTCGACGACTCCAAGTTCAACGCCGTCAAGGTCGAGGGCGTCGAGCCCAAGAGCAAGAACGTCACCGACGACTCCTTCAAGATCTGGGCTACCGAGCACATGTACTGCGCCAAGGACGCAGACGAGGCCACCAAGGCCTTCCTGGACTTTATGCTTTCCGACGACGTCCAGGGCAAGCTTGTCGAGGAGCAGGGCTTTATCCCCGTCTCTGCCATGAAGGTCGTCAAGGACGCCAGCGGTAAGGTCTCCGCTAAATAGGTAATCGCCCCCGGAAAGGTTTGCAATGGCAAAACAGCTGCCAAAGCGCGACCTTGAGAACGTGGGCCTGGGCGTCACGGGCGCGTGCGTAGCGCTCGTGACGCTTGTTGTTGCCGCGCTTATCTTCATGGTCGCCCAAAAGGGCCTCTCGGCTTTTGTTAAGGATGGCGTTTCGGTCGTCGAGTTCTTCACTGGTACCAAGTGGGACCTGGCTAACACAGCCGAAAACGGTCTGCCTTACACCGGCGCCCTGCCCCTGATCGTCACCTCGTTTGCGGTCATGGTACTCTCCACGCTCATCGCACTGCCCATCGCTATCGGCTCTGCCATCTTTGCGGTCGAGATCCAGCCTAAGTTTGGTTCCAAGGTCTTTCAGCCGCTTATTGAGCTTTTGACCGGTATTCCCTCGGTTGTCTTTGGCCTGATCGGCTTTCACGTGGTCGTCGGCCTTATGAAGAGCGTTTTCCACGTAAGCACGGGCTTGGGCATCTTGCCCGGCGCCATCGTGCTGGCCGTCATGATCCTGCCGACGATGACCACGCTTTCGGTCGATGGCCTGCGCGCTGTGCCCGATAGCTACCGTCAGGGCTCGCTCGCGCTGGGCTACACCCGCTGGCAGACCATCTGGCACGTGGTGCTCAAGTCCGCCATGCCGTCGCTCATGACTGCGGTCATCCTTGGCATGACGCGTGCCTTTGGCGAGACGCTCGCCGTGCGCATGGTCATCGGCGGCATCGAGGCCATGCCGACGTCGCTGCTGTCGCCGGCGTCCACCATCACCACCACGCTCACCACGTCCATGGCGGTCTACGCCGAGGGCTCGGCCCAGGACGACGTCCTGTGGGCACTCGGTCTGCTGCTGATGGGCATGAGCCTCATCTTCATCCTGATCATCCATCTCATTGGCCGCAAGGGGGCGAAGGCTCGTGGCTAGCACGCGCATCCACATCGACGAGGCGAGGCTCGGGCGTGTCCAAAAACAGGATCGCATCGCCACGGGCGTGCTGACGGCGATCGTCGCCATCGTCATGCTCATCGTCATCTCCATGGTGGCCTATATCCTGTTCGAGGGCATCTCGACGCTGTTCCAGCCGGGCTTTCTCACAGAGCCGTCGCGCGCCAACGGAACGCAGGGCGGCGTGCTCTACCAGCTGTTCGACTCGTTCTACCTGCTGCTGATCACTCTGATCATCTCGGTGCCCATCAGCCTAGGCGGAGCGGTCTTCCTGGTTGAGTACGCGCCGAACGGCCCTATCCGCGACATCGCCTCTACCGCCATCGAGACGCTGTCCTCGCTGCCTTCCATCGTCGTCGGCATGTTCGGCTTTCTGGTGTTCTCGGTGCAGCTGGGCTGGAAGTACTCCATCATCTCCGGCGCTGTCGCGCTCACCATGTTCAATATCCCCATCCTGGTGCGCGTGATCCAGCAGGCGCTCGAGGACGTGCCACAGGCCCAGCGCGATGCATGCCTGGCCATGGGCCTTACCCGCTGGGAGGCCACGCTGCACATCCTGATTCCCGAGGCCATGCCCGCCATCGTGACCGGCATCGTGCTTTCGGCAGGCCGCGTCTTTGGCGAGGCCGCGGCGTTGCTCTTTACCTCGGGCATGAGCTCGCCGGTTCGTCTGAACTTTTTGAGCTTAAACTTGTCGAGCCCCACCTGCGCCTGGAACGTCTTTCGACCCGGCGAGTCGCTCGCCGTGCACATCTACAAGATCTATGGCGAGGGCAGTCCCGAGGCTCAGCAGATCGTTTGGGGCACCGCCGCACTGCTGATGATCTGCGTGCTGCTGTTTAACGTGATCGCCCGTATCGTGGGCAAGCAACTGGCAAGGAGGATGACGGCCGAATGAGCGAGATGAGCACAACGCCCGCAACCGAAGCAGCATCGTCCGAGACCCGGGACTTCCTGTCGAGTGTGGGGGAGAGCGAGAAGCGCGTGCGCGTGAGCGGCAAGGCCGCGAGCGACGAGGTCGTGCTCTCTACCAAGGACGTCAACGTGTACTATGGCGACCACCATGCGCTGCACGACACGTCGCTCGACTTCCACAAGGGCGAGATTACGGCGCTCATCGGGCCTTCAGGCTGCGGCAAGTCGACCTTTTTGCGCAGCCTCAACCTCATGAATCGCGAGATTCGCGGCTGCCGCGTGGAGGGCGAGATCAACTACCGCGGGCGCAACGTGAACACCAGGACCGAGAACACGTACGAGCTGCGCCGTTCCATTGGCATGGTGTTCCAACAGCCCAACCCGTTCCGCAAGTCCATTCGCGACAACATCACGTTTGCGCCTAAGCGCCACGGCATCACCGACCGCGACGAGCTCGATCGCATGGTCGAGGAAAGCCTGCGAGGCGCGGCGCTGTGGGACGAGGTCAAGGACAAGCTCGACAAGAGCGCCTACGCGCTTTCGGGCGGACAGCAGCAGCGTCTGTGCATCGCGCGCACGCTGGCGCTCAACCCAGACGTGATTCTGTTTGATGAGCCCTGTTCGGCGCTCGACCCCATCTCGACGCTGGCGATCGAGGACCTGATGTCTTCGATCGTTGCCGACCGCGCCATCGTCATCGTGACGCACAACATGGAGCAGGCGTCGCGCGTGTCCAATCGCACGGCGTTCTTCTACATGGGCGATATGGTTGAGTACGACGAGACCGACGAGATTTTCCAACGGCCCAAGGATAAGCGGCTGAATGATTACCTCACCGGCATGTTCTCCTAGTCCGGGACATGCTTGAGGCCCGTGGCGGCCATGGTTGCCGTGGGACTGATTGGAGAGGCGGGTCATCTCTTTTGCGAGATGGCCCGCCTTTTTGCTCTGCGACCGAATCGACCACCACAAAGGGGACAGGCACCTTCGTGGTGGTTTTTCGAATAACGAGGCGCCTGCCCAAAACCACCACGAAGGTGCCTGTCCCCTTTGTGGTGGTTTTCGCTATCATGGACAACGTTGAATTTCTACGAAGGAGCAGGGCATATGGCGATTCTTTTGGGATGCGATTCCGTCAGCCTAGAGTTTCCCACCAAGCATATTTTCGATAGCGTGACGCTCGGCGTGGGCGAGGGCGACCGCATTGGTATCGTCGGCAAAAACGGCGACGGCAAGTCGACGCTGCTGAGCGTGCTCGCCGGCACGCTGGAGCCCGACGACGGCCGCGTGACGCATCGCCGCGGCACCACGATCGGCCTGCTCGGCCAAAAGGACGACCTGGTCGATATCGACACAGTGCACCATGCCGTCGTTGGCGACACACCGGAGTACGAGTGGGCTTCGAGCCCCCGTACGCGCCAGATCCTCGCCGGCCTCATTAGCGATGTGCCCTGGGAGGGCACGGTGGGCGAGCTCTCGGGCGGCCAGCGCCGTCGCGTGGACCTCGCGCGCCTGCTGATTGGCGACTACGACGTGCTCATGCTCGACGAGCCCACCAACCACCTGGACATGCGTACCATCAACTGGCTCGCGCGTCACTTAAAGGCTCGCTGGCAGCGTGGTCAGGGCGCGATGCTCGTGGTCACGCACGACCGCTGGTTCTTGGACGAGGTCTGCACCAGCATGTGGGAGGTCCACGACGGCCAGGTCGACCCCTTCGAGGGCGGCTACTCCGCATATATCCTGCAGCGCGTGGAGCGCGACCGCATGGCCGCAGTCACCGAGGAGCGCCGTCGCAACATGGCGCGTAAGGAGCTCGCGTGGCTGAGCCGCGGCGCCCAGGCGCGTTCCACCAAGCCCAAGTTTCGCGTGGATGCCGCTCGCGAGCTCATCGCCGACGTGCCGCCCGTGCGCGACGAGTTGGAGCTCAAGCGCCTGGCGGTGAGCCGTCTGGGCAAGCAGGTTATCGACGTGGTCGACGTGGATGCCGGCTATGCGGATGCCGATGGCGCGCCCAAGCAGGTGCTTTCCGACGTGACCTGGCTTATTGGCGCGGGCGACCGCTATGGTCTTTTGGGCGAGAACGGCGCCGGCAAGTCCACGCTGCTCGAAGTGATTCAGGGCAAGATTGCGCCCACGCGCGGCCGCGTGAAGATTGGCCAGACGGTGCGCTTTGGCGTGCTCTCGCAGCAGCTCGAGGAGCTCGAACCCTACATGGGCGACACGATCCGCGAAGTGCTCAGCAACTACAAGAGGTACTACGTCATCGACGGCAAGGAGACCTCGCCCGAGAAGCTTTGCGAGCGCCTGGGCTTTACGACGCAGCAGCTCTGGAGCCGCATCGGCGATCTTTCGGGCGGCCAGCGCCGTCGCCTGTCACTGTTGCTGACGATTCTGGACGAGCCCAATGTGCTTATCCTGGACGAGCCGGGCAACGACTTGGATACCGACATGCTGGCGATTGTCGAGGACCTGCTCGACGGCTGGCCCGGCACGCTGATCCTGGTGACGCACGACCGCTTTTTGATGGAGCGCGTGACCGACCAGCAGTGGGCGCTGCTCGATGGTCACCTGACACATATGCCCGGCGGCGTGGACCAGTACCTGCGCCTGTGCAACGCTACTGCCGATGGCGAGCCCGTGGGCGCACCGAGTGCCAAGACCGGCACGTTCGACACCGGTGCCGCGGCGGTTGCGGGCGAAAAGCCCAAGACGAGCGGGCAGCCCAACGGCCTTTCCAACGCCGAGCGCCAGAAGCTCCGCCGCGAGGTGAGCTCGCTCGAGCGCAAGATGGAAACACAGCGCGCTCGCGTGGAGGAGGCCGAGGCCGCGATGGCCCAGGTCGATCCCACCAACTACACGGCGCTGGGCGAGCAGCAGGCAAAGATCGACGAGGCCCACGCCGCCATGGACGAGCTGGAGATGGCGTGGCTCGAGGCGAGTGAAAAGCTCGAGGGCGAGGAGTAGGCGAGGATGATCAAGGCCGCATTTTTCGATATCGACGGCACGCTGCTGAGTTTTAAGACGCACCGGATTCCGGCGTCGGCGCAGCAGGTGCTCGACAGCTTTCGCGGGCAGGGGATTGCGTGCGTGATCGCCACGGGCCGCCCGACCTATCAGATGCCCGATTGGCTATTCGACCTGGGCTGGGATGCGTACATTACGCTCTCGGGCCAGCACTGCTTTGATGCCAAGGGCGTATACCGCAGCTGCCCGATTGACCCGGACGACGTTGCGGTGATTGTGGACCAGGTGGCGCAGGGGCGCTATGACTCGCTGTGCATGCAGGGCGAGAATTCGTTTGTGAACCGCCTGTCCGAGCGCGTGGTGACGGCAGGCAGCAACGCGGGAATCGTCTACCACGAGGAGCCGTTTGAGCACGCCTTCGATGCGCCGGTTTACCAGTTCTGCGCCTTTGTGGACCCCACCGACGAGCATATCGTGACCGACGCCGTGTCGCATTCGCTCACCACGCGCTGGTGCGATCTGTTCTGCGACATTATTCCCGCTAACGGCGGCAAGGACCTGGGCGTGGCGGCAACGCTGGAGCGCCTGGGCATCGACGCGAGCGAGGCAATCGCCTTTGGCGACGGCGAGAACGACCTGTCGATGTTTGCCGCCGTGGGCACGAGTGTGGCCATGGGCAACGCGCAGGACACCGTGAAGGCAGCAGCAACCTACGTGACAACCGCCGTGGACGACGACGGAATTTACAACGCCGCAAAGCACTTTGGGCTGCTATAGCTGCGGCTCGGCACTTGGGGACGGTCCTTTTCTGCCGGCAGCTGGGGACACTCCTTGCGGGGCGTTCCCATTTTGTTTCATCCCGCACGTTTTGTGAAACACGGCTAACTTTTAGGTAAAGTAGTAAGACATGGGCAACTTTTGCGGTAAAGTAAGCCGTGGAAAGTATCCAACGGCTAACTAGCAATCATCGCGAAAGGCGGCCCATGGCCCTACGTGAATCCGGAGAAGACTATCTCGAATCGATCTACGTTCTGTCGGAACGTCAGGGCATCGTGCGCTCGATCGACGTCGCGGAGTACCTCGGCGTAACCAAGGCGAGCGTTTCCAAGGCCATGGCGACGCTGGAAAGCAACGGCTATGTCGAAATGGGCAAGCGCGACGTTCATCTGACGGAGCGTGGTCTGGAGGTCGCTCGCCAAATGTGGGAGCGTCACTGCTTTTTCGTGGGGCTGCTGGAGGATGCGGGTGTTTCGGCTGAGGTCGCGTCGCAAGAGGGCTGCTACATGGAGCACTGCCTGAGTGAGGAAAGCTTCGAGAAGCTGAGGGCTATGCTCGCCAGGGAAGAGACGTCGAACTCAACAACGGAATCCTAACAGGTCCTCAGTAGCGCGGAGTTCGCGCAAAGCGCGAACCAGCGAAAAGGGGATAGAGACTTCTAGCAGAAGGGACTTTCTCCGAGTCCACAGTAAACCTGTCGGGATGTAGCATCCTTTCAGCAGCGCCGCCCTTCCATCCCAAAGAGACGCGTCTCCCGCGCCGAAGGCGCGGGACAGCGGCCGGGACGAATGGTCCCGCCAACCAAATTCAGCTCAGACAAGGAACCTCGCCAGCAAGCGATGCCCAAGAACCGCCAGCTGTGTCAATGCAGGCCGGGACCGGGCTTGGTTTTGAAAACCCTCCGCAGCGCGAGGCCCGTCTTTCCGTTGCTCCGTAGGAGCAGGAAAGACGGGCCTCATGCGCGAGGACGTTTTCAAAACCAAGCCCGGTCCCGGCCGGACAGCCCACGAACGCTACAGGTTCTTGACACCCATCGCGCGCATGGTGTTCAGGATAGCGATGATCGCCACGCCCACGTCGCCAAAGACAGCGAGCCACATGTTGGCGATGCCGAGCGCCGCGAGCACAAGGATCAGCAGCTTAATACCCAGCGCAAAGATGATGTTCTGCCAAACAATCGACATGGTCTTGCGAGCCACGCGGATCGCGCGGGCGATGTTGGACGGCTTGTCATCCATCAGCACGACATCCGCCGCCTCGATCGCAGCGTCGGAGCCCATGGCGCCCATGGCTATTCCGACGTCGGCTCGCGTAAGCACAGGCGCGTCGTTGATACCGTCGCCGACAAAGGCGAGCTTGCCCTTGCCGCTTTCGGCCGCGATCAGCGCTTCAACGCGCTCGACCTTGTCGCCCGGCAGCAGCTGCGCGTGGAACTCGTCGAGGCAGAGCTGCTTGGCCACCGCAGCAGCCACTTCCTCGCGGTCGCCCGTGAGCATGACGGTGCGCTTGACGCCGGCGGCGTGCAGGTCGCTGATCGTCTGCTCGGCATCGGCCTTGACGGTGTCTGCAATCACGATGTGGCCGGCGTACACGCCGTCAACGAGCACATGCAGAATCGTGCCGACGACCTCGCAATCGGGCGCTTCGACTCCGGCCGCGGCGAGCATCTTTGCGTTGCCAACGACGACGTGCTTGCCGTCGATGGTTGCCGTCACGCCATGGCCCGCGTCGTTGGTGGAGTCGCTTACGCGCTTGGGGTCGACCTCGCCCTGGTAGGCGACACGTACGGACTGCGCGATGGGGTGATCGGAGAACGACTCAGCAAGGGCTGCGACTTCGAGCAACGACTGCTCGGTATAGCCGGCCTCGGGGTGTACCGCGACCACCGAGAACGTGCCGTTGGTGAGGGTGCCCGTCTTGTCAAAGACGACGGTGTCCACGTCGGCGAGCGTCTCGAGGTAATTAGAACCCTTGATGAGAACGCCCAGCTTGGACGCGCCGCCGATGCCGCCAAAGAAGCTCAGCGGCACGCTGATCACGAGCGCGCACGGGCAGCTGACGACCAGGAAGGTCAGGCCGCGCAGGATCCAGTCGGACCAGGCGCCGGTGACCAAGCCGCCGCCGAGCGCGAGTACCGCGGCAGCGCCGGTGACGGCGGGCGTGTAGATGCGGGCAAAGCGCGTGATGAAGTTCTCGGTGCGCGCCTTCTTTTCGCTGGCGTTTTCTACGAGCTCCAGGACGCGCGCGACGGTGGACTCGCCAAAGGGCTTGGTGGTGCGCACGTGGATGAGCCCCGTCATGTTGATGCAGCCGCTGATGATATCGTCTCCGGTTTTGGCCGGGCGGGGGACCGACTCACCGGTAAGGGCGGCGGTGTCGAGCTGGGTTTCGCCTTCGACGATGACGCCGTCGATGGGCACGCGCTCGCCGGGCTTGACCACGATGACGGTGCCGACGGCGATGTCATCGGGGAAGACCTGTTCGAGTGTGCCGTCGGGTTGTTCGACGTTGGCGTAGTCGGGTGCGATGTCCATCATGGCGCTGATCGATTTACGGCTCTTACCCACGGCGTATGCCTGGAACAGCTCGCCGACCTGGTAGAACAGCATGACGGCGGCGCCTTCGGCCATGTGCGGATCGGTGTCGGGGAAGAGCACCATGGCAAACGCGCCGATGGTCGCGACGGCCATGAGGAAGCTCTCGTCGAAGGCCTTGCCGCGGCGGATGTTATTGAATGCCTTTTGCAGTACGTCGTAGCCGGCAATCAAAAACGGCACGAGGAACAGCACAAAGCTGGCGTAGATGTCGCCCGGGGTGCCGAATGCGGCAGTGAGGGTGCCGAGCTCATCGAGGGCGTACACCACGGCAAAAATGCCCAGCGCTACCAGGATGCGGTTGCGCTTATGCTCGAGTGACTCTTTTTTCTTGCGCTTCTTCTTTTTCTTCTTGGGGTCGGCGGTGGCCATGACTCGTATCCTCCCATTTGAATGTATGAACACTCGCTCATACAATTTCGCGAGCAAAGGCCGCGGCAAGCGCGGCCTTGCGTGTTGGCGTAAACCTGGGCTAGAGAATGATCTCGCAGTCCGGCTCGGCGTCGGCGGTGAACTCCACAACGCGGTCGAGGACCTCGTCGAACTCGGCTTCATCGGCCTCGAGCGTTAGCTTCTGGGTCATAAAGTTGACCGAAACGGACTTGACGCCCTCGAGCTTGGCCAGCTCGTCCTGAAGCTTACGCGCGCAGTTGGCGCAGTCGATCTCATCGAGCTTAAACTGCTTTTTCATGGTGGGTTCCTTTCCCTGTATTTGCGGCTTGGGTGCAGGCCGCGCTGGTACCGTGGTTAGTCGCTATTCGCAGATGTGGCTCATGCCCTGGTTGAGCATGGTGTAGACGTGGTCGTCGGCGAGCGAGTATAGGATATTGCGCCCGTCGCGCCGGAATTTAACCAGGTGCGACTGCTTGAGTGTACGCAGCTGATGCGACACCGCGGACTGCGACGTCGCGGTTGCTTCGGCGATGTCTGCCACGCAGAGTTCGCGGCCCATGAGAGCGTAGAGAATCTTGATGCGCGTGGTGTCGCTGAAGACCTTGAACAGGTCGGCGAGGTCGTAGAGAAGTTCCTCGTCGGGAAGGTCCTCGGGCGAGCAGGTGGTGGGGATTGCGGGTTCGGTGGCCTCGATGTCGGGTTTCGTTTCATCAACGCGGATGCTCATTGCAATATCCTTTCATATGAACATGCGCTCATATAACCTACTTCCGATTATATGAGCGCATGTTCACATGTCAATACAATTTGCGATAATTTCGATGGCTGCTTGCCGCCTCTGCGATTTTCTGTGGGTTGGGATGCATCGACGCAATGCTCGCCAGCATATTTTGAGATGTTCGGCCAGCATGCTAAGAAAGCCGCCTCGAGAAGCATTAGAACTGTTCATATTTGTACTTAATCTTGTTAAATATCGTGAGAATCAGTTCTTTCTCTACGGGAGTTCCTGCAGAATCAGTTTTATCTAAAGTTATATTGAGCATTGCTGCGGCAAATCCGGCACATCGGCGGCCGAATAAGTCGAAAAATGTAGGTGGACATCCGCAGAGATCGACTTTAGAAGAGTGAATTCTCAATTAGATCAATAATCGTGTCGTCTTCCGTGCGGTTTTCATCGATTTTTGCGGACATGTCGCATTCCCAAGGCCCATTGATTTCCTCAGCAAGGGCCCCGACGTGTTGCATGTCGTCGGGTTCGGGCACATCGTTGATGCTCGGGTCATCAGCTTGCGGGTATTGGCTTGCAATTTCGCGCTTGGTGGCCTCTTCTTCTTTGAGTGCCTCCAGGACGCGGCGACCGTATTCGAAGTAGCGCCGCAAGACAAATTGACGAAGAGTTTCTTGCAGGATGGCGAAGTTATCCGGGAGTCGACCGGGCCAGATCTTCTCGCGAATGCGAATCGCTTCCATGACCCGTCTAAAAGCGGACTGCTTGAAAAACGAATGACGACTAACTGTGATAACGGCATATCCCATGTTTCGCAGCGTGTTGCGGCGTTCCTCGTCAATTGATTGCTGCTCGGGCTCGTCGTGGTAAAAGCCGTTGTATTCGATATCGGTCATCGAATTCTCGAGTAGCGCGTCGAGGTAGAAAACCGTCCGTCGCGTTAGGGCGGCGTATCTTTTGGGGACTGGAATCGGATAATCCGTTTTGATAGCGCGTATGGCTAAGCCACCCATTGACTTGGGCATCGTCAGCATCATGACAAACGCCGTTTCGAGTGGGGAGCGACAGCCTTCGCGTACATAAGAAAGTGCCTTAAGGGCTTTATTAGATCCACGATACCCCGACGCCTTTGAAAAGAAGGCTCTGAGCTCTTCAACGCTGGTTAGGGCCGGGCGCTCGCGATATTGAGTTTCGTTGGACGTTTCAAGCGCGTAGGAGCCGCAGATTTCAAAGTAATACTCAACGAGCTCCGAAAGGTTGAGGTCGGCTGTTGCTTCTAACGCGCACAGCTTGATATCGACGATGAAGACGTTCGGCTCGAGTTCTAGGTAGCTTTCTGCATCAAACGTATAGCGCGTGCAGTGGCAGATGCAGCCCTTGCGGTGCCTTTTGGAATTATTGGAAAACGTCAGCACATGGATGCTTTCAGAATCGACATTCTTTCTGTTGAGCCATGCTCGTGCCGCTTCCAGGTCGGATGTGGTCGGCGCAGACGCCCTGATCTTTTCCATAGGTATGGGATCGGTCGCGTAGCTTGCGAGCGAGTTGGCTGTTTGGTATACAGCGCGTGCCGTGGTATGTGACAGAACGATTCCCATACGCGCATGATGGCATAGCGGACGCCACATACGCCCGAAACTTCGGGCAACGGTATTGGGGTGCGGCTTATCTTCTGCGAACGGTGGGTTTTTGAGCTGTCGTATTGAGGGGGGCAGCTTCGGCCGGGGAGGTTTCTGCCAGCTGCGCCTTTTTTGGTGAACTTTAGTTGCGGGTTCGTAGCTTCTAAGCGTTTTTGCCGACCGCCCAGATGCCTCACCAACATAATTTGAGTTATTCGGCCTTTTCCTATACGAATGGTGCGATCACAATGTCCTATTTGAATTGATTCAGGTAGATTAATGGGGCTTGGTTGCGAAATTAAGGCGACTACAGCGCTCGATTGCGGTTCAAGGGGCCTTGACTAGTGGTTCAGCTGGCCGAACAACTCGAAAAATGTAGGTGGGCCAACCTGTCGACTGTGTGAAGCACGCGTATTTGCTTGTTTTGATGAAAACTAGGGTGCAGCCATAAGGCTGCGCCCTAGTTTATTGCGTGCCGGTGCGCCCAGACGGATTGCGCTGTGCCTGGCAGGCGCTCCCGCAGATGGATCGGTTATTTCGCGAATAGGTTCTTGAGGTTGAACTCGGCTTGGACGGTGCGGAGCATGAGGTCGGTGTCGTCCAGACCCAGATGCTGCTCGTTGGCATCGGCGGCGAGGGTTCCGCGGCGGCGCGCCCAGTTCTCGAGCGCGGCGGGGGCGGACTCGCGGGGGAGCGAGCGGACGTCGGCATCCAGGCTGCGGCAGATCTGGCGCGAATCGATGACGATAATCTTGCCGGCACGGCGCGCCTCGGCGTAACCGTCCAGGTGAATTTTGAACCAGCTGTCCTCGAACGCGGCGTTATGCGCCATGTACGGGTACTTCTTCATAAGCTTGAGCAGCTGCTTCTGCAGTTCCTTGTTCTCGCGGAACGGCTTTTTGCCGTCGATGTCGTCCCAGGTGATGTGGTGGATATTCGACAGCGGCACATCTTCGCCGCGGTAGATGTCGGGCAGGCCACAGTAGTGCGCCTCAGCGTCATGCGGGACGGCGTCGCTAGTGAGTTCCATGATCTCCCAGCCGACGTTGATGATATAACCGCGTTCGGGTGCACGGCCGGTGGTCTCGATGTCGATACCGAGCACGGTGCCCTGGATGGGCTTACGGGCGTAGGCCACGCCGAGCGCGCCGCGGTCGCCGCGGATCTCGCGCATAACGGACGCGGCGGTGCGCTTTTGCATCTTGCCGATGGCGGCGCAGGTGTCGGCATCGGACAGGCCGCGCGAAAGCGTCGCGGGCGTCACGTTGCGCAGGCGCGCCTCGCCGATCTGATCGCACAGGTCGCGGTTGCGGTCGGCCAGGTCGCGCACGGTGGCAAAGTCGAAACCGGGGTCGCCCTCGGCGGTAAAGTACTCGGTTTCGAGCACCTTAAGGGCCTCCTCGCCCTTCTGGCGCTCGGACTCCATGGCGCCGTGATCGCCATAGATAAACATGGGAATAAACGGCTGGCGCTCGTATTCGAGTGCTTGCGAAACGTTCATAGGCTGCTCCTTGGACGGGCCGCGTCGCGCGGCTCGGGGTTACTGAGTTGTGGCGAGATGATAGTTTACCATGGGCAACTATTGGCACCGCGCCCGGGACTACTACAATACCCTAGTTGACCGCTAGGACTTTTACAATGCTGCCGAAAGACACGAAAGGTTCCATCCGTTATGGATTTACTGATAGATATTCTGCTCGATGCCGGCAAAGACACGCTCTCGCTGGTGCCGTTTTTGTTGGTGACGTACCTTGCGCTCGAGACGCTCGAGCATGTTGCGGGCGACCGCGTTAACGGCGCCATCAAGCGCGCTGGCGCTGCGGGCCCCGTGGTTGGCTCGTTGTTGGGCATGGTGCCGCAGTGCGGCTTTTCGGCCATGGCGGCCACGCTGTACGCCGGTCGCGTCGTGACGCTGGGCACGCTGGTTGCGGTGTTCCTCTCGACCTCAGACGAGATGCTGCCGCTGTTGCTAGCCGAGCAAGTTCCCGTGCAGACCATGGCGATGCTTTTGGCTTCGAAGGCGCTGATCGCGCTGGTCACGGGCTTTATCGTGGATGCCGCCATTCGCGGCCTGCGTCGTAACGCTCGCGCGCATGCGGCGATTCGCCGTACCGTGCTGGGAACCGCGGCCAACCCGGCCCACGTGAACTGCGCGCACGATGACCACACTGGCGGTGACATCATCGACGAGGTGGCCGAGGCGGGCGTGAGCGCCGACCACATCCACGAGTTGTGCGAGCGCGACCATTGCGGCTGTGATGAAGACGAGGACGAGCACGAACACGGACATGGCCACGATCACGGTCATGAGGGCGAGCATGAACATCATGATGGCCACGGTCGCTCCCACTCACACGAAGGTGCGCCCGCCGTGTCGATTATCCGCAGCGCCATCTCGCATACCGTGCAGGTATCGGTATTCATTTTCCTGGTGACGCTGATTCTGGTCGCCGTGCTCGAGACCTTCGGCGAGTCCGCAATCGAGCAGTTCCTGCGCGGCAACGAGACGCTCGCCGTCCTGGGTTCGGCGCTTGTCGGCCTGATCCCCAACTGTTCTGCGAGTGTGGTCATCACGCAACTGTACCTGGAAGGCGCGCTGCAGCTGGCCCCGATGCTCGCCGGCACGCTCATCTCTGCCGGCGTGGGCTACCTGGTGCTGTTCCGCACCAATCGCAGCGCCCGCGAAAACGTCCTGTTCCTGATCATGATGTACGCTATCGGTGCCGGCTGGGGACTCGTTCTCTCTGCCTTTGGTCTCTAAGCCCAAAATTCTACCTTGGTCAGCGTAGCAGCTCGGTGAGGTTGCGCTTAAAGCGGGCGCGATCTTCGCTGGTGAAGGCTGCCGGCCCGCGGGTGCGACCGCCAGCGCGGCGCACCTTCTTTTCTTCGTGACGAATAAACAGCTGCATATCGATGGTCGCTTTGTCGTAGACGCGCCCGCGCACGCCGATGGCGGCGGCATCGCGTCCGAGCACCATGCTCGCCAGACCTATGTCCTGCGTCACGACCACGTCGCCAGTCTGCAGGCGCTCAATAATGGCAAAGTCGGCGCTATCTGCTCCCACACTCACATCGAGCGTCGTGACCCAAAAGCCCCGACGCGCATGCTCGGCGTCGCGCGGATCGTCGCGGCGAATGTGGCGTTCCAGGTTTTGCGTGCTGTTGCCGGCGATAACGACGGCAACGCCCGCCCTCCGCGCGCAGTCGATCGACTCGCGCGTGACCGGGCAGGCGTCGGCATCAATAAAAAGCGTCTTTGGCATCTAGCGCACCAGTTTGCCAAATTGAATAGCGCGAACAATCAGTGTCACGCCAAACACCAGCAGCGCGGCGCCGCTAAAGATGACGAGCATCTTTGCCGACCACAGCGGATAGATAAACACGAACATGCCCGCAATGATGGAGAGTGCGCCGCTCAGGATGGCGAGGGCGCGGTTGGCGGAAAGTTCGGATTCCAGAATCGACATGACGCCCTCGACGATCCAGCCAAAGCCGGCCACGACCACCACAAGCGTGCTGAGCGTCGCGGTCGAGAAGGCCTGATTGCGCAGGATTATGACGCCACCCAGAATGATGAGCAGGTTGGAGATGATGCTCGCAACGCGCCATCCGGTGGGCAGAAGCGGCTCAAAAACAGCGGTAAACAGCCTAATGGCAGCGGTGATTACAAAGTAAAAACCCAGGACGGTCGTCAGGAAGATGAGGGACTTGGCGGGCGCAAACAGCAGCGCGATGCCGGCGATGAGCGCGATGACACCCGTGATGGCGTAGATCCAGCGCACAGCCTTGATTGCCTTACCTGCCATGCTTTTCTCGTCAAATCCAAACAGGTTCGGCTGCTGGCCATCGTCCTTAAAGATGCCCATAAGGTCTCCTTTCCGTGTGGTGCACGTCGCGTTCATTGCTCTCCGTGCGGCGTGTGCCAAAAGTGCTGCATCAAGTATCGCCCAAGGGCGCCGTCGCGTGGGGTGGGAAGGGCGATTGGGAGCCTCATCTTCCCGAATTGTTACCTTTGTTCCCGTTTGGATGTGGGATATTCAACAGGTGTAGAACATTATGCCGTTGAGTGTAATTGCCTACGTTTTAGGTTAGATTTTCTTAAGAACAATTGGCTTTTATTGGGGGGTCCCTATGAACGAAGCAGTTCCCGTGGTGCCGTTGAGCGTGGAGTCGATGGCAAAGCAAGGTTGCGAAAAGCTTGGCCTGGACACGTTTGACGCGCTGGTCCGCCGCGCCCGTACGTGCCGCCGCTTTGACGAGTCCATGCGCGTGCCGCGCGAGTTTTTGCTCGAGCTGGCGGAGCTGGCGCACCTGGCTCCCTGCGGCGCCAACGCTCAGCGTCTGCGTTTTCATGTGGTGAGCGGTGCAGAGGACTGCGCGCGCGTATTTGATGAGCTCGCGTGGGCCGGCGCGCTCAAGGATTGGCCGGGTCCCGATGAGGGCGAGCGCCCGACCGGCTACATCGCGATTCTTGCCGAGCGCCCCGTTCCCGGCAAGCCCGCCGCGCCTATCACCGAGGTCGACGCGGGCATAGCGGCTCAGACGATGATGCTCGCCGCTCGCAGCGCCACGCCCGAGGTGGCGGCCTGCATGTTCAAGGCCTTTACGCCCCGCGCGATCGACGCCATGGGGCTCGATAACGACAAGTATGAGCTCAAGCTGATCATGGCGTTTGGCGTTCCGGCCGAGACACAGGTGATCGATGCGATCGATTCCAACCCGGATGGCTCTATCAATTACTGGCGCGACGAGGCGCAGGTGCATCACGTACCCAAGCGTCCGCTTGCCGACGTACTGGTGTAGCTGCGCGTCGTTGCGGTGCAATCCGGCGGCAAAACCACCACAAAGGGGACAGGCACCTTTGTGGTGGTGCGAGGGGAGGGCATGTGGCCGATCTGTTTTTGGTGCGGCATGGGCAGACTGAGTGCAATGTGAAGAACATTTTGCAGGGCTGGCACGATTCGCCGCTTACGGCGCGCGGGCGTGAGCAGGCGCTGGCGACGCGCGCGGCGTTCGAGGACCGCGGCGTGACCTTTGACCATGTGTATTCTTCTCCGTTGGGCCGGGCGCGGCGTACGGCTGGGCTAATTGCTGGTGAGGGTCGCTCCATTGAGCTGGTCGACGACCTGCGCGAGTGGCATTTGGGCTCGCTGGAAGGTACATCAAATCGCAAGATGCCGCCGCAGCCCTGGGGCGATTATCCGGTGGCCTTTGGCGGCGAGTCGGAAGCGCAATTCCGGGCGCGTATGGTCGCGGCGCTGTCCCGCATTATGGCCCGACCGCAGCACAACTGCGTGCTGGCTGTCTCCCATGGGTCTGCCTGCCAGGAGTTTCTTGAGTACGTGGCCGGCGGGGGAGAGCAGCCCGACAACGGTGCCGTGCTCCATTTTGGCTATTGCGACGGGGCGTTTTCGCTCCTTGATTGGTAACGAACGGAAGGACTCCCTATGAATAAAGACTTGTATCTGGTCCGTCATGGACAGACAATATTTAACCTTAAGCGTATCATTCAGGGGTGGAGCGATTCGCCGCTTACGCAGTTGGGCTGCGACCAGGCGGCGCGCGCCGGCATGTTCTTGCGAGCGCGCGGCATTGAGCCCGATCATGCCTACACCTCGACGCTGCATCGCACGGAGCAGACCATCGCCAGCCTGTGGCCGGGCCTTGCCTACGAGCGCCTGGATGGCCTGCGCGAGTGGTTCTTTGGCGACTTTGAGGCCGAACGCGTGATGCTCATGCCCGAGCGTCCGTGGCGTGACTTCTATCGCCAGTTTGGCGGCGAGGGGCAGATGCGGGTGCGTGAGCGCATGGTGGCGACGTTGACCGATCTGATGCGACGCCCGGACCATTCGTGCGTGCTCGCGGTGAGCCACGCCTCGGCCATCAAGGAGTTTTTGGATCATGTGAGGGGAGCGGCGGCCGACGAGCGCGAGCGCGTGCCGGGCAACTGTTCGGTGCTGCACTTTGCGTTTGACGATGCGACCGAAACGTTTGAGCTGGTTGAAGTCTTTACGCAGGAAGATTATGCGCGTGAGCTGGGTCTTGAGCCGTTGACGGCGGCAGCGGGTCCACAGCGCGGGTAACGCAGGCGTGACGATACGGGTCGCCGACATACTTGCTCGATGCAAAAGGGGCGGAGATGCATGCGCTGGCATTGCATCTCCGCCCTTCGTTTGTTGGACTGCCGAGTCTTTGCGCTAAGCGTTTAAGTCCTGCTAGTATCGTGCAATCTGGTGAGTGAGCAGACCCGTTGGAACCTGCGGCGCGCCACCTGCGACCTGCGCGGTAGGGAACAGCGCGGAAATGACAAAGTTGAACGGCTCCTTGCCCGTGTAGGTGCCGGCCGCGCGGGCCTCGTCTGCCAAGAGCTGTGCCGCCCCTGCCAGCGCGGCGACATAGGCCGGATCGTCTGCGGGGGCAGGCTCCGGTGCCTGGTCGAGCATGGCGTGGATGGCGGCAACGGCGTCATTGCGTTTGACCTCCCACACGCGATGCGTAATGCCGGCGGGGTCGGTGACGGCATAGAGCGACGCGCCCTCTTTGGCGGCGCCGAGGATGATATCCATGACGGGCGAGGCTTCGTAAGCAAGCGTTACAGGGCGGGGCTGCACCTTAAACTCGGTGATTGCACGGGCGGCTGTGGCCGCATCTGCGGAGGCCGCGTCGCCGCCCGCCAGCACGCTGACTGGGCAAATCGCCACAACGCCCGTCACGCGCCCTGGCTCTCCGGAGCATTCGTACACGTAATATGCCGAGCCCGGATCTTTGAGCATGAGCCCGTCGGCAATGGCACCGCGCAGGGCATCGTTGCCGCCCAAGATGGCGTCCATCTGCGGCAGCGCCTCGAGCACGCGGTCCTGAGCCGGGCGGATGCAGGGAAACGGAAGTGCTTTCATGGGCGGTCCTAACGCGCGAGTCGGTTTGTTCGCGGCTTATTATGCCCCAACTTTGCCGCTCGCGTCCCAGAGCGTGTTATCGACAAGCGCGATCAGCACGTTCTGGCAGCGAACGATATCGGCGTGGGGCACATATTCGTTGGGCTTGTGCGCGAGTGCCAATGAGCCGGGGCCGTAGCTCATGCAATTGCGGTTGCCCGTCTTGCCGGCAATGACGGCGGTGTCGGTGTAGCCGGTAAAGAAGCCGACGGTCGTGTCCGCGTTCGTCGTATCGTCTGTTGCGCGCTTGAGTGCAGCTAGAAGGGGAGAGCTCGGGTCGCGCTCGATGGCGGGGCGATCGCCCGTCACAACATAGCTGCCGTGACAGCCGGGAACCGCAGCTTCGGCAGCGGTGATGGCCTGCTCCACCATGCGTGTCGCGGCGGCCGTATCGGTCGGCGGCGTCAGGCGCATGTCGACCCAGACCTTGGCGTGGTCGGGCACGACGTAGGGGCGATAGCCGCCCTCGATTTGTCCAAACGTAATGGTCGAAGGCCCCAGCTCATCATGCACGGGCAGCGCCGCGAACGCATGGCGAAGCGAACACACGACCTCGGCCATGGCGGCGACGGCGTCTGCACCCTTCCAAGGCTGACTCGCATGCGCCGTGCCGCCGGCCATCTCAATTTCGAACCACGTGCGCCCCTTGTGCGCCACCTGAATCTGCCCGTCGGTGGGCTCGGTGTCCAGCACCCATTCGCGCGAGCCGATCCAGCCGGAACCGATGGCGGCCTCGGAGCCGGCATAAAGTCCTCCTCGTCTACCGAGCAGATGAGTGAGAAGCCACGGCGGGGCAGCTCGCCGCTTGTCGCTATGCGCTCGAGTACGTGGACAATCACGGCAATGGCGCAGGCCAGGCCACCCTTCATGTCGCAGGCACCGCGGCCATAGAGCTTGTCGTTGCGCACGGTTGCCCCGAGCGGTGGGGTGCTCGCGTCCCAACCATCACCCAAGGTGACGGTATCCATATGGCAGATATAGACCAGCCGCGGCTCGTCGCTCAAACCGGGCGCGGTGACCATGAGGTTGCGGCGTCCGGGGAGCACTTCGAGCTCCTCAATCTGCACGGCATCGAGCGCAGAACTATCAAGTTGTGCCAGCTGCTGCTCAATGAGCCTCTTAATGAAGCGCTCAATCTCGTCCTCATATGCGCCCGGGTCTGAGCTGTCAATCTTCACAAGGTCCTGCGCAAGCCGCCAGGCAAAGTCCTCATCAACCATATGCAACCTCACAATCAGTCTGTTTTCCAAACTGATTGTAAGCCTACTGAGAGATCCGCGGCGCGCGCGTGGCGGTATTTACCGTTCGCAGGCGGAGCCATCGCGTTTGCCGTCCGAGCGGGCTCACAAACGACGTAGTGGGTACGTACCCTTCATGGACGACATGCTGTGCGACATATCTGCCTTTCGGTATCACCGGATACCTCCACAGGTCTTGGCAATAATGCCAGACCTGCCCGATTCTGCGGACGATCCGCGCAGGGAGCATCTTTGTGAGCACCCACTCGTCAAGCATTTCCTGGGCACCCCGTTGCACGTTTTGGCGCAGGGCAGCTGCGGACGTAAGGGCGATCGCATCGTCAGGCATGTTTGGAACGGGGAGAGGCCGTTTGGCTCCGTGTGGCAGACAGAGTTTGGTCTCGATATCGCGTCCCCGCTCTTTACCTTGCTGACACTGGCCTCCTCGGTCTCAAACGAGCGACTGATCATGTGCATGTATGAGATGTGCGGCACCTTTGCCGTGTGCAAGATTGCGTCTCAGGTAAAGTCGGCGCTTGAACAGGCATACGGGGACCGGTGGGGCGATGCCCGGCTGGGCTGGGAAAACGTAAAGGATGCCTCGGGGAATCCAACGGACTTGTGGAAACGACCTCCCTTGATTGAGCTCTCTGAACTTGCAGAGTACGTCGATAAGATCCGAGGGCTTCGCGGTGCTAAATCGTTCACACGTGCCGCAAAATGCGTTACGGGGGTGGCGGCATCGCCGCTCGAGGTCCAGGCTTCGATGCTGTTTGGTCTTTCGAGGTTGCGCGGCGGTGAAGGGCTGCGCCTTACCAATAACGTTGAGATTCGTATGACGCGCAGTGCCCGTCTGATTTCGGGGCTTGATAGGCGCTATGCCGATATCCTGCTGGCAAATAAGGACGGCAGCCGAGAGTGCCTGGTTGAATGTCAAGGTAAAGCCATTCATGGATCCATAGAATCCAAGATCTCGGACTCCGATCGAACGACGGCCTTGCAAGCGATGGGATATCCCGTCGTTCTGATGACCTATGGCCAGCTGGTTGACTCCGATGCCTTCCGCGTAGTGATGGAACTCATCATGTCCTATCTCGATGTGCCGCTGAAAGACAAGACGTCGCGGCAGCAGGAGCTCGAACGGCGGCTTCGTGAGGAAATTTTTATCGATTGGGCGGGAATATAGTCGCGCAGGTAGAAAACGCTCGCGCGAGCTAGAGTTTTGGTCGCAAAAAGGCTTCAATTTTGCCTTGGAAGGGCTTTAAAAATGCTATCCATAAACAGTTGTTTCGGAAAATCGACAGTCAACTTGAATGTGGTATATAGAGATTGATTTTTACCTACTAAAGTCCCTGATAAAGCTGTTTATCAAAGCGGGTGTGCTTGGTGATTTGGGTCTTACTGTCGATTATCCGAAAAAACTTGTTCTGGGTATCATTTTAAAGTCGTCCGGAGCAACGAAATCGGCCCCCGTTTCGCGAAAACGGGGACCGAATGGGGCTTCATGGCCTGCCTGGCAGGCTTGCCGCCGGCGCTATTTGATCACGCGCACGCGATACATCGACGGAATCTGCTTGAGCGCCTCGATGGTGCTGCTGTCCAGGTGCTCGTCGGTGTCGAACATGGTGTAGGCGTTCTCGCCGGCGGACTCGTTGGTCATGCGCTGCACGTTGGCGTTGTCCTTGGCGAGGATTGCCGTGATCTGGCCGATCATGTTGGGCACGTTGGCGTGCAGGCAGGCGATGCGGCTCGCGGCGCGCGCCTTGCCCATGCTGCAGGCGGGGTAGTTGACGCTGTGCGCGATGTTGCCGTTTTCCAGGTAATCCTTGAGCTCGCTGATGGCCATGTCTGCGCAGTTGGCCTCGGCCTCGCCGGTGCCGGCGCCCGAGTGCGTGGTGATAAACGTGTTGGGCATCTTGACGGTCTTGGGCGTGGCAAAGTCGCAGCTAAACCAGCTCAGCTTGCCCGCGCGCAGGGCGGCGTCGACGGCGTCCTCGTCAATGATGGTCTCGCGCGCGTAGTTAATGAGGACGGCGCCCGGTGCCAGCAGGTCGATCTGCTCGGTGCTGATCATGCCGATGGTGTCGGCCTTGCTGGGCACGTGTACGGTGAGGTAGTCGCAGCCGCGGCAGAGATCTTCGAGCGTGCCCACGCGCTGCACCTCGCGGCTCAGCACCCACGCGTGCTCGACGGAAATGAACGGATCGTAGCCGTAGACGTCCATGCCCAGGTCGACGCAGGCGTTGGCGACCTTGGAGCCTACGTTGCCCAGACCGACGACGCCGATGCGCTTGCCTTTAAGCTCGCGGCCCACAAAGGCCTTCTTGGCCTTTTCGGCATCGACCTGAATCTCGGGGTCGTCGGCGTTGTCACGTACCCAGTTCATCGATTGCACCACGCCGCGGCTTGAAAGCACCAGCATGCCCAGGACGAGCTCCTTGACGGCGTTGCTGTTGGCACCGGGGGAGTTAAAGACGACGACGCCCTTTTTGGCGTACTCCTCGACGGGGATGTTGTTGACGCCGGCGCCGCAGCGGGCGATGGCGCGGATGCCCTCGGGCAGCTCGTAG
The DNA here is from genome assembly GCF_003472525.1 of Collinsella sp. AM10-26. NCBI lineage: Bacteria > Bacillati > Actinomycetota > Coriobacteriia > Coriobacteriales > Coriobacteriaceae > Collinsella > Collinsella sp. AM10-26. The sequence continues at coordinate 193,091 of NZ_QRMC01000005.1, forward strand.
CCGTGCAGGTCGGTTGAGCGCATCAGGATTGCGTCGGCCTCCTCGGCGGTGCCCACAAACTCGTAGCCCTCGCCAAACTCGACTTTGCCGTCTTTGGTGATGTCGTCGATGGTCTTAATCTTGCGCATGGAAAACTCCTTAGCAGGTTTTGATCTAAACAGGGTGGTCTGAGGTGGCTGGTCGGCCCGCGTGTTGCGGGCTAGTTAGATCGCGGACTCAAACTATGCTGCGCTTCGAAGTCCTTCATGTACGTGGCCAGTGCCTGCACGTCTTCCATGGTTACGGCGTTGTAGACGCTGGCGCGCATGCCGCCCACCAGACGATGGCCCTTGACGTTTTGAATCTGGTGCTCGGCCGCGCCTGTGACAAAGGCCGTGTCGAGTTCGGCGTCGACGGTGCAGAAGGTGACGTTGGCGATGGAGCGGCTGTCGGGTTGCGTGGTGCCATGGAACAGCTCGCTGTGCTCGAGCAGGTCGTAGAGCAGGTTGGCCTTGCCCCAGTTGCGCTCGGCCATGGCGGCAAGTCCGCCGGTTTGCTCTACCCAATGGAACACCTTGCCGCATACGTAGATGCCAAAGGTGTTGGGCGTGTTGAGCATGGAGCCCTTGGCGGCCTGGGTCTTGAGGTCCAGGTACTGCGGCGTCTGCGTAAAGGCGGGGCGATCTGCGATGAGGTCGTCGCGCACGATGACCACGGTCACGCCCGCGGCACCGGCGTTTTTCTGCGCGCCGGCGTAGATGAGCCCGTAGCGTTCAACGTCGAGCGGCTGCGACAGAAAACAGCTCGAGACATCGGCGACCAGCGGCACATCGCCGCAAGCGGGCAGCTCGTGGTACATGGTGCCAAAGATGGTGTTGTTCTGGCAGATGTAGACGTAGTCGAGGCCTTCGCCCGCGGCCTCGGCGGCAATGCGTGCGTTGACGTCGGCCATGTAGGGAATGCGGTCGAAGTTGGTGTCCTCGGAGCTCGCGAGCAGCACGGCCTCACCGTACTTGGCGGCCTCTTTGTACGCCTTGTTGGCAAAGTTGCCGGTCACGATGTAGCCGGCGCGGCCGCGGCGCATGAGGTTCATGGGGATGCCCGCAAACTGCAGCGTGGCGCCGCCTTGCAAAAACAGGACACGGTAGTTGTCGGGGATGCTCAGCAGGCGGCGCAGGGTTGCCTCGGCGTCGTCGATGATCTGCTGGTACATGCTAGATCGATGACTCATCTCGAGCACGGACATGCCGCAACCGCGGTAGTCCATCATCTCGTCGGCGATCTCGGCGAGCACGCTTGTAGGCAGTGCGGCCGGGCCAGCTGAGAAGTTGTGCACACGTGCCATCTTCTAGTTCCCCCTCGTAGTCGTTTGAACGTTCGGGATACTTTAGCACAGTGGAGCGCCAGGCGCGACCGCATCATGGTAAAACTCGACTGCGCCGCTATGATTTACAGGATGGTTACATGGGGGAGGGCTATCTCGAGGCTCGCATCCGATCCGCCTCGGCCTTCGCCTGTTTCCAGGGGCGCACGCGACCGTTGGTGAGGTCGTTGTAACCACGAGCGATGGCACGTTGAATGTGATCTTCGCGTTCCTGAATGATAGTCAGCGCGCGCGTCTGATCAGAAATAGGCTTTACGACAGGCATACGAAACTCCTTACATAGAAGCATATGTATAACTCTATGTTGAATATAGCGGAGGATGGCGTTGGGCGTGTGCGTGCCTGCATTCGTAAGCGCGGTTGTCTGGCAAGTGTGATTTGGGGCGACCTCGTCAAAGCTTCTGAGCTGCGAAAATAACCGTTAACCGGATTTAATTTTGTTGCTCAACATTTGACACTCTGGGCGTGGTAACTTTTTTACCAACAGGTATGATTATTGTCATGTGCGCCGCACCTGCCTGCCGGGTTGCGGCGCACTTGTGACAGCCTTTGACACCCTTGGAGCGTGTACTGTGGATATAACCACAAAAAGCGTTCGGGGGGGGGGGGCTCACCCGCGAGCAATTCCTCCCGCATGAGATGCGCATCGTCGCTGCCCTTCGTATGCAGGGCGCAAGCGACGAGCAGGTCATTGTACGCGTAAAGAGTGAGAACCTCTTTCAATATCCCACGGAGCGCATGGTCGCCAACCGCGCAACCGTGTGCCTTCGACGCCTCGACGCCATGGTGCCCACGGACGCCGCATGCGCCGTGCGTGGCATCGACTCCAATATCGCCGTCGAGGCTGTGTCATCCCTAACCAGGCTCATGGCATCCGGCACTCCCACGCAGGCGGACCAGGCCATCTTCTACAGCATGATCTGCCGCTACGATATCGTGCGCGAGCTCGTGCTCGTCGAGGTAGGGGAGCGCCTACAAAACTTCGATTATGCCTTTACGGCGGTTGACCTCAACGCCTTTATAACACGCTTTACCACGGAGTATCCGGACGCGGCCCGCTGGACTGAGGCCACGGTCAAGCGCATTAAGGGCTCGCTCCGCCAGACGCTCCGCCATGCTGGCCTTATCGGCGAGGGCCAGGGCCCGGAGTCCGAGCGCCTGTCACCACTCTTCCTCGATTCCGATGTCGAGCGAGCCTTGGTTCTGCTGGGCGAGCAGTCGCTTATCGCGGCCCTTACCGGCAGGGTGGTGATGTAGCGTGGCTCCCGTCAACAACGCCGCCGAACCGGCTATCACCCCGGCGACCGATCTCACCACCAATATCGGCATCCATTCCCGTAAGAGCGTCGTGGCGGCGCATGTCCGCTCCGAGCACGCCCGTCAGGAATTTGAGCGACGCGCGCAGCTTCTGCGCGAGTGCCTGTGCAGCGAGGACTTTTTGGCCAACAAGGGCATAGGCAATGAGATCGGCTTCCACACCTTTTGCTATGACCCCGCGCTTGAGTTTGAAGCGCGTGCATTATTTGACGCCCTTTCGCGCGATGCCGAGGCCGACAAGCTTCCGTGCACGCTCAAGGTCGTGAACCTTTACGACGCCGTGCTGGCAATTCTCGAAAAGCGCCGTGTCCTCAAGGCCATCTCGCGCCAAGAGGAGCGCCGCGGTACCCAGCGCGTGCTCGAGGACGTGGCCAAGTTCGCCTCGCCCGAGAAAGTCGCCGCGTACATCCTTGAGCAGACCGAGCCGCACGCGCCTGGAGACGTCGTTCTCCTCACCGGCGCGGGCGAGGTTTTCCCGTTCTTTCGCATACACACGCTTCTCCACTGCATGCTTGCGGATTTTGATGAGGTGCCTGTGATCGCTGCCTATCCGGGCAGCTTCAACGGCTCTTCTTTCCAACTCTTTAACCGTCTGCCTGCCGATAACTACTACCGCGCCATCGATATCTCGTAAGCACGGCTCCCCGCAGATAAGGCCCTGCCACCGGTAATAACCCTTTGCCATAACGTTCCCAAACCCAAAGGAGCACCCATGGACAACACGATCATTCGCGACCTCTTTGCAAAAGACATCAACCGCTCCATCAATGGCGTGGTCAAGGTCCAGGATTCAAAAGATGGGTCCATCCGCCAGGAGCTTGACGAGTACGTGGTGACGCGCGAGTTGCAGAGGCACTTTGCCACGTTCTTCAAGGCCTACGGCGATGCCATCGATGCGCGCACCGACAAGATCGGCGTGTGGATCAGTGGTTTCTTCGGTTCCGGTAAATCGCACTTCCTCAAGATGCTGAGCTACCTGCTCGAGAATCGCCAGATCGGTGGTAAGAGCGCCATCCGCTACTTTGACGGTAAAATCGTCGACCCCATGGTCGCGGCTGCCATGGAGCGCGCGTGCTCGGTGCCCACGCAGGCCATCCTCTTTAACATCGATAGCAAGGCGGGCCAGTGGAAGCAGGGTGATACGGCTCCCACGGCGCTGCTTCGCGGCTTTGAGCGCATGTTCTACGAGGCGCGCGGCTTCTACGGCGAGGACCTCAAGCTTGCAAAGCTCGAGGACTACATCGATTCCCTGGGCAAGACCCAGGAGTTCCGCGAGGCCTTTGAGCGCGTCAACGGCGAGTCCTGGCTCCAGACCCGCGACACCTACAGCTACTTTGAGGACGACGTCGTCGAGGTGCTGCAGAGCGTGCTCGGCATGAGCGAAAAGGCCGCATGGAACTGGCTCGAGGGTTCTGAGGACGAGGTTTTGGCCCCTGATGTCTTTGCCAAAAAGGTCAAGGACTACGTGGACGCTCAGGCAGCGGCCCACGGCGGCAACTTCCGTTTGCTCTTTATGGTCGATGAGGTGGGTCAGTTTATTACAAACGACCAGGACCCAAGCCTTATGCTGAGCCTTCAGACCATCGTCGAGGAGCTGGGTGCCGCCTGCGGTGGCCGCGTGTGGGTGATGGTCACGAGCCAGGAGGCCATCGACAACCTGAGTCTGCCCGTGGGCAACGACTTTTCAAAGATTCAAGGCCGCTTCAATACCCGCCTTTCGCTTTCCAGCTCCAGCGTGGACGAGGTCATCCAGCGCCGTGTGCTCGAGAAGACCGCGCCGGCGGCCGATATGCTTGCACGGGTCTACGAGCAAGACACCGCCGTGCTCAAAAACAACTTTACCTTTGAGGGTGGCTCGCGCTCCGACCTTGCCGGCTACGCCAACTCCAAGGATTTTGTGGCCGGCTACCCGTTTGTGGGCTATCAGTTTAAGCTCCTGCCCGACGTGATGACCGAGGTGCGCAAGCACGGTGTCAAGGCCAAGCACATGTCCACGGGCGAGCGCTCCATGCTGAGCGCATTTCAGGAGAGCGCTCAGGTCATCCAGCATGACCAGACCGGTGCGCTCGTGCCGTTCTGGCGCTTCTTCGACACTATCTCCAAAGATCTTGAGCACGGCATCAGCCAGGTGGTTGACCGCGCGGTCCGTGCGGCCGAGAACGCGGAGGGCCTTGAACCCTACGACGTTCAGGTGCTCAAGCTCCTGTACCTGATTCGTTACATCGGCTACGTCAAGGCCACGGTCGAGAACATCTCCATCCTCATGATCGATAGCCTCGACGTGGACAAGCGCGCCCTCAAGGACCGCGTCAAGGAATCCCTCGCCCGTTTGGAGCGCGAGAACTACGTGTCACGCCAGGGCGATACCTATAGCTTCCTCACCGACGAGGAGCAGGAGATAGCGCAGGAGATCGCACGCACCCCGATCGACATCGCGCAGGTGATCGAGTCTATCAAAAAGCGCCTGTTCGACAGCATCTACACCGCGCGCAAGCTCAACCGCGGGGCCAACGACTTCCCGTTTGACCGCTATGTGGACGGCTCAATCCACGGTACCAGCATGGGCGGCATGGAGCTTAACGTGGCGACTATGGCGAGCGACCTGGGCCGTGCGGACGATACCGAGCTGGCCTTGGCTTCTTCGGGCAAAGCCATCGTGGCCTTGAGTGACGAGGCGGATTATTGGGAGACGCTCGTCAGCGCCGCCAAGATCCGCAAGTACGCCAAGACGCGAAATCTCCAGGAGCTTCAGCTGAGTACGCGCCAGATCGTCGAGTCCAAGATGCGCGAGGCGGCCTATAACGAGAAGGAGGCCGATACCCTTTTGAGCGAGGCCGTGCTCCATGCACGTTGTGCAGTCAACGGCCGCATGGTTGAGGTCCGCGCGGCCAAGCCCGCCCAGGTCTTTGAGCAGGTGCTGGCGCAGCTGTGCGATGTAGTCTTTGAAAAGGCCGACTATATCGGCGCGCCGGTCACGAGCGATTCCGATATCCGCTCCACTCTGGCGGGCAACGTCCAGGCGGGGCTCGCTGGCATGGACGCGGGCAACACGCGTGCGCTCAAGGAGGTTGAGGACTACCTCAAAGTTCAGCACCAGCGCCACCTGGATACCGCTATGGGCGATATCCAGCGCCAGTACCAGCAAAGGCCCTTTGGCTGGCGCGAGGTCGATATCGCAAATGTGGTGGCGCAGCTTGTGGTGGAGCAGCGCGCGCAGGTGCTGTTTGGCGGTCAGACGGTTCAAGCTAACGACAGCCGCATGGTGGCACTCCTGCGCAAGGATGCCGATAAGGCCCAGGTGCGCTTACGCGTGCGCATGAGCGACCGGTTGCTGCGCGCCACGGGCGAGCTCATGCGTGATCTGTTTGATCTCAAGACCGTGCCCTCCAACGAGGATAAGCTCGTGGCCGAGCTCAAAGAGCGCCTTGAGGGCTTGCGCGAGGCGTGCCTCGCCATGGCACGCGACTACTACACGGGCATCAAGCCGGCCTACCCGTATCCCGGTGAGGACGAGTGCGAGAAGATGCGCTCGGAGGTGGCCGACGTCCTTAAGGACCAGAACGAGGCCGAGGCGTTCTTGACCACGTTCACCAAGCATGAGGACCGCCTGCTCGATGCCAAGGAAGACTTTGACAGGGTGGTTGAGTTCTTCGGGTCCAACCAACGAACAGCGTTTGACCACGCCAAGGATTTCTTGAGCCGCACCGAGGGTATCGAGTATGCCTCCGATGACATTCCCGGCGCGGTGAAGAGCGTTGCAAAGGTGCGCGAGATCCTCAAAGATCCCAAGCCCTACGGCCATATTAAAGACCTGCAGCCGCTTATGGATCCCGTCGAGGACGACATGAAAAAGCTGTTGGGCATCCGCCGCAATGAGTTTTTGTGTCGCATCGAGAGCGATCTGCAAGACCTGCGGGCGCAGGCCGAGAGCCAAAAGGGCTTTGTCAATCAGGCCAAGGATGCCATAGCAGGCGCCGGCACCAAATACGAGTCGTTCAAAAACCGTGCCCACAGCGCTCAAAGTCTCAACGAACTGAGCGTTGTTGCAACTAACTGGGGCGACTGGCTCAGTGCGGCGGCCAACGAGATGTACGACGCTGTGGATGAGGCCCGCGTGCGTATGGACAACGAGCGCCGCACCACTGAGGTCACGAGTACGGGTGAGGTGGTCAAGAAGGTCTCCAACAAGGGCGCCGCATCGTCTGCTCCCGTGCCCGCGCCCAAGCTCCAGCGCAAGATCAAGACCGTGCGCCGCGCCGATCTGGCCAAGCCGAGTCGTCTCTTGTCCGCAGAGGACGTGGAGCGCTACGTGGACGACCTGCGCTCCCGCCTTATGCAGGCGCTCGCTGCAAACGACGAGATCCGTATCAACTAACCCGCGGAGCCACCGGTGCCAAAGCGCGCACCGGTGGCTTATGGCGTTTAGAAAGGCTCATCAACCATGAACGATTCTGCTCTTAAGAGCTTCTGCACCTGGGCCCGTACGGAGCTCATCAAAGGCGTGGAGGCGCAGATGGTGCGCTACGGCATCACCGAACCTGCACCCGCGCCCGTTGGGTCCGAGACCGTCAACGGCCTGCCCCTAAGTCCGGCTGAGATTGAGCAACGCGACGAGCTGCTGCGCATGCAGGCAGAGGTGGGTCACGAGGCGCTGCGCGACCGTGCGGCCTACACCTGGTTCAACCGCATCGTGGCCATTCGCTTCATGGATGCACGCGGATGGCTTCCCAGCCGTATGCGCATGCTAAGTCGTGCGGACGGCAGCCATGGCAGCGAGGCCGTGGAGAACGCACTGGATGTGGAGATAACGACGGCCGATACCGATCACATAGCCGAGCTCAAGATGGCGGGCTTGGATGAACCGTTGTGGCGCTACCTGTTTGTTGCTCAGTGCGAGGAGCTTGCCGATTGCCTGCCGGGCGTCTTTGAACGCGTGGGCGGAGCCATGGAGCTGCTGTTGCCCCAGGGCCTCATGATGGCTGACAGTGTGGTGGGCAAACTCAATGCCGGCCTCGCTGACGAGGACTGGCGCGAGGGCGTGACCGTTCTGGGCTGGATGTATCAGTACTACAATGCCGACGTCAAAGACGAGTTCTTCAAGTCCAAGCGCAAGGCAGCGGCGGCGGACATCGCGCCCGCCACGCAGCTCTTCACCCCCGAGTGGATCGTACGCTATATGGTCGAGAACTCGCTCGGCCGTCTGTGGATGCTCAACAATCCGGGGAGTTCGCTACGCGAGCGCATGGAGTATTACATCGCGCCCGATGCTGAGCACGAGGACTTCATCCACATCTCGAGCCCCGAGGATATAACCCTCTGCGACCCAGCGTGCGGCTCGGGCCATATCCTGGTTTATGCGTTTGAGCTGCTCTTTGCCATGTACGAGGAGCGCGGCTACCGCGAGCGCGAGATCCCGGAGCTTATCCTGACCAAAAACCTCGCTGGCATGGAGATCGATCCCCGTGCGGCTCAGATCGCCGAGCTGGCGCTTGCCATGTGCGCTCGCGAGCACGACCGTCGCTTCTTTAGGCGTGGCGTTCGCGCCGATGTTACCGTGCTCACGAGCATTCCGCTGGGGGAGGATGAGCTGCCGGGCAACAAGAAGCTCGCCGAGGAACTGAGCCATTTGGGCGAGATCGGCTCGCTTCTTAATCCTTCAGAGGACGAGATTGACGAGCTTAAGGCCGCCGCCGTGAGCTGTTCCGACGATCTTTTTGCTTCTGCGACCAAAACTAAGCTCGAATGCGCTGCCGCCATCTGCGAGAAACTGTCCCGTCGTTTTACCTGCGTCGTGGCGAATCCTCCGTATATGGGCAGCAGCAGCTTTAATCCATTCATGAGCAAGTGGATCAAGAAGAACTACCCCGACGTGAAGAGCGACCTCTTCTCCAGCTTTGTCGTTCGCATGTTCAGTCTCGCCAAGGACCACGGCGAGTGCGGAGTCATGTCGCCTTTCGTCTGGATGTTCATCGGAAGCTATGAGAAGCTCCGCAACGAGATTATCGACAACAGAACGCTAACCTCTCTCATCCAGCTTGAGTACTCGGGCTTCGCTGGCGCGACCGTGCCCATCTGTACCTACACGTTCCACAATTCGTTCGTCAAGGGCTACAAGGGCGGCTATGTGCGCCTTTCGGACTTCGTTGGTGCTGCTGTCCAGGCCCCGAAGGCCCTCGAGGCGATCCGAAACCCCGGCTGCGGCTGGTTCTACCGCCGCGACGCCGAGACCTTCAAACAAATCCCCGGCACCCCCATAGCCTACTGGCTTGGACAAGGGGCGCGTCTTTCGTTCAAGGAAGGAACGCCATTGTCTGTGATCAGCTCACTAGCGCAAGGGCTAAAGTGCGGCGATACCGATCTTTTCGTTCGATGCTGGTTCGAGTGTTCGAATCGGGACGTCCTAGGCGTTACGGGAGATCCATCTCGAGCGAAGTGGCACTTTATGCTTGATGGGGGTGACTACAGAAAGTGGTCAGGGAATCAGATAGATGTTGTTAATTGGCTGGATGATGGGCATGAGATTAAGACTAATAGGGACAAAAATGGAAAAGCAAAAGCCCGTGTCCAAAATGAACGTTTTTATCATAAAAACGGCGTGTTAACCTGGTCAGCGCTTACAAGTGGTCCGATTAGTGTTCGAAATTGTTCGGACAATTCTATTTGTGGCGGAGCGGGCTATTACATTGTTCCGGTTAAACAGGAAGACAGGTTATTCATTCTTGGCCTGCTTAATAGCTCTACAGCGCAATATATTAAGCTGGCGTTGAGCCAGACTTTTAATAATGAAGTTGGAGACCTTAAACGTATCCCTGTCCACGGGATGGATTCCTCTAATGAGGAAGTTTTAGAATTGGTCCAGAAATCGCTCCAAGCATCCGAATTTGACTGGGATTCGTTTGAGACCTCTTGGGATTTCAAACGTCATCCTTTGGTGTAGGTGGCAAATGTCTACGGATCGGTTTAATAGGCTTAAAGACAATTTGTCTCGCGTTGACAGCCTTCTCGCTCTTTATGAAATTTTACAAAAGGAAGAAGCCAGACGTCTGGTTAGCACCAAGCAAGATGCACGTTCTGCTGACATATTGAGGGCTGCCGTTGTTCTGCTTCACGGATCTCAGGAAGATTATGTTCGGGGGATGCTATCCGACTGGTTATTCGATAGGGCGGACTCAAAAGAACTCGAAGGCATTTCGTTGCCTGGTTCTGCTCAAAAGAGAGCTCAGAAATTTACGCTTAGGGATCTGGCTCAATATAAGAATGAACAGGTTTCAGATTTGATTCAATCGTCAATCGAATCACAGCTTTCATTGGTCTCTTTTAACCAATACTCGGAGATATGCAGCTGGCTTTCCAAGATCGGGATTTCGCTAACTCAGTTTAAGAATCAATCATTAATTGAGAACCTGATTAAACGTCGACACAAAATAGTTCATGAAGTCGATTTAAACAAGAAGTCTGGTAAGACCGAGAGTATTAAGGCTAGTACGGTCAGATCGTGGCGAGAAGCGGTTGAGAACATGCTTCGAATTGTAGATGAGCAAATTGAGGGATGGGACGCTTCCTGATGCGCGCCCTGAGTTCGTTTGTATATATCACAAGAGAGAGGCGCATAATACGCGATTTATTCGACTTCTATCTGCAATCAAGGCTTCAACGTTGCCTCTTGAGTGCGGTTTTCGGGTCAACATTAGAGAAGGACTACCATGGCCACTTTACTTCAAGAAAAATACGAGGCTCGCAAGGCCGAGGTCAATGCTCGCTTTGAGCAGCTTCGCGCTAACGAGGAAGAGCTCAACCGAATCTTTGCCAAGATTTACAACATGGAGGGGGAGGTGCCCATCGAGGTTGAGGATAAGTACGTTTCGGTGGCGCGCATCTTTGATACCGCCGACGAGATTCCCGAGAGCTATAAGGGCAACAAATACGTGCGTACCAAGCGCGACGAGATCACCTCGCTTATAAGCTATGCCGTGGGCTGCATGTTTGGCCGCTATTCGCTGGATGTGGACGGGCTGATTCTGGCCGATCAGGGTGCCACGGTTGACGACTACTTGGCCAAGATGCCCGATCCCGCGCATGTGACCTTTATGCCCGATAGCGACAACGTGCTGCCCATCACCGACGACGAGTACTTTGACGATGACATTGTGCGTTACTTTATCGACTTTGTGCGCACTGTGTACGGCGAGGAGACACTCGAGCAGAACCTGGCCTTTATTGCCGAAGCGGTCGGCGGCAAGGGTACCTCGCGCGAGGTAATCCGCTCCTACTTTTTGAAGGACTTCTTTAAGGACCACTGCCAGACCTATAAGAAGCGTCCCATCTACTGGCTGTTCGACAGCGGCAAGAAGAATGGCTTCAAGTGCCTTGTTTACATGCATCGCTACCAGCCCGACCTGCTGGCTCGCATCCGCACCGACTATGTGCATGGGCAGCAAGAACGCTACCGTGCCCAGATCGGCTATGCCAACGATGCCCTTGTCAGTGCCGAGCGCGGCGAGCGCGTGCGCTTGGATAAGCGCATCAAAAAGCTCAACGACCAGCTCAAAGAGACCATTGCCTACGAGGAGAAACTGCACCACTTGGCAGACCAGATGATTAAGATCGACCTGGATGACGGCGTCAAGGTCAACTACGCCAAGTTTCAGGATGTGCTGGCAAAGATTAAGTAACTGCAGATATGGTAAGGATATTCATGCCCAAGATCGATGTAGAAGAACAGCTCAAGCTGCGATTTTTGCAGCCGTTGTCCTCATGCGCGCCGCGCCGTGTGGTGGTTTGGCACGATGCAGACGGCGAGTTTGCTCCTAAGTTTGAGCGATTGGCTGCCGAGGGTTTCGACGGCGTGGGGGCCGATGCCGGCGTAATGCCTGCTCACGGTGACTTTGAGCGCCCGGTGCGCTTTGTTGAGGCCTGCGAGGGCCGTATGTTTGCCGTCAAGAAGCTCATCAACCGCGATGACCTTGCGAGCGATATCTTGCTGTATCGCCGTTGCCCGCGCGGCAGGCTTGAGGGTGATTGGCTTGCCGATGTTGAGCTGTATGCCGATCAGTTCCAGGCTGACTATCTTTCGCTTTTGGCCGATCAGCTGGGCATCGAGAATATCGACGCCGTGCGCGAGAGCCTGCGCGAGCACAAGACGTTCTTTGATGCCAAGACCCGCTGTGCTAAGTTTGCCGCGTGTGTTCCGCACGCCTCGGGCGCATCCGATATCGAACTCGGCATCCTTGCGGTGATATTTGGCGGTAAAGAGTTTGTCGACGCGCGGCCCGCGTTTGTACTGCGCGGCTGTATGACCACGCTGCTGCACGAGGGCCCCGAGGCGCTGGCCGAGTTGGTGGACAAGTACTGCGTGCGTGATGTGCTCTCTGCCTTCATCGTGCGTTGCTATGGGTTTGATGGGCCGCTTTACGAGCGTGACTCATTGCTTATGCTTGCATCCCATGTGCTCCTTACGGCGGCATCCACCGCGCTTCCCGAGGGAGCGCTCAAGGGGCTTGAGAGCCATGTGGCTCCCGCCTACGGGCCCTATTGCCTTGAGGCGGTGCGTACGTGGGACCAGACAGCCGATACCCAGGCATCGAGCGAGGACCTATTTGAGATTTGCCGTTTGGTTGAGGACGCCCGCGGACTCTTTGCACGGTTCGAGACCTTGCCGATCGAAGTGCTGGCCTCGCTTGATGTGTTTCCGTGCGTCAATGAGGCCGTGCTCTCGCAGCTGTTCTGCTCGTTTGCCCAGGGCGCGGACCGTGTTGAGGATGCGCGCGCATTTGCTGCTCGTCGCTGCGACCTAAGCTGGTACCGTCGTGTCGAGAGCTACTTTGACTTGCTTGCCGCTGTGGCCGATATGTGCGCGTTTAGGCAGGCACACGCGGGCGGGTTCCATCTGGCGCAACCCCAGCAGGTATGGGATGCCTACACGTCCGATTGGTATGCCATGGACGCTGCCTATCGCCATATGTGCACCGCGTATCTGCGGGCGCGCTCCGCCGAGTGCGATGTGCTCGAGGAGCCTGCCCGAGCTGTGGTGGACTGGGCGGAGAATCTCTACAGCAACTGGTTCTTGGCCGACGCCAATGCCTGCTGGGCGACCGCTGCGCAAGGGGAGTGGGCCGATTGCGGCTACATCGAGGGTCCCGAACGGCAGGATGAGTTCTACTGGCATGTGTTGCCCACCTTTGTGGGCTCTGCCAAAACGACGGTCGTTATCGTGAGCGACGCGCTGCGCTATGAGGCGGCCCGCGACGTTGCGGCACTGCTCGAGCGCGAGCGCGGCGGCAACGTCAAGGTCTCTAGCATGCAGGCGGTCTTTCCCTCCATTACCGAGGTGGGCATGCCCGCGCTACTGCCTCACCAAGCGCTTGAGCTTGCAGCGGATGGTTCGTTTGTGCTGGTTGACGGCATGCCAACTGCGACGACTCCGCAGCGCGAGGCCGTGCTTGCCCATGTTGAGCCCACGGCGCGCGCTTTGCGCTCGAGCGTATACCTCAACATGGTGGGAACCGAGCGTAAAGCGTTGTTCAAAGACTCTAGGCTCGTCTATCTCTTCCACAACAAGATCGATGCCACGGGCGAGAAGGCCGCTACGCAGGATGACGTTTTCGATGCCTGCGCGGACACCGTGGAGGAACTTGTCGCGTTTGCACGCCGCGTGTGCACCGACGCCCCGGGTGCGCGTGTCGTTATAACGGCGGACCACGGCTTTATCTACACGCGTCGGGAGCTCAGCGAGTGCCAGATGCTCGGCAAGCCAGACCTTCCCTTCCTTGACGCTCCTGTCATGCACGGCAAGCGTCATCTGGTGGTGCCCAACGAGGCCGTGGCCAAGCTTTCGGAAGAGGCATGCGAGGTGTTTGTTAATGTTGACATGGGACGTTTGGGTGCCGGTTTTGAGGGATTTGCCCCGCGCGAGAACGTGCACTTCAAGCGTCCCGGCGGCACTAACAACTACGTCCACGGCGGCATGAGCCTGCAGGAGCTCTGCGTGCCCGTTATCGGATTTTGGCGTGCGCGCTCGGGTTCCAAGGACTTTGTCGATACGCGCGCAGCGACGCTGCGCGTGCTGAGTGAGGGACGTCGAGTGACCAACTCGCTCTTCTCGGTCAACTTGATCCAGGAAGAACCTGCCCAAGGCAAGGTCTTGCCGTGCGAGTACGAGCTGGTGTTTACCGATGCAAGTGGCAACGAGGTGAGCGATACGGTCAAGGCGCATGCCAACAAGACTTCTGTTAACTCGCAGGAGCGCGTGGTGCATGCCAAGTTTGCGCTGCATGCAGCGGATGGATTCTCGGCCAAGGGTCCGTACTATCTGGTCTGCCGCGAGCGCGAGACGGGCAAGATCGTTTGGCGCGAGACGTACACCATCGCTGTTTCGTTTGCCCCTGTTGCTGACTTTGGTTTTTAGGAGTGTGCCCTATGTTTGATGGCAATGACGACGATCTGTGGGAAGTTCCCTCGATTGATGTGAATGTGCCGGTGCAGGCTGCGGTGTCTGCAGAGGAGGCCGTGGCTGCCGCGCCTGCCCCGGAGCCGACGGTGGCCGCGGTACCCGATGAGGTTGCGGCGCCCGCCGAGGACGAGTCCTCGACCGACGGCTATGCCCAGGCTGTGGCCGAGGCTCCCGAGGACGACGGCTACGACATGGATGTGCTGGACGGCAAGCTGCTCGAGCACTTTGGCGGCAAGATCGTGCGCAAGGACCTGACGGCCCTCATGAAGCGCGGCGCCAACGTGCCCACCTTTGTGCTGGAGTACCTGCTGGGCATGTACTGCTCAACCGACGACGAGGACGCCGTGGCGGAGGGCCTGGGGCGCATCCGCAAGATCCTCACCGATAACTACGTGCGTCCCGACGAGTCCGAGCGCATTAAGTCCAAAATCCGCGAGCTGGGTCGCTTTACCATCATCGATAAGGTGACGGCCAAGCTCGACGAGTACAAAGACATCTACGTGGCGTCGTTTGCCAACCTGACCATTGAGCCGTTTGTGATGCCGGCCGAGTACGTGCGCGACTATTCCAAGATTCTCCAGGGTGGTATTTGGTGCATTATGAGCATCGAGTATCGTCGTCCCATGGAAGAGGAAGACGAGTTTGGCATGGAGGTCTTTGGCGACGATGCGCCGCGCCGCTCCAAGGCCAAGCGCAAAAAGCGCGGACCCGAGGACTCTCCGTTTAGCGTGGCGTCGCTCACGCCTATCCAGATGCCCAACCTGGACCTGGACGCTATGATCGAGGAACGTCAGTATTTCTCGCGCGACGAGTGGCTCAACATGCTGCTGCGCTCTGCCGGCTATGAGCCCAGCGAGCTTTCGGAGAAGGAGCGCCTGCACTTTATCGAGCGCATGGTGCCGCTGATCGAGCGCAACTACAATCTGTGCGAGCTTGGTCCCCGCGGCACCGGCAAGAGCCATATCTACAAAGAGGTTTCGCCCTACGCCATTTTGCTTTCGGGCGGGCAGACCACCACGGCCAACCTGTTCGGCCGTATGAACTCCATGCGCGCCGACCGCGTGGGCTTGGTGGGCCATTGGGATTGCGTGACGTTCGACGAGGTCGCCGGCATGCGCTTTAAGGACACCAACGCCGTACAGATCATGAAGGACTATATGGCGAGTGGCAGCTACGCGCGCGGCCGCGACCAGATTAACGCCGATGCCTCCATGGTTTTTGAGGGCAACATCAACGACACCGTGCAAAACGTCCTTAAGACCACGCACCTGTTTGATCCGTTCCCGCCGGAGTTTAACAACGATTCGGCCTTCTTCGACCGTATCCACTATTACCTGCCGGGCTGGGAGATTCCCAAGATGCGTTCGAGCCTGCTGACCGGGCATTACGGCTTAATCACCGACTGTCTGTCGGAGTTTTGCAAGGAGATGCGCCGCAAGGACTTTACGCATCATATCGATCGCTACTTCCGCTTTAACAGCGACTTTAACAAGCGTGACGAGATCGCCGTGCGCAAGTCCTTTAGCGGCCTGGCCAAGCTGCTGTTCCCCGACGAGGCTATGGACAAGGACGACGTTCGTTGGCTGCTGGACTACGCTATCGAGGGCCGTCGCCGCGTAAAGGAGCAGCTCAAGATTATGGCGGGCGTCGAGTTTATCGACGTCAACCTGGGCTATATGGATGCCGACAATCCGCAGGACGTGCACGTGGTGCGTGTGCCCGAGCAGTCCGAGGATACGTTGATTCCCGATGGCCCGCTGCTGTCCGGTCACGTGTTTGGCGTGGGTAGGTCGCAGGGCGGCGAGGTTGCCGTGTACAAGCTGGAGAACAAGGCCGTTGCCGGCGAGTGCAAGTTTAAGCACGAGGGCGTTGCCTTTAATAAGCCGGTGCGCGATACGCTGGAAGCCGCGTTTGACAACTTTGTGAACCTGGCGAACCGTGTGGCGCCGGGCATGCACATTGGCTCCAAGGACTATCTGCTGTTCTATAACGACCTGCAGAGCAAGGGCCTGTCCGAGGAAGTCTCGCTTGCCGAGTTTGTGGGCCTGTGCTCCGCGGCGTGCAACCGCCCGGTGATGTCCGCGCTAGCGGTTCCGGGAATCTTGCGCATGTCGGGCTCTATGGATGAGATCCGCGGGCTCGAGGACATTATGCGCGTGGCCAAAAACGCCGGCGCCAAGCGCGTGATATTGCCGCTGAGCGCCATCGCGGGCCTGCAGAGCGTTTCCTCCGAGATTATCTCGGGGTTGAGCCCGGTGTTCTACATGGATGGCGACCCGGTCGATGCTGCGAAGAAGGCGTTGGATTTATAGGAATGCGAGCGTGCGGGCTTGCGTGCGCGAGGCGTTTGATGCGCACGTGAGCCCGCGAGCATGTTGGCGCGCTGCGCGTGAGGAGGCCTTGCCATGGCGGAAGAACGTTCTGCTGGCGAACTGCTCGATGAGTTGTTTGGCTTTGAGTCGGTAGCCAAGCGTCAGACGGCGCTTGAACAGTACGATCGCGGGGAGTTGGTGCGTAAGGCGCGCTCCCGCGAGCTGTTGGGTGTGCTTAGGGGCGTCGAGGCTGCTGAGCGCGCCGCGCACGACTCTGCCGTACGGGCTGTTGACGGGTATGTTCGCCGTGTTGAGAGCGCTGCGCTTGCACGCGCTCGCAAGCAGGCGGGCATTGTTGGGCCGCTGCGGATGGAGCGGCGCTACGCTGCTTTTTTGCGTATGGAGGACAAGGCCGAGCTGTTGGCCCGCCTGGAGCAGACGCTTGCGTTTATCGAGGTAAAGCTGCGTGCCAATACGGCGGACAGGGTTCGTGCGGCGTACGATGCTGCGGGGGCTTTGGTGCTGCAGGGCGCGGCGCGTCTGAGTGACGTGTGCGTTGTGGATGCGGTGCCCCTGGATGCCGATCTGCTGTGCACGCAGTTGGAGCAGCTGCGTTGTGCCGCCGACGCAACGGACCTTGCCGGCATGATCACGGCGACGTTTGAGTCCGAGCTGAGTGCGACCGGCCCGCAGGGTGCTGACGCGTTTGCGAGCGATGTGGCTGGCGATGTGGCGCTGGAGCGCGAGCTTACTAACGTGCGCGGTGCCGCGCAGCGAGCGCGCTTGGCAGCCCAAGCGTATCGGGCCGAACGCGCTGCCCGCGTTGCAGGGAGCACGGTGGAGCCGGTATCGTTGCCGGGACTTGTTTGCATTACGTGCGAGACGGGGTGCGATGCCGGGGAGCTTGACGAGTTGCTCGCTCAGGTTAAGAAGTCGTTTGAGACCTATAGGCGCGTTGTTGCCGACGGCGGGTTGTTCTGTGCCTTTGGTGCCGGTTCGCCGCATGGGATTTGCCGCGGCAGTAGTTATTTCGACTACGATGATCGACTTGACGAAGACGTATTGGTGGGCGAGTACGACGGTGCTACCAGGCACAATGTTCGGCGCGAAGTTACGATTCCCGAGCTTGTGGACGAGGCTTCGGCCGACGGCGGCGATTCGCTCGAGGTTGCCGTGGCGCGCATGCGTGAGTTTAACGGACGGCGCTACGATGGTGTACTGGACGAGGATCCTGTGCGCCATGTGAATGCGTTTTGGTATGGACTCAAAAAGCTCAGCCAGTATTGCGAGGACGCTGTGCGTGTGGATGAGCGTGCTTGGGATTGCTTTATCGATAAGGTGCAGTTTGCCTACGACGAGCCTGTGGGGCGTTTGGCCACACAGATGGATGACAAGCAGGTTGCGGCTTTCGTTGCAGCCGTGAATGTGCTCGGCGCTGCTGAGTAGGGGCCTGATCCGGTAGGGGGTTTCACCATGAAGATCGACGTTGATGTGGACCAGTTGCGCGAGAGCCTGCTCGACCGCGCAGGGAGTGCGGCCGGCGTGGGCTTTCCGGCCGCTATGCTCGACGTAGTGGATATCGAGGACGAGTCGCCCCAAGAGCTGCTGGCACGAGCCGAGCGCGAAGGCCTCGATCTCCGCGACTTTGCTGTCGACGATGACTATTAATGTGACAAAGGGACTGTCCCTTTGTCACATTCGGCAACGTTACACATAAAAAATGCCGGGGGACAGCCCCCGGCTCTTGGAGGTCCCCCTATTCGAGGGTACCGGAATCTTTATAGCAGAAGCCGCGCGCCGGGTCTACACGAGACGTTTCGCCCGAATCTTTCTAAGATGATTTTTCTTGAAATCACGATAGTTTCCAAAGAAGATTTGCTCGGTATTTGATTGCTCGGAGTGTTCATATTTAATTTGCGCTAGTTCGATTTCGCAGATGTAGTCAGCAATTTGCTGCAGCCTAAAGAGCTTCGGGTCACATTCTTTATAAATGACCGTCTGCTTTCCGAGGACGTATTCGAATGCGGCGTGAGGGATGGCCGTTACCTCGTTTTGCCCGTCGTCGTAATAGATTTTGACAGCGTCATAGCTTTGGAAACACTGAAGTCTGTCGAACAAAAAGAGGATTACGTCACGACGCATTCTTGCGAACATAGTCGCATCGCTTTTGAACTTGTTTCTTTGGTAGCTGAACGTCATGTATGTGACGGGGCATTTGTTGGCAAATGTTGCAAAACTCGACAAAAGGCGATTCCGCAAGTGGGTGCCCATGCCCCTGTAGGATTCATTGCCATGCATCAGGGGATTCATGTGCAGGGGGATATCGGGAAGCCCACGCGATCTAAGCGCGTGTTCGTAGCGATAAATAATCTCAGCAACTGACGCTGACTGGTCATGGAAAACAAGCGTAACGAGATAGTACTTAGCGCTTTGCCCTCCGTAGTTGCCGGATTCGTCGACGAAGACGGAAAGCTCCCTCATGATGCAGTCTCCCTAAAAACAAAAATGCCGGGGGGATCCCCCGGCCCTTGACTGCCCTCCATAAAGGAACGCAACCCTTTTATACCACGAGACGAGGAGTCTATTCAAGTAGAAATTATAATGACCAAACACATGTTCGTCAATCTACCTGCGGGTATGGGAATATGACAAAGGGACTGCCCTTTGCCATATTACTGCCTCTGGCCGCTACGATGCCAGCGTGGCGATGACGACTTCGTCGCCGGCGTATATGAGGGTGTTGCCGTCGGGGATGATCGTTTGGCCGTCGCGCTTGAGCATCACCACGATAAACGGATGCTTGCCTTGCGGCACGTCTCGCAGACGCTGTCCAGCTAAGCGGCCGTGGGGCGTCGCGGTGACCTCGCGCAGCGTAACCTCGGCACGTTCTTCAAACGTCGGCGCGGCCATCACCAACAGGTCGCCTTCCTCAATCACGGTATCGCCATTGGGCAGCACCGGGTGCGCGCCATCGCGCAGCACCAGGACCACGAGCATGTCCGTGACGCTGCCAATATCGGCGAGCGAGCGACCGGCAAACGGATGGCCCGCGCCCACCTTAAGCTTGACGAACGACATGCCGCCCTCATCGCGGTAATCGTTAAAGGTGCGGCGCACGTCGCCTTCCGCGTCGATCATGTCGAGCTTCTTTGCCACCGCCGGCAGTAGCGAGCCCTGCACCACAATGCTCGACACGGCAATCACAAACACCAGGTCAAATAGGTCGTGGCCACCGGGAACACCGGCCACAACGGCAAAGAGGCTAAATACGACCGAAGCCGCGCCGCGCAGGCCCGCCCAGCTTACGAGCGCGATCTGACGAGGGTTCGTCTTAAAGGGCGCCAGTAGCACGCCAACGGCAATGGGGCGGCTCACGAAGAGCATAAACGCCATGAGCGCCAGGCCCGGCAACAGCATTTGCGGCAGGCGGGCGGGCGTCACGAGCAGGCCGAGCAAAAAGAAGATGGTCATCTCGGCCATCTCGGTGAGGGTATCGAAGAAGTGCGCCATCTCGACCTTGCCGGTGATGTCGCTCGCACCCAGCACAATGCCTGCCAGGTATACGGCCAAAAAGCCGTTGCCACCCAGATAGCTCGGCAGCGCGTAGGCCACGATTGCCACAGCAAACAAAAAGATGGTGTGCGCGCCCTCCGCCGTTGCGTGTGCGTGTTCAATCAGACGGCTGGATGTCCAGCCGATGGCAAGGCCCAGCCCCATGCCCAGGATGATCTGCTTGGCCAGCAGCACGGGAATGTCGATATTGCCGCCGGCCGCGAGGGTGGCGAGCACGGCGGTGAGCATATAGGCGACGGGATCGTTGGAGCCCGATTCGACCTCGAGCAGCGAGTCGGTGTCGTCCCTCAGAGACAGGTTGTGCTCGCGCAGCACGCTAAAGACGCTTGCCGCATCGGTCGACGCCACGACCGAGCCCAGCAGCAAGCCGCCGATCCAGTCGAAGCCCAGCACGAAGTGCGCAAAGGCGCCCGTGATGCCGGCGGTGGCGACAACGCCGAGTGTGCTCAGCAGCACCGCCGGCGCGGTGACGGGCTTGGCGCGGTCGATATTGGTGTTAAAGCCGCCGTAGAACATGATGAACAGCAGCGCCGTGCTGCAGACGGTTTCGGTGAGCGCGTAGTCGCTAAAGTCGATGCGCGCCGGGCCGTTGACGCCCAGCAGCATGCCGAGCACGATAAAGATGAGCAGGGTGGGGAAGGGGAGCTTTTTGCCGACGGGTTTGATGGTCAGGCACAAAATGATGACGAGGCCGATAAAGAGAAGTATCTGGTTCATGGATAGTGTCCGCTCCTGGATGGTTGGCGTGGCACGGTCAGTTGTCTGCGGTTATTTGTACCCAAAGGTGGTGGGTTTATGGGCCTGGATTGCGGGCGTGCGCATTTTCGACATGAGGCTGCGACGCGAGCGTCGCTGGTCGGGGCGTTGGGCTAGGCGGTGTGGCGTGAGCGGTGCGGGTTGGCAGGCGTGCACTGGCGACCGTTGACGGCATGCAACCCTTCCCAGCTTTATTGCAACGGAGTACAATGGATAACGTTTAAGTTCAACTTGAAGTTTTAGTCGTGGCATCGGGCTTCGGCCGCAATGCAGGGAAAGGCGTTCCATGGCGATCTATGTGACATCCGATGCTCACGGGCACGTGCGTGCGCTTGACGAGGCCCTGTCCAAGATTTCGCTGGCGTCCGACGATACGCTGTATGTGCTGGGCGACATGATCGATCGCGGGCCCGATCCGGTCGGCGTTATTAAGCTTGTGCGCTCGCTGCCCAACGCTCGCGTGCTCAAGGGCAATCACGAGCAGATCATGCTCGACGCCATCATTGGCCAGGATCCGCTCGATGCCGAGACCTGGGATATCAACGGCGGTTGGACTACCCGTCAGCAGCTCAACGACATGGAATTTGAGGCGTACGAGGAGCTGATCCGCTGGGCTGCCGCCCTGCCGCTCTATGCAGTGGCCCAGACTGCCGAGCGCCCGTATTTGCTGGTGCATGCCGGCATCCAGACCGAGGCTGCTCGCGCGTTTTTGCTTGAGCACGGTGTCGATTGCGGCAACGGCAGGGGAGCGGTCGATGCCGATGCCGAGTTGCTGCAGCAGATGCTTGCGGTGCAGTCGTCCGATGACCTGCTGTGGATTCGCCATGGCTATTGGGATGCGCCGACGGGGCTGCTTTCTGTCGAGGGCAAGGGCCCGGTCGTGGTGAGCGGCCACACGCCCACGGTGTCGCTCGGGCGTTATTGCGAGGTCGGCGGCCTGGCGGGGCTCGATGAGGAGTCGGGCCGCGGGCAGATCGTGCGCCTGGGCGGCGAGGATACCGCCGGCGTGCCCGATCGCATCGACATCGACTGCGCCGCCGCCACTGGGTCGGAGTTTGGCCGCGTAGGTATCCTGCGCCTAGACGACGGGGCCGAGTTCTACGCGAACATCAATCCGGGCGAATAATCGGTGCAAAGGGTAGCTAATTTGGGACGGGGCTTTTTTGACTACTTTCGGAGAGTAGCGCCTTCTTGCTCGGTAAGCGCTAGAAACGAGGAGCGGCTGCGTCCGCGGCAGCGCGAAAATGCTCGAAAAACCGTCGCAACGGAGTCAAACGACGTCGCGACGGTTCTTTTTTGGCTGCCCGCTGGCTAAGTGAGTAGACTTTTTTGGAAATGCCGAGCAGCCGGCAAATTTGCCTCAACAAAACCGCAGGTAACTGACTTGTGTTTTGCCGGTGTGGTCAGGGATTCGGCAAAAGTCTACTCACTTAGTTTTGCGTGTCGCAAATCGTCCGCAACGAGACCCCCCATTGCACCATTTAGGCGCCGTACGGGTGGCGGTCGCGTTCGATGCGTTGGCGGATGTGGGCGTACTCGATTATCAACAACACCAGCAGTAGGGCCATGACCGCCAGGTAGCTCACGACGGCGCCCATCAGGCCGAGCAGATTGATCAGAATCACCGGTAGCACCACGCTTACGGCGAAGCAAATCAGGTAGATCTTGGTGACGTCGCCGGCATGGCGCAGCACCGTGATGATGGCGTAGATAAAGTCGATTGCCGCGGTGACGCCGCCGGCGACAACCATCAGCAGTGCCAGCGTGCGGTAGCGCTCAAAGTTAAGGCCGTACATAAAGCTCATGATGGGGATGCCGGGGCCTGCCATAAATGCGGCGCACGCTCCGGTGATGATTACGATCAGCGCCATAACGGCAACAATAATCAGGTCAAAGCGGCGACGCTTGCGCGGATTCGCCCAAATGCTCGATAGACGCAGGAGCTGCGGTTTATAGATAAATCCAATGCTCAGCAAAATAGCCTGCGCCGGAAAGAACAGGGCATTAAAGTACAGCTGATATTTGTAGGCCAGTGTGCCTTCCATCACAAACTTGGGCATGCTTTCGATAAGGTTGAACAGGAACAGCGCGCCAAAAAGCGGGGCGCACTGGACAAACAGGTGACCGACCTCGCGCAGACTCATGCGGCGTGATTTTTCGGTCTCGAGCAGGGCGAGCGGCGCCGTGATCAGCACAAGTGAGGCGATCGCGGCGATGCCCATTGCCATGGCTGCGATGGGCATGCTGCGCGTGAGGAGCAGGGCAACGCCAAAGACCGCGATGACGCCAACGGAACGCAGCGTTTGGCTCATACCGGCCAGGTAGAGTTTATCGGCTTGCTGCAGGCGGCCTTCGTACGCGTCGGCGACGCCGTCGATGACCTTGTAGAGGTAGACCCCAAGGCCGATCGTCGCCATATGCGCGTCATAGCCGCGGACGCTGCTATAGAGCAGGCCGCAGCCCAAGGCTAGGGCCCCGCAGATCCAACGATTGAGCTGGTAGGAGGCGAAGGACGTCTTTTCGTCGATGTCCGAGACCTGAAAGTTGCGCACGCCGTAGTTGCACGCGATCATGATGAGCGTGCCGGTGACAAAGGCGATGGAGAACTTGCCGGCTTCCTCGGCGCCCACGAGCTGCGTCGACACAATGGTGAGCAGCGGAAACGCCATGCCCCATACGGCGGTGCCCAGGGTATTCCAAAGGTAGTCGCGATGGGTGGCGTGATCTTCGTACTCGGCTTCTTGCGCGGAGAAGCCGCCGCCGTAGACGGCTCCGAGCAGGCGGTTCCACCAGGCATTGACCATGCGGTGGATGGGGCTGGCGATCGCGCTCGCGGCGACGGCGTGTGGCCTGGCCGTTGTCGGGACCGCCGGCGTTACGTTGGCTTAGCTCTTGGATGCGTGCGAGCTCCTCGGCGGTGTGAGACGCGGGGAATAGACCGTTCTCGATGCGTCCGCCCTGCCCGTGCGCCCCGCCCGATACGGTGGGGTCGGTGACGCCGTTACGGCGGGCGATGGCGTGGCGAATGCTGTCGAGGGGCGTGATGCTCAAGGCGAGTCCTTTCTATTACTGCGCTCTAGTATAGACGCGACGGCGTCCGCTCGTGTTTTTGAACCGGTTGTTCAATAATTTCGGCGGGCGGCTGTAATTTGTCGGCAAACGTGCGGTATCCTGATGAAGTTTTGTGACACCCCTATGCCGCCCGCGCGGTAGCAAGGAGCTATGAACCATGGACGTCGCCGCTTTCCTGCTGGCTCTTGTGCCGATCATTTGGCTTGTCGTGATGCTGCTGTGCTTTAAATGGCCAGCTTGGAAAGCCGCTATCGGATCGTTTGTCCTTTCGTGCGTGCTTGCCCTTGCGTGGTGGCATTTGCCGACGGCGCAGATAGCCACGGCCTCGCTCGAGGGCTTTTTGATGGCCCTGTGGCCCATCGTGCTCGTGATTATCGCCGCCGTCTTTACGTATAACCTGTGCGTGCGCACGGGTGCCATGGACGTGATCGGCAGCATGATCACCTCCATCAGCAGCGACCGTCGTCTGCTGGCGCTGCTCGTGGCGTGGTGCTTCGGCGGCTTTATGGAGGGCATGGCCGGCTTTGGTACCGCCGTTGCCATTCCCGCCGGCATGCTCGCGGGCCTTGGTTTTGGGGCCGTGCCTGCCGTGCTGATCTGTCTACTGGCCAACGGCGTGCCCACGCCCTACGGCTCCATCGGCATCCCCACGGTGTCCGTTGCCGACCTGGTGGGCCTGGACCCGCTGCATTTGGCGACCGTTCAGCTGGTGCAGCTCGCACCGTTCTTTGTGGTGATGCCGCTGCTCATTGTATTGGTCGCGGGCCGTGTCGCCGATGATCAAGGCAACGTAGCGAGCGTAAGCGAGCGTCTGCACGGCGTTGCCGGCGTGGCGCTGCTTTCCGGTGTGTCCTTTGTCGGCGCGGCCTTGGTCGTTGCCATGTTTGTGGGTCCCGAGCTTGCCGTCGTCGTCGGTTCCATCGTTTCGCTCGCGCTGACAGCTGCGCTTGTCATGCGTGCCGAGAAGTCGGGGCATCTGGACGCACGTTTCCACATGAATATCGAGGCCGGCGAGCAGCTCACCGCTAAGTCGGCGCTTTCGGCTTGGTCGTGCTTCATCCTGATCTTTGTGCTGCTGTTGGGAACGTCTAACCTGGTGCCTGCCGTGCATGCTGCGCTCGCACCGTTTGCGAGCCAGGTGCAGGTGTATTGCGGCGAGAACCCCGGCACGCTCACGTTTTCGTGGATCAACACGCCGGGCGTCTGGATTTTCCTGGCGGCGTTTGTCGGCGGCGCCATTCAGGGTGCTTCGCCGCGCATGATGGGCAAGGTACTGGCCGCGACCGTCAAGCAGATGATGCCGACGGTCATTACCATGCTTTCGGTTCTGGGCTGTGCCAAGGTTATGGGCTATGCGGGCATGATCTCTTCGATCAGCGCGTTTTGCATTGCGGTCGCCGGTGGCCTGTACCCGATTCTGGCTCCGTGGATCGGCGCGGTCGGTGCGTTCGTGACCGGTTCGGGCACGTCCTCAGGCATGCTGTTTGGCCCCATCCAGAGCCAGGCTGCCGCCGCGCTGGGCGTGAGCGACTACTGGATGGTCGCGCTGAACGCGCTTGGCGTCGCCGCCGGCAAGATGATCTCGCCGCAGACGCTCGCCATCGGCCTGGCCGCCGTGCATGTACGCGGTAAGGACGCTGAACTCCTGGGCGCGGTGCTGCCCTACGCTGCCGGCATGCTGGTCCTCATGAGCGCCATCGCCATGCTCGGCCAAGGCCTGCCGCTATAGTTGGCACTTAGGGACGTTCCTTATGTGCCGGCACTTTGGGAACGTCCCTAAGTGCCGGCATCTGGGGACACTCCTTGGTTGTTGCCTGTTCAAGAATGTCCCGAATGGCTAGTCGTTTAAGAACGTCCCCAATGACTAGGCCGCTTGCGTGCGATTTTTGACCGTTGGGCGGGTGCTTCGCGGTTGCCGCAAAAACGTTTTTGCATATCGGGTACAACGGGCTTTATGTGAGTAAAGTGCGCGCCGCGTCCACGTGCCGCGTTTTTAAAGGAGGCCCCATGCCTGGTGTTACCCCTGCAGAAGTTCTGTCCAACTTTGGCATTACGCTGGTCGAAGATCCCGCCGAGAACGAGCCCCGTCTGCTGGTCGATCTACCCGCCGCGGAGCTCGTCGAGCACGCCATCCGCCGCGAAGAGGGCCGTATGGCGTCCAATGGCGCACTCGTGATAGAGACGGGGGAGCGTACTGGCCGCTCGCCCAACGACCGCTTTATCGTCGACACGCCCGATGTGCACGACAAGATTGCCTGGGGTGCCGTCAACCGCCCGCTGTCTGTCGAGAGCTACGAGGCCATCAAGGCCGGCGTCGTCGACTATCTCAACGAGCGCGACGTGTTCGTCACTCGCGGTATGGCCGGTGCCGACCGCAACTACACGCGTCGCCTGCTCGTCGCCTGCGAGCGTGCCAGCCAGGCGCTCTTCATTAAGCAAATGCTCGCCCGTCCGCTCGCTCGCGAAATTGCGCGCACCGGTGAGCCGGACTTTTGCGTGCTTGCCGCCCCTGGCTACCAGTGCGACCCTGCCCTCAAGGGCCTCAACTCCAGCGCCGCCGTGGTCATCAACTTCCAGGAACGCGTGATTCTGGTCGCCGGCACCGGCTATTCCGGCGAGATCAAAAAGTCCATCTTCAGCGTCATGAATTACCTGCTGCCTGTCGAGGACGATGTGCTGCCCATGCACTGCTCGGCCAGCATGGATCCCGTCACGCACGAGACCGCGGTGTTCTTTGGCCTGTCGGGCACCGGCAAGACCACGCTTTCGGCCAACCCCACGCGACTGCTGATCGGTGACGACGAGCACGGCTGGTCCGACATGGGCATCTTCAACATCGAGGGCGGCTGCTACGCCAAGTGCGAGGGCCTGGACGCGTTCCACGAGCCCGAGATCTTCAACGCCGTTCGCTTTGGCGCCATCTGCGAAAACGTGGTGCTCGACGAGAACCGCAAGCCCAACTATGATGACGTCTCGATCACGCACAATACGCGCGTGGCCTATCCCGTTGAGCATATCCCCAACGCGTGGACCAAGGGCATGGGCACCACCCCGAGCGTCGTGCTGTTTTTGACCTGCGATGCCTTTGGCGTGCTGCCGCCCATCTCGCGCCTGACGGCCGATGCCGCCATGTATCACTTTGTGACAGGCTTTACGGCCAAGATCCCCGGCACCGAGGTCGGCGTCACCGAGCCCACGCCCACGTTCTCCTCGCTGTTTGGCGAGCCGTTTATGCCGCTCGACCCTATGGTCTACGCCAAGATGCTCGGCGAGCGCATTGCCGACGGCCGCACGCGCGTGTACCTGGTCAATACCGGCTGGATCGGTGGCGGCTACGGCGTTGGCCATCGTATCGAGCTTGCCTACACGCGCGCCCTGGTGGCCCGCGCCCTCGACGGTACCATCGAGGACAGCGAGTTCGTGCACGACGATATCTTTAACGTCGACATTCCCACCACGTGCCACGGTGTGCCCGACGGCATCCTGGTGCCGCGCCAGTACTGGCAGAGCACCGCGCGCTACGACGAGGCCGCGCACAACCTGGCGGTGATGTTCGAGGAGAACTTCGAGAAGAAGTACTCACACCTGCCCGAGTCCGTCAAGGCCGCCGGCCCGCACGCCCAGGTGCCCGCCGAGGCCCGTCATCGCGGCCGCGGCCTGCTGGGACTTCGTCTCTAGCATCGCCGCGAGTTCAAAACCACCACAAAGGTGCCCTTTGTGGTGGTTTTTATGTTGATGGGTTAACAAATGGGGCGCGTGGGGCTGCCGGTCGCTGAGTACGGCTAAGATGTTTACTCGTTAGCATTATGCAAGCGAAAGGCGGTTGTCTCCCATGCAGCAGAGCGACGAGACACGTTTCGAGGACTTTGTCGGACTGATCAGCGGTCTCTACAAGGAGATCCAGCGCATTAAGGCATCTGAGGGCGCAAGGCTGGGCCTCAAGGGCTCCGATGTTATGTGCCTGTACTATCTGGAGCGCAGCAAGGACGGCTTGACTGGGGCCGACCTCGCCCGCATGGCAGGCGTGACCCGTGCCGCTGTCTCGCGCACGCTGGCGCATCTGGAGGAGGGCGGCTACGTCGAGGTCGAAGATTCGGGCGATGCTGCCGTTAAATACCGTGCCCCGGTTCGTCTGACCACGTTGGGTGGCGAGAGCATGAACGAGGCCGATCGCATTATTCGCGAAGTGCTCGACACCACCGGCAAGACTATGGGCGTGGAGCAGCGCGAGCAGATGTACGCGTCGTTGCGCACGATTCTCAACACCCTGCGCGAGCTGTAGAGCCGCTGGGGCATTTGCTTCCGATAAACAACTGCAGAGTCCCGTTTGAGCGCGTTCGCCGTGCCGGGGCATTGCTGTCAAAATTCCCTGCGCGAGGCCCGCGCAAGAAAGGATCAACTATGTCTGTCCGCATTATTACCGATTCCGCAAGCGATATGTCGCCGGCCGAGCATCCGGCGCTGGCCGTTTTGCCGCTGTCCGTCACCTTTGGCACCGATGTGTACATGGATGGCGTCGACATCGACCACCAGCGTTTTTACGAGATGCTCGTGGAGCGCGATGAGCTGCCCATGACCGGCCAGGTCAACCCGTATGCCTTTTCGCAGGCGATTGCCGAAGCACGTGAGGCCGGCGACGAGGCTGTGATTATTACCGTGGGCGCTAAGCTTTCGGGCACCAATCAGAGCGCCCGTACCGCACTTGCCGAGGCTCCGGGCGGCGACGTGTTTATCGTGGACAGCAATAACGTGACCTTGGGCGAGCGCGTGCTGGTTGAGTATGCCCTGCGCCTGGTGGACGAGGGCCGCAGTGCGGCGCAGATTGTGGCGGCTGTCGAGGCCGTGTGCGACCGAGTTGTGGTTATCGGCCTGCTCGAGACACTGGAGTATCTGGTGCGCGGCGGTCGACTGTCTGTTGCTGCGGGCGCCGTGGGTACGCTGCTCAACGTAAAGCCCGTGGTGGCTGTGGAGGATGGCCTGATCGTGCAGCTGGGCAAGGCACGCGGTTCTAAGAACGGCCGTAACCTGCTCAACCAGAAAGTCGAAAAGGCGGGCGGCGTCGACTTTTCCATGCCGTTGGCGCTCGGCTATACGGGCCTTTCGGATGCGGTGCTCAAGAAGTATATTGAGGACAGTGCGGCGCTGTGGGCTGGCCACATCGAGGGCGAGCTGCCCGTCCACACCATCGGTGCCACCATCGGCACCCACGTAGGTCCCGGCGCCGTAGCCATAGCCTTCTTCCAGCCTACCAACTAACCGACCTGCCATAAACCACCACAAAGGGGACAGGCACCTTTGTGGTGGTTTATGCTTTTCCGGATGGAAAGGAGTGAGCAATGGCGTCTGAGGGCTTTTTTGAACGGGTGTACGAGGTGGTCGAGCAGATCCCCGAAGGGATGGTCGCCACGTACGGCCAGGTGGCGCTGCTCGCCGGTCGTCCGCGGAGCGCGCGTTTTGTGGGCTATGCGCTGCACAGCAATCCGCGCCCCGGCGAGATTCCCTGTCACCGCGTGGTGTTTGCCGACGGGCACATTTGCGAGGGTTTTGCTTTTGGCGGTCCCGATGCTCAACGTGAGCTTTTGCTAGGGGAGGGTGTGGCGTTTAAGGACGACATGCACGTCGATCTGGGCGCCTGTCGCTGGCCTGCCGGACTCTAACGGTTCTGCCGTGGCTAAAACCACCACAAAGGTGCCTGTCCCCTTTGTGGTGGTTTCTTTCCTGTAAGCATGGGGCAAACCCATCAGGTCTGTTATCCCATAATGAGGTACTGACGTTTGGTTTTAGGGGGGCACTAACTTTGATTGTTAGTCCCGCTTACAGCAACCGATCTTGGTAAATCCCTGCGGCGCTTCTTCGCCTGCGGGGATTCTTGGGCTGTCGCTTCCCAGATATGCTTCTACATGCCGCGCGAACGCTTGCCACGACCACTCGTCTTTATCGGCATCAAGCCGATCGGGAGAAATCGCGTTGAACAGGCACGTTGGAATCTCGTGCTCGTGCAGATTCTTAGCGATACATGGTGTGCAGCCCTTGTCGTGGTTGACAGGGTTAAATGGGCATTTCCGGTCGTTGCAGGTACAAAATGCAACTGAGCTCATGGGACTCCTTCCGGTCGGTCGGGTCTGCCGTAAAAGCTGCCGCATGTTAAACAATAGGGTGTCATTGCTTAACAGTATATAGCCTCAAGGTGCTTGCGACTTAGGGGTTCTGCCAAGCGGCTGAATATCTCGGCGACCGACCTCTGAAGAAAACAAAACCGCCGCAACGAGGATTGTGCTCATCGCGGCGGTTTAGTTTGAGTGTTGTTTATTGCTCTCGACTAGTACACCATGCCCATGGCGTCCTGAACCTCGGCCAGGGTCTGCTCGGCAATCTCGTTGGCACGACGGTTGCCCTCGTGCAGCACGTCCTTCACATAGTCCAGGTCGTTCTCATAGCGCTGGCGACGCTCGCGGATCGGCGCGAAGTACTCGTTGACCGCCTCGGTCACGTACTTCTTAAGCTGACCGGAGCCGCCCATGCCAATCTCTTCGGCGATCTCGACCTCGGAGCGGCCGGTGCAGATGGCGGCTGTCGAAAGCAGACCGGACACGCCGGGGCGGTTCTCGGGGTCAAACGTGATCATGCGCTCGGAGTCGGTCTGGCTCTTCTTGATGCGCTTGGCCGTCTCCTCGGCGGTCATCGAAATATTGATGGCGTTGCCGTAGCTCTTGCTCATCTTTCGACCGTCCAAGCCGGGCAGCAGCGGCGTGTCGGACAGCAGCGCGTCGACCTCGGGGAACACCTTGCCGTAGCGGTTGTTAAAGCGGCGGGCGATGGTGCGGGTGAGCTCGATGTGCGGCAGCTGGTCGCGGCCGACGGGCACGACGTTGCCCTTGCAGAACAGGATGTCGCAGGCCTGATGCACCGGGTAGGTGAGCAAAAGGCCGGTGAGCTCATGGCCGCTGGCCTCCATCTCGGCCTTAACCGTTGGGTTGCGCGCCAGCTCGGCCTCGGAGACCAGCGACAGGAACGGCAGCATGAGCTGGTTGGCGGCGGGCACGGCGGAGTGCGCGTAGATCATGGTCTTGTCGGGGTCGATGCCGCAGGCAAGGTAGTCCATGACCATGTTGTACACGTTGTCCTGGATGTGCTCGGTGGTGTCGCGGTCGGTGATGACCTGGTAGTCGGCGATGAGCACGTTGGTCTTGGCGCCCATGTTCTGCAGCTCAACACGGCCCTTGAGGGTACCGAAGTAGTGGCCCAGGTGCAGACGGCCGGTGGGGCGGTCGCCGGTGAGCATGGTGAACTTCTCGGGCGTCTTGGCCAGGCCCTCGCGAATGGCGTTGCTCTTTTGCAACGCGACTTCGTAGCTGTTCTCGTTTGGCATGATTGCTCCTAACGTTCGTTCGCAGGTCTTGATGATAGCGTGTTTATTGAGGGGTGGGCGTGAGTGGGTGAGGGACTGTCGGGAGCCGGCTTTCATGTCCGTCACGCCGTCCGCGCGAACGGCTGCCAACGCCTAGCCCATCCTCGCCAGCAAACCCTAGCGCCTGTGGTGCCGCTCTTCCTTACGCTCTTCCGCCGCCTGCTCCTCCTGCTTAAAGGCGGGGTCGTCGGGGGTTACCAGCTCGTCCTCGTGCGTGCGCTTGTTGTAATGGTGGCGCAGCACGGACTCAAACAGGTGCAGGTGCTTGGCGAAGGCTGCCGAGCCAATGGCGAGCACGGTAAAGATGAGCACGCGCATGGGGACCTCGACCTGATTAATGGCGGCGGCGCCGGCCGAAAGCATGATGCACCAGGCATAGATGAGCAGTACGGCCTGCTTTTGGTTGTAGCCCTCCTGAATCAGGCGATGGTGGATGTGGCCCTTGTCGGCCTGCCCGATGCTAATGTGGGCGCGCTTGCGGCGCACGATGGCGCTAAACGTGTCGATGATGGGCACGCCGGCAACGATGAGCGGGATGATAAGCGAGGTGAGCGCGGCGGTGCGGCTCACGTTGAGCAGCGAGATGGAGCCCAGCGCAAAGCCCAGAAGCAGCGACCCCGAGTCGCCCAAGAAGATGCTTGCGGGGTTGAAGTTGTAGCGCAAAAAGGCCAGGCAGGCGCCAAAGAGCGCAATGGAGAGCGCTGCGGCGTCGATGCGCCCCGAGAGAACGGCCATCGAAAACATGGTGAACGATGCGATGCCGCAGATGCCCGTGGCCAAGCCGTCGAGGCCGTCGATGAGGTTAATGATGTTGGTGAATGCCACCAGATAGATCACGGTGATGGGGTAGGCGAGCCATCCGAGCATGATTTCGCCGGGGGCAAACGGGTTGACGATGACGACGATCCGCAAGCCGCCGATACAGGCGATGAGCGCGGCGAGTACCTGACCGGCCAGTTTTTGTTTGGGCTTGAGCTGATAGACGTCGTCGATAGCGCCGGTCGCAAAGATGACGGTAAAGGAGAGCGCCAGCATGGGATAGCTAATGTGAAGGCGTGGGTGCGGTACCAGGACGGGCGGCCAGCCTAGGTGCCAGGTGCCTAGGATTTGCACAATGCAGGCAACGACCAGGCCCAAAAACACCGCCGTTCCGCCCAAACGCGGGATGGGCTTGGTGTTGATGCGGCGCTTAGAAGGATAGTCGACGGCGTCGAGCTTAATTGCCAAGCGCTTGACCAGGGGCACCGTGAGGAAGGTCGTGATAAAGGCCGCCGCTGCCACGCATAGATACGGTATGTAGCTCGGGGATAAAGCCATGAATCTAAAAACCGCCAAGCGTCGAAGGAAAAGGTCAAAGGTTGCTGCGCAAAAAAGGCGTAGCTGACCCATGATACTCGACCGAGGGGGTGCGGAGGTTTGCACCGTGCGATTATCACGCGCTTACCAGATATTGGGATGTTGGTGGGGATTCTGCTGGATGCCACTGAGCGTCCATGTGGGGCCTGCAGTGGCGGTATTCAGAAAAATCGGCAAAAGAAAACCACCCCCCACGTTACGAAAATGAACCCACCTAAAACAGGTGGGTGCCCTCATCGACTGTTCCAGCGTCCTTAACAACGAAGGATACCTGTACTAGGTACGACTGTGTGGGCTCCCTAAATAAACGCGACGGTTCACCCAGTTGCTCCGCGGGGGGCGGAATACCTACATCATAAAGCGGCACTTTGTGGATTCCAGTCTTGACATTACAAAAATCGTGTCGGACGATTACGGCGCCTTAGGGACGGAGCCGTCTACGCGGCCTGGCCCTTTACGTTTGAGCTGCTGAATCGTTGTTTTGGAGCATGTTTTTATGCCGACGTCGTTGACCGAACTTTTTTCGCCCGCCTGCCATTTGTGTCCGCGCCGTTGCGGTGCGGCGCGCGATGAGGGCGCGCGCGGCGTATGCGGTGCTAACGACACGCTCAAGGTGGCCCGCGCCGCACTTCATATGTGGGAGGAGCCGCCTATCTCGGGCGAGGCCGGATCGGGCACGATCTTCTTTAGCGGCTGCTCGCTCAAATGTATCTACTGCCAGAATCACGAGATCTCGACCGGCAATTTTGGCCTTGAGATTTCGCCTGAGCGCCTGGTCGAGATTATGCTGGAACTGCAGGACCAGGGTGCCAACAACATCAATTTGGTGACGGCGACGCACTATGCGCACCTGTTGCCTGCCGCGATTGCTGCGGCGCGGACGCGCGGGCTGGTCATCCCGATCGTCTACAACACGAGTGGCTACGAGCGCGCGAGTGCCGTGGCGGCGCTGGGCGACCTGGTCGATGTGTGGCTCACCGACTTTAAATATGCCGATGCCGGGCTTGCGCAGTCGCTTTCTCATATTAAGGACTACCCGCGCGTGGCCGTGTCGGGTCTGGCCCAGATGGCGCGCGAGATCGATCGCCGCGGGGGGGAGCTGGTGGATGAGGGCGGGCTCATGAAGCGCGGCATCATCGTGCGCCACCTGGTGCTGCCGGGGCATGCGGATGACTCGTGCCGCGTGTTAGACCTGGTGTGGCAGACGGTGGGCGACGTGCCGATCTCGGTCATGAACCAGTACACGCCCAATGCACTCATGCGCGAGCAGGGCGGCGACCTGGCGCGCGCCGTGACGCGCGAGGAGTACGAGCTGGTGCTCGACCATGCCGACGACCTGGGCTTTACGACGATGTTTTGGCAAGAGGGCGGCGCGGTAGACGAGAGCTTCACCCCGGCCTTCGACACCACTGGTGTCCTCACCAGCGCAAAGTAGTGCGTTCGTCGATGATTTTTCTGGGACGGGGATTAAAAAAGGCTCTGTTAGACCAGGATTGACATTCCGCCCCGTCATCTTCTTGCGAT